>DASXGW010000012.1 GCA_036488875.1 Candidatus Baltobacteraceae bacterium | reverse complement strand
GCTGCACACCAACTCGATGGACGAAGTGCTCGCGCTTCCGACCGAAAAATCCGTCGAAATCGCGCTGCGCACGCAACAAGTACTTGCGTACGAAACGAACGTGACGAACGTGGTCGATCCGCTCGGCGGGTCGTATTACGTCGAAGCGCTTACCGACGAGATGGAGCGCCAAGCCGAGGCGTATTTCGATCAAATCGCCCAGTACGGCGGTGTGGTCGAAGCCATCGAAGCGGGATTCTTCCAAAAGGAGATCGCCGAGGCGAGCTATCGCTACCAGCGATCGATCGAAAACAAGGAGCGCGTCATCGTCGGCGTCAACGCGTTTGTCAAGGATGGCGACGAGCGAGACATCGATTTATTGCGAATCACCGAGGAGACCGAACGCGCGCAGGCTCGCTCGGTCCAGGACGTTCGCAAGAATCGCGACGGAGCGGCTGTGGCAGCCACGCTCGAGCGTCTACAGCGCGCCTGTCGCGATCCCAAAGATAACCTGATGCCGCATCTGATCGACTGCGTGAACGCCTACTGCACCGAAGGCGAGATCGTCGAAGCGATGGTTGCGGTGTACGGCCGTTACACTGAGCGGAGTGTCTTTTAGGGGCTCCAGGAAAGAGAGATAGAATTTATGCCGTGGAGAACCGACATCGAACGTCACCGCGTGCGGCGCACGCTCTCTGAAGTCAAGCGCAAGCTCGAGGAAGCGCTGCGCTTGAGCCGTTCGCAAACCACTAATTCCGCTACGGAAAGCAATAATGCCGGCACGACCCTTACGAATCGTCATCGCTAAAGCAGGCCTCGACGGTCACGACCGCGGCGCCAAAGTCATCGCGCGGGCGCTGCGCGACGCCGGTATGGAAGTCATTTATACGGGCCTCTTTCAGACGCCCGAGCAAATCGTGCAGACCGCGATACAAGAAGATGCCGACGGTATCGGGCTCTCGATCCTTTCGGGCGCGCACATGACGCTGTTCCCGATGGTCGTCGAACAACTCAAGGCGCAAGGCGCCGGTGATATCGTGTTTTTTGGCGGCGGAACGATTCCGCCGGAGGATTCGGAGTCCCTCAAGGCCTCTGGCGTGCGCGCGATTTTCACGCCCGGAGCGCCCTTACAAGAAATCGTCGACTTCGTCGAGAGAGAGTGCGGCCAGCGCCGCGAGCTCGTCGGCTAAGCGAACTTCGTGCGCGTTAGAACCAGAATCGCACCGTCGCCGACCGGCGACCCGCACGTCGGCACGGCCTACGTCGGCCTCGTGAACTACTGTTTCGCCAAGAAAAACGGCGGCGATTTTCTCTTGCGCATCGAAGACACCGACCAAGTGCGCAGCACGGCCGAGAGCGAACGCGCGATCTTCGAAGCGCTGCACTGGTGCGGACTCTCGTGGGACGAAGGACCCGATACCGGCGGGCCGCACGCGCCGTATCGCCAGAGCGAACGAACCGAGATCTATCGTGAGCACGTCGAGCGCTTACTCCGAGACGGACACGCGTTTCGGTGCTTCTGCACGGCCGAGCGCCTCGAGGAGATGCGGGTTGCGCAGCGCGCCGCGCAGCAGCCGCCGCGCTACGACGGTTTGTGCGCGACGCTGTCGCCAGACGAAGTCGAACGGAAGCGCGCCGCCGGCGAGACCTTCGTCGTTCGCATGCGCGTACCGTCGTCGGGCGCTTGCGTCTTCGACGACATGCTGCGCGGTCGCATCGAAATCGAGTGGAAGACCGTCGACATGCAGGTGCTCGTGAAGTCCGACGGCTTTCCCACGTACCATCTCGCGAACGTCGTCGACGATCACCTCATGGAGATCACGCACGTCATTCGCGGCGAAGAGTGGATCAGCTCGGTTCCAAAGCATCTGCTGCTCTACCAGTATTTCGGTTGGCAGGCACCGCAGCTGTGCCATTTACCGCTGCTGCGCAACCCCGACAAGAGCAAGCTCAGCAAGCGAAAGAATCCGACCGGCATTCTCTACTATCGCGAAAACGGGTATCTGCCCGAAACGCTGCTGCACTTTCTCGGGATGCTCGTCGATTCGCGCAACGACGATTCGCTGTTGACCATGACCACGCCGGGGTCGCTGCTCGAAGCGATGTGCGAGCGTTTCGATATCGCGCACCTATCGCCGGGCGGCCCCGTCTTCGATTTGGAGAAGTTGCGCTGGCTCAACGGGCAGCACATTCGCCGTCATACCGTTTCGGAGTTTATGGCGCTGCTCGAGAGCTCGGGTTATCGGTGGCCCGAAGCGATCCCGCGGGGCGCGCGCGAGCGCATAGCCGAGATCGCGCAAGCGCGCATCGAAACGCTCGCCGACTTTGCGCCGCTGGTCGCGTTTTTCGCGCAGCGGCCCGAGCTTGCGAAATCCGATCTGCACGTTCCTAAACTCGACGAATCGGAAGCGAAGCTGGCGCTGACGGCCGCGCAAGAAGAGCTGGCGAGTCTCGACGATCCGAGGTGGAATCAAGCCGCGATCGGCGAGCAGCTCAAAAAAGCGTCGGCCATCGACGGGCGCCGTTTCCGCGATGTCGCACGGTTGTATTACGTGGCGATCACCGGCAGCCCAACGTCGGTGCCGCTGTTCGACGCGATGGAGATCTTGGGCAAGACCGAATCGCTGCGGCGCATGCGGCTGGCGCTGGACGTGCTGGGCTGATGATACGCGCGATCGTTTTGGCGGCGGGCAAAGGGACGCGCATGAAGAGCGCGCGCACGAAGGTGCTGCACGAAATCTGCGGGCGACCCATGCTCTGGTACGTCCTTCGGGCGCTCAACGCTGCCGGTATCTCCGAGATTGTCGTCGTGACCAACGACGAGGTTCATCCGAGAATCGACGAGTTTGGCGTGCGCGGCGTTCTCCAAGCCCAACAGCTCGGTACCGGTCATGCCGTGAAAATCGCGCTCGACGCACTTCCGGCGCAAACCGGCGGCCGGCTCGTCGTCGCCTACGGAGACATGCCGCTCGTGGATGAAGACATCTTCCACGGTATTACCGGCGCGCTCGACGGCGATGCGGCGATGGCGATGGTGACCGTGCAGATGCCGCTGAGCTCGAACTTCGGCCGCGTCGTTCGCCGCGGTCGCGACGTCGAGCGCATCGTCGAAGTTCGCGACGCGTCGGCTGCGGAAATGGCGATCGACGAGATGAACGCCGGACTCTACGCGTTCGACGAAGCGTTGCTGCGCGACGCCGTCACCCGCCTAAAAGACGACAACGCTCAAAAGGAATATTATCTGACCGATACGGTCGCCGATTTCGTCGGACGGGGCCGCCGGGTCGTGCCGGTTCAGTGCGCCGACCGTCGCAACGTTCTGGGCGTCAACGATCGCGTCGAGCTGGCGGAGGCGCGGCGCGAGATGAACGCGCGTCTATGCGCGAAGCACATGCGCGAGGGGGTGACGATCGTCAATCCCGACGTAACTTATTTGGAACCGGAGCTGACGATCGGCCGCGACACGGTCATCTATCCGAATACGTCGATCGGATTGCTTTCCGAGATCGGCGACCACTGCGTCATCGGCCCCAACAGCCGGCTCTCCAACGCACGCGTAGGCGACAACGTCGTAATTCGCGAGAGCGTGGTCGTCGACAGCGCGATCGGCAACGACGTGACCATCGGTCCCTACGCACATCTGCGCAACGATACGGTGCTTGGTGACGGCGTAAAAGTCGGCAACTTCGTCGAGATTAAGAAGTCGAAACTCTCACCCGGCGTAAAAGCAAGCCATCTGACGTATCTGGGCGACGCGGTCGTCGGCGAGGACGCGAACATCGGCGCCGGAACGATCACGTGCAACTACGACGGCAAGGACAAGAATCCGACCGTCATCGGGAAAGGCGCCTTCATCGGTTCCAACAGTTCGCTCGTCGCGCCGCTCTCGATCGGCGACGGCGCGTCGACGGGAGCCGGCTCGGTCGTCACTCGCGACGTTCCGCCGGGTCAGCGCGTCGCCGGGGTTCCCGCGCGTCCGTTGCCGCCCAAGAGCGACGACGTCTCCGACGTCGATCCTTAGTGACTGACGGTGCTCGGGAAGAGCATGTCGAGCGCCGGATCCATCGCTCTCTCTGCCACGTCCACCGCCGACGCGCTGAAGTTCGTGATGCTGTGATGACCGATGTCGGATTCGGCGACCCCGCGCGCGAGGATTTTCCCAGCACAGCTTAACGACGTCACGACGAGCTGCGCGTGAGACCGGCCCGAATACGACGATTGCTCGATGCGCACGCTTGGAACGACGATCGCTTGCGTTCCGCTAGCGCTGCAAAGTTTCTGCGCGTCGGCGACGGCCGTCAGATGATCGATCGGCATACCGGCTTTGACGTCGAGTTTGCGCTGCTGCAATCGCACGAGCATTGAGTGCGTGATGTCGGGCGCACTGGGATCGGCCATGCCGGGCTGTTCGACCGGCACCAGCAAATACGTGACGGAAGCGGCTGCGGGCACGCCGGAAGCGATTGGCGGCGCGGCCGCGGGTGCGGCTGCCGGCGAATCTTCGGGTAAGGTCGCCGTAGATAAGGAACGCGTCGCATCGGCAACCGCCGAGCGGAACGCTGCGTCGACGACCGATCCGAGATTGTTGAGGCCGATTCCGCTAACGCCGGTGCGCGATTGTTCGTTGCTCGCCGTCGTGCTCCAACGGACGGTGCCGTCGCACCCGACGACGTCGAGACGAAAGTCGGCGTGCGTTGGGTATTTCGTAATGGTCCCGACGAACGGGGCGAACGTTCTTTTGACCGTCTGCTGATATCGACCCTCGGGTACCAACAGACCGCGCGCGTCATTATCCGCGCAAAGCTTTGCGGCAGTGGCAACAGCTTCCAGATGATAGATGGGATCGATCGTTTTGAAGGGAACGCCTTGCGCCGTAAGGCCTTTGGTCAGATCGTCGGAAACCCCGGCCGCGAAAGGATCGCTGCTCTGCGGCTCGGCGTAGGGCACGAGTACGAAAGGTTTCGCGGCTTGCGGCGCCGCCGGTGCCGGCAAAACGGCGAATAGCAGAAAGGTCAGCGTCACAAACGCTCGAGCGCATTGCATCCCGCTCCTTAAAGCATGCCGGCAGCGATTTCCTTTAGGGAGTCCAGGAGAAGGCTGAGATCGTCGTCGCGCGTGCGGTGATTCGTAATGTTGACCCGAATCGCGCGCTTATTGGCGACCATCGTGGACGAGGTAACCGCAACTCCGCTCTCCTGCAGAGCGATCACGAGATCGTCGTTAAAGCGATCGAGTTCGGCGTCGCCGTATCCCGGAACGCGGTACCGGAAGCAGACGACGTTGAGCTGAACCGGCGCGAGCAGTTCGAATGCGTCATCGGCGTCGATCAGTTCGCCCAGCCGCTTGGCCTGACGCACGTTTTCCGCGATAGCCTCACCGAGACGCCGCGCACCGTGTTCCTTGACCACGAACCACACCTTGAGCGCGCGGAAGCTGCGCGAAAGGTCGATCGTGTAATCGGTAAACCAGGGCGTCGCCGCCGCCAATCCGCGCGGCATGCGGGTGAGGTACGAAGGCGTCGACGCGAAGGTCGCGCGGTGCACCTCGCCGTCGCGCACGAGAACGCAACCGGCGTCGTACGGCGCGTGCAGCCATTTGTGAAAGTCGAAGGCGATCGAGTCGGCGCGTTCGATGCCGCGCAGCAGCGGCGCAACGCTGGGTGCAAGAATCGCCGTCGCGCCGAACGCACCGTCGACGTGAAACCATAGCCGATAACGAGCCGCGAGATCGGCGAGCGCGTCGAGCGGGTCGATCGCCCCGACGTCGACGCTGCCGGCGTTGCCGACGATCAGGAACGGAACCAGCCCCTGCGCGAGATCAGCTTCGATCGCGCGCTGCATTGCCGCGGGATCGGTTCGATGAAGCGAGTCCGCCGGCAAAACGCGCAGCGAAGCACTGCCGAATCCCGCGATCTCGAACGCTCGCCGAACGCATCCGTGCGTCGCCGTCGACGCATACCCCACCAAACGTTCGGCGCCGAACAGGCCGGTTTCGCGGATTGCCGCACCGCACGCACGCGTGCGCGCGACGACGACCGCGATGAGGTTTGCTTCGGACGTGCCGATGGTCAGCACGCCGCTAGACGTACTCGGAAACCCGAAGAGCTCGCGAAACCACTCGACGACTTGGCGTTCGACGTAGACGGCGCCGTGATCGCGGCCGCCGACGTTCGAGTTCATCGTCGCCGCCAGGAGATCGGCGAGCGCGCCGGTCGGGGTACCGCTGCCGTGCACCCACCCGAAGAAGCGGGGATGGATGTTTCCGGTCGGATACGGCAAGATGTTTTCGACGAATTCGCGGTACACGTCGTCGAGGGGAGCCGGATCGAGCGGCAGCTCGGTGCGCAGGCGCGACTTTACGGCGTCGGGGACCGGCTGCCATACCGGGCGTTCGCGCACGCTTTGCAGATAGTCGAGTGCGTCGTCGAGCGCGGCGTGGCTCAACGCGCGAAACGCATCCCAGTCCTGCGGGTCGAGAATAAGGGCACTCTCCCGTGGCGTGTTTGCGACGACGTCGTTCGTACCGTGGGTCACTTCGGGCTCGTTGCTAGCGCTCCTCGGCCTTAGCCAGTTCCGCGCAAACGCGTTGGCTGCTACGCTGCGCGAGCAGTCGCGCGCGTTGCGTCGCGAGCGATGGCTTCGCGAATCCGCGAACGCGCTTGCCCGTGCCGCGCGACGTTCGAGCGCGGCGGTGCTTGCCGTGCTCGACGAACGCGTGCGCGCGCTCGAGCCACGCGTCGACTCGATCTTAGTCTTCACGGCAGTCGGCGACGAGCTCGCGTGTGCGTACGGCAGCGGCTCGCGCAGCGAGCATTTTCGCCACACGCGGCTGCGGCGCGACGACGCGAGCGCAATGGTTGCGCGGGCCGCGACTTCGCGGTGCCGCGTGGTGTCTTACGGTGACGGTGCGCTGCTCCCGAGTGACCGCTTCGCCGCCGCGGTTCCGCTCTGCGACGGCGACGTGCGCGCCGTCGTCTATGCGTCGTCGTCGGCAGCCGCTGCATTCGACGACGACGCGCTCGTCGAGGCAATCGAAGCGGCGGCGGTTCCGTATGCGACGGCGATCGAACGCGAATCCGATCGTATCGACGCCACGCACGACGGCTTGACGGGTTTGCTATCGCCGCGGGCCTTTCGCCGGCAGCTTCACGAAGAGCTGGCGCGCATGGAACCGGCAGCCGCCGAACGCATCGTTTCGCTGTGGTTCGTCGATACGGATTGCTTCAAGGCCGTCAACGACCGATACGGTCATCCGGCCGGCGACGCCGTGCTTCAAACGATGGCAAGACTCCTCAAAGCGCATCTCGCGCCCGGAAGCGATAGTGCGGCACGTAACGGCGGCGACGAGTTTTGCGCGCTCATCCGTCATGCGAGCAAGAGCGGCGCCGTGGAGCGCGCGCAGCGATTTCTCGAGGCGGTTCGGCGTCACGAGTTCGCCGTACCCGAAACGATGACGGTCAGCATCGGCGTCGCAACCTTTCCGCACGACGCGACGACGTCGAACGACTTGCTCGAACTCGCCGACGGCGCGATGTATCACAGCAAACGCAGCGGTCGCAATCGGGTTTCGTTCGTCGATTCTCCAGGGAGGTACGCGTCGGTGGCAGCAGAGGCCGAAACGAGACCATCGCGAAGCCCCGGACGATGGCTTTCGACGCGCGCCGCATCCTGCTCGGATTCGTCTTCGTAGCGATTTTTTTCGCGTCGCCGGCACCCGCCCTTGCCGCCGTCGACCGGCCGAACGAACTCGACCATCGCGTCGACGCCATTTCGGCGCATGCGCTATTGACGCAACCCGCGATCGTGCTGGTCGACCCGACGCGCCAGGAAGCGGCAGTGCGCCTCGTGCACTTGACGTTGCCGGGTTGGCTTGCGATGGCACTGTTCGAAGTCGTCGCGCTCGCATACTTTTGGAGCACCGGACGCGCGGCCGCGGTTCGCGACCGGCTGCGACGACACGTCGGCAGCGAATGGGGCGTGCGCTTCGCATTCGGTGCGATCCTCGGCCTCATCGCGCGTTGCGCCGCGCTGCTGCCGGCGTTTTATCTCTATCGCGTCGAGCGCGTCATGGGCCTGTCGGTCGAACTCACGCGCGTCTGGGCGCTCTTTTGGATAGGGCACACGATTCTGGCGATGGTCGTCGCGGGACTGCTCGCCGCGCTCGTGCTGTCGCTCGTCGAGCGAACGCACCAATGGTATATCTACACGATCGTGGTCATCCTTGCGGTGAGTCTAGCCTGGTCGTTCGCGAGTCCGTACTTTCAGATTCCGGGATCCGGCGCGCCGGCGCCGGTCACCGGCGCGCTGGGCGCGCAGCTCAACGCCGCCGCCGATCGCGCCGGCCTCCCCGGATTGCCCGTGCTCGTACAGCAATCCAACAGTTCGCCGGTCGATCGCGCCGTCGTCATCGGGCTGGGTGCCTCGCGGCGCCTGGTGCTCACCGATACGCTGGTGGCGGGGAACTCGCCGCCCGAGGTACTGTTCTTGGCGGGCATCGCGATCGGCGAAATCGTCTTGGGCGATCCGATCTATATCGCGCTGATCGAAGGCGGTATCGTGATCGTCTTCTCGGCGCTCGCCGTCGTCATCGCGGATCGCATCGGTTTTCGGCGCGACGACGATCCGCTCTCGCGTTTAGCGCTCGTCGGCGCGCTGCTCGCGTTGATCTATCTCCTGGCGGTGCCCGTGCGTAACGCGTCGCTGCGATCCTACGATCTGGACAACGACCGGTATTCGGTTCGCTTAAACCACGATCGCGTTGCCGCCGTGCGCGCGCTCGTTCGCGAGGCCGATCAGCACATCGAAGAAGTCTGTCCCGAGCTCTCCGCGACGTTGTTCTTGTACGCGCATCCGAGCCCGGGTGCGCGCATCGCCGCCATCAACGGCACCCCGAGCGGTTGTCCCTAAGCCGCTAGCGTAATGCTGCCCGTGACGCGCGTTCCAACGTGCTGCGCGGTCAGCAGCTCGACGATCGTCGCGTGCGGAACGCGTCCGTCGAGAATCTGCGCGACCGGCAAACCGCCGCGCACCCCCAGCGCCGCAGCGCGGATCACGTCGCGCAAATCTTCGGCGACGCGCGCGTCTTGCGCGAGCTCGAGCGCTTCGCTCGGCGTCAGCTCGGCGATGAGCGCGTCGGTTTGCGGATCGGGAACGCCGCCCAACGCGTGAAAGAAGATCGCGCGCACCGCCTCGATCGCGAGCGCGATCGCGCTCGCGACTTCATCCGCCGCGAGCGGCGCGTCGCCGGCGGCAAAAACGGAAAATCCGGTCGGCTCGATCACCGGAACGTATCCGGCGTCGAGCAACGTGGTGAGGATGCCGGTTTGAATTCTGCCGATGCCGCCGGGTGCGTGCGGGAGCATCGCGGCGTCGGAACCGCTCAGAGCGACGGCGGTGTTCGCGCTGCGATTGAGCGCGCGCACGATGTGACGGGCAGCCGCCGGTTCGGGCGCAACGAGGACGGGGCGAATCAGGGCTTCGGTGAGAACGGCGAGATCGTCGAGGAAAGTGGATGCATCGGCCTGCACGCTCGCTTCGTCGACGCGCAGGACCAACGTTTTGCCCGCAAACCTAGCGTCCGTCTCGTTCCCCCCCTTCTTCCCGTATTCGGGTATTCCGTTCTGACGCTGAAGCCAAACTTGCAGCGTCTTCCTGCTTCCCAGCCATGGCCACCACGTCGAGGATTACTCGACGCTGGACCATTGGCCCCTCAGGCTGCCGCGCGTGAGTTCTCTGGGTATCGTGCTAGATTGTACGCGACGTTGCGGTCGCGGTCGGGACGCGCCACAGGATTCACGTTGCCAGACGCGACGAGAAAGGTGAGTGATTCGTTAACACGCCGACATGCCGAACAAATCTTTGAGGACGGAAACCGGCGATCGGCAACGATGACTGTTGATCCTGAGATACGCGATTTATAGCTAGGTCTGTCGACGAAGTTCGAAAAACCGTATGTATGCAATCGACCATGCCAATGTTCTATTAGGTAGCATTCCTCTAACGCGGAGGTCCTCGATGACTATGCACTGGTAACGCATAGGATGCGCCGTCAGTTTGTGAGCTTCTCTGATACTCGCACTAGGAGTTTCAGCAGCATAACGCCAAAACTCACACCCTCTCGCAATACAGTACTGGGCGTATTGCCGTGTTTCCACCGGGAAGCAGGAGGCCGAAGCGGCACCCGAGATCTCACCGCAGAGCGCTGCGCGCGTCGATGCTATTTTAGCGTGTCGATGTTTAGAGTCTCGCCCGTAATCGGGTGTAGAAGCTTTACACCAATGCGCGGGTGTGCGGCCACCTTGCGGTGCATCTCACGCGCGATATCACGGTAGGCTTTTAGGCAGAGCGGCTCGAGTCGGTCCATGGTGGCGTTCATCAGGTCGATGTAAGCCTCGCCCTGCTCGTCGGTCGGACCCTTCCCCGCCGAAATGCCGGTGACGGTTCCGCTCTGATCCGTGTGGATGGTGAAATTCGTTCTGCCATTAATCGCGCCGGTGCGATCAACGTAGGCTTGGCAGTTTGCGACGATCTCGCCATACATATTCTGTCCAACCTTATAGCTACAGTCGCTGAAGTTCGCGTCCTTGCCAGCATGTTGGCAAAGGTAGCTTAGTCGATTGCTGACTGCGGTCGTAAAGTCGGCGTGTGGATTGGTCGTGACGGTGGCTGCGTTTTGACCGAGCAACATCAAACCCGCGCAGCCAGCGATCAGCAGCACCAGAACGATGCCGACAAACATGCCCCAACCTGATCCCCGGTTCGGGTTGGCCCTAGGGCTTGATTGCTGCGCGGCGCTAGACGGTGTTCGCGATGTCGCCGCCGACGGGGATACGTGGCCCAATGCCATGCCGCACCCGGAACAAAACCGTGCGCCGTCGATCACCTGTGACCCGCATGAAGAACAGAACATGCGAATGATCATTTCGGCGCCTCTTGTCGAAACCAAGCAGGCTCAAATTAAAGGCGATAGGCTTTTCTCCTACGCCTTGGGAAAGCGCATAGTACGGTGCGTTACGCTGCCAATGGGCCATAAGTAGCATGAATGAAAGCGATTTTGAACGACTGAGCTATCGCGTAGGTGAGGTCTTTACCCCGGCGGCTCCGATAGCGGTGGCCGAGCTCTTTGCTGGCCGCAAGCAACAGGTTGCCGCCGTTATTGACGCCATAAATCAGCCCGGTCAACACGCGGTACTCTACGGCGAACGCGGAGTTGGAAAGACATCCTTTGCAAACGTTCTCGCGGGATTTTGGCAACGCGACGAAGGCATTATTGCTCCGAGGATTAGTTGTCTTTCCTCGGACTCTTTTGCGAGCGTTTGGGCGCGTGCGCTTAAAGAAATTCAAACCACCCAGAAAACGCGTGCGGGATTTCGAAGTGGAGAGAAACCTAAGCCTTCCAACGTGCTCAAAGATCTAGAGCCTGGCGCAACGGTGACGCATGATGTTTTACGCGAGGTGTTGACTCCCTTAGGATCGCGCCTCGCATTGGTACTGTTCTTTGATGAGTTCGACGTACTCTCGCCGACTGTCCGTAGAGATATGGCAGAAACGGTCAAACTTTTCTCTGATTATAACGTTCCTGCAACGCTGGTCTTGGTTGGAGTCGCCGACAGTGTTACCGACCTGCTCCATGACCACTTATCAATCGAAAGAGCCCTCGTACAGGTGCGGATGCCACGCATGAATGAAGCTGAGTTGAAGCAGATCGTCGAAACTGGTCTAAAACATCTGGGAATGGCCATAGACGGACTTAGCCTCAGCAGAATAAGCCATTTGTCGCTCGGGCTTCCGTACTACACGCACCTTATTGCGCTGCACGCTACTCGGCAGAGCCTAAATCGCGCTGTGATGCTAATCGACTCGACATCGATAGACTTAGCGATAAATTCGGCTGTATCCAACGCTCAGCAGTCGCTCGTATCTGGATATGCCTTGGCCGTCGCCAGCTCGCAAAGAAAACACCTTTATCGCCAAGTACTTGCAGCGTGCGCACAAGCGTCCACGGACGAAACGGGGTACTTCGCGCCAGCGGCTGTACGTGAGCCCCTGTCTCTCATTATGAGCAAGTCCTATGACGTACCGAGCTACATTCGTCATCTCAATGAGTTCGCAAGCGATAAGCGCGGCTGTATTCTTGAGCGCAAGGGGACACCAAGGAGCCTACGATTCCGTTTCGCAAATCCGCTAATGCAGCCATACGTGCTGCTGAAGGCAAGGAGCGATGGATTAGTTATCTATATGAATTGATGAGGAAGGAGCGCCCATTTCTGCCACAATACCGTTAACACGATGCCGATGGATGGTCCTCACGCGGAGAGCGCGCAGAGGCACGGCTGCCAGTAATCGGGTCGATTTTGATGCGGCAATCCAGGGTTTTCAGACCGCTTGCCGGAAAGGCGCTCCAACGATCGCGGCGGAGATGAGCAAGGATGCCCGCGCGGCGTACCGTCGTTTATACCGGAGGCTTTCTGGGTGAACCAAAACCGGAACGTACCCGGCGTCGATCAGGGAAAGGCCATGACTTTCGAACAGCTAAAGGCTGGCATTCAGGATTCGGATCCGGAGCAGATCGGTCAGCAGCTCGATCAGCAGGTTACTGAGTTTATGCTCGAGCACCGTGTTTCCGCCGATACGCTCAAGAAGCAAGTCAGCGTTTAGCTAAAACTCTTGGCTTTCGACTACCTGGTCTTTAGCGAAGCGCAACTTGCCGCGGCTCTCGCAAATGGGTTCATCACCCCCGACGAGGTAGAGGTGCGCGAGCGGACGCGCTACTTATTCGGCTATCTTACGACCATTGGCGCTCGTAGCATCATCGTGGAAACCGACTATACCGACGGCGACTATCTATCCGATTATGCGAGCTACTATTATAGCTGCTTTGAGAACTACCCGCGTCTCTGCAAACGACTCCATTTTTTCTCCGCGTCGTTTGACGAGGAGCTGTTTAAGGCCGCCATTAGTAACAAAAATGCTTCCGCGATAAAAGTTCTGCAAGAAAGTTATCTTGGCTTTGTCGTGGCTCGACCTTTGCCCGACGCAATTATCGGACGAACGATTCTCCGTACTTACGATAGCATTGATCGACGTCACTATCCTGTAATTAGACTGTACCGCCCGGTGCTCGCCGGCATCGAGCTGCCAGTAAAAAGCCTTGCTTTTCAGGAGCAAGACCGAGTCACCGCGGCGTGTGCAACCGTAGCGCTCTGGTCAGCTTTCCACATGACCAGTCGGCTCTTTGATGGAACCCGCAGGCCACGTCCGTCGATGATTACAGAGATGGCAAATGTCGTACGCACCGCAACGCGTGCAGTGCCATCACACGGCTTGGACGTCTTGCAGATGTGCGAGGCGATTCGTGCCGCACATTTGGAGACGGAAGTCGTTCAGATCAGCGGCGCTACACCGCTGGCATCAATAATCTACGGCTATCTTGAGGCAGGGCTTCCCGCAATCCTCATCTGCGACATTGTCGGCGTCGGATCCCACGCAATCACACTCGTCGGTTATTCCACTCCGAAAGAAGAATCCGATTTCCGCGAGCCGCCAGTCAGTGGCGTCCACTCGTACGCCAGCCGCATCAACGAATTCTACGGTCATGACGACCAAGTGGGCCCGTTTGCTCGAATGTTCATCCGAGCGCCCAAAGACACTGACGAAGCGAAGTCGGTGCCCTTTATCTTAGAGGGATCATGGAAACGCAACGGTTCGGCTGTACGCCTTGTGCCGAGCGTGTTGCTCGTACCTCTCTACGAAAAGGTGCGCCTTCGCTTTCTTGAGATGCATGCATGGATCCAACGGATCATGGGCGTCTTCAAGCAGGGATTCCCAGGTGAAGAACTAGAGTGGAACATTCGGCTGACTACTACGAATCTCTACAAAAAAGAACTACGCTCGACTCGCGAGCGGCCACCATTAGACTTGGCGGATATACTTGGCGCACAGCAACCACGTTTTTTCTGGCGAGCTTCGCTAAGGATGAGTGGTCAGCTATTGTTCGACGTGCTCGGCGATGCTACCGATTTTGGAGACGAAGCGCATATTAAATACTCCTTTCCTCTTTTCCGAATCGTATGGTATAGCGAAAGCACTCGCGATGCGATTGGCAGGCTGATCGCTGAGGAAAAAGATTCAGTCGTAAAGATTTGGGGATCGAAGCTTACGCGATTCATGGCCGGTGAGAACGTTCGCCTGAGAAGGGGCTAAATTACCGCTAGGTTTAGAGCCGCTAGGCGCGCCGAGAATGCCTGGCTACTGACATCGAAGTGGCGCGCTAGCTGGCTGATCAGCGTCTCATTATATAACTCTACGTGGTTACCGGCGACGCGGCGCACGTCTTGTTCGGGCATCAAGAGCTCTGCCGCAAACCGGTTGGCTTGAACTTCTCGAAGGGAATTGCGCCCCTGTTCGCGGTGAAAAATCTGCGTATCATCGACGAACAAGGGTGAGGACTTGGCGTGAAGCAATGCGTGCCCAAGTTCGTGGGCGATTGTGAACCGCTGTCGAACCCGTGGATGCGCCTTATTGACTGCAATTACTCGATGCTCTCGAACGAACATCCCAGATAACGTATCTTCGAACGGCTCGAAATCGACACTAAACCCGTGCGCTTTCGCAATCGCGATAACATCGATTGGAAGGCGCTGCGGATTCTGCTTGAGGATTCGCTGAGCCGTACGAACGGCAGCTTCTACCGCGCTGCCCATCAGCGATTCTGCGAGTTCCCGAGGCCCCTGAGATAGCTGGCCGCCGCGGGAGTCACGTTAACCGTATCGCCAGCGTAGTCCATGGTAACCTGGTCGGCGACTGCTATGACCTCATCCTGGCGAGGCAGGAGTTCGGTAACGTCTACATTAAGCGCGCCGGCGAGCTTGTAAAGGACATCAAGCGGTGGACGCTGGCGCTGCTTTTCGATATTGGCAAGTTGTGCTCTGCTCAAACCTGCGCGGCTAGCAAGATCTTCTTGGCTTAAATCTTCTGTTTCTCGATGCTTTCGAATGCCGTCCGCTAGCTTTTTGTACAATTCATCTCTATTTAACACCAACCAAAGTATAAAACTTTTGGCAAATTGTGTCAATCATGCACAGCCGCCGTCTCCCCAAAGCCGTCGATATTCGTTAAGCCGATATGTGCTATTGCAAATCGCACATGTGGGATTCTTCGCGTTTTTTCGCTCACAAAGAGCGTGAAATATTCCAAGCATATCTACGGCAGCGGATAGACGCTGGCGTCTTTGAGTGGGGATACTGCTCTTAAGCGCCTCGATCGCTCCCATCGTTCCGGCCATGGAGGAAACAAATGCAGTCGCAAGACGCATCGATCCATGCTGGCTTTGGATAACTGCTTGTGCGTAGGCCGCGCGCTGAATAAGTGAACGAAGCGGCTGATTGAGAAATGTCGAAACATCGTCCTGCCGAAGAATGTTGGCACGACTGATGGCCTCTATATCGGAGGAGATTAGGCCCTCATTAGTCGTCAATAAATGCTCAGTGCGGTTCACGTCGAGGCCGAATCGTTCTGAAATCGCCGCGTAGTCCGCCTGTTCTTCGCGATTGTTTTGATAGTAGCAATAGATGCAGCCCGTTTGTTGGAAGGTGAGCGACGCTACCTCGAACTCCGTCCCGTCAATGGCGATGTTCACGATGTCCCGCGTTAGGAGCTCCTGCGCCGCCCTACGTGCAGCAACATTATCCATAGAAACAATCGCGAGGGCGGCATCGCGACCTTCGTAGTTTTCGATGGTTACGGGATGCGGGTGAACCTCAAGTCCAGGGTGAGCCGTATGAAGTCGATCCGCAAGTATAGCGACTTTGTAAGCTCCGGAAAGTGCGGTCTGCCTACTAAGATGACCGTACTTGTAAAGATTGCGTTCTTCGATGACGCCGTTGTCGATGATATCGACCCGTCCACGGAGCTCAATATCTAGCGCTGCCAGCGCCTCCACAACCCCGAATCCGACGGAGCCTCCGCCGGCAACGATCGCGTCTAGCACAATCCCGCCCTGAGATGGGCAGAGATCCGACTCAAGCGTCATCGGGATAACGTAGTCCGCGCGAACGATTTCCGGCAAGAAGCTCTCGAAAACGAGCTTGAATACTTCGGCTGCCGCCGCGGAACCAGCGAGGAGCGCAGCAAGAATGCCTTCGTCGCACAAGAGCGGAGCACGTACCGAAATGGCCGCGCCGGTCGCGCTGTAACCCGCGTAGATGTCCGCCGGGACATCGCCGAAGCCAAGAGTCACTCGCGTCGTTGGCTCCGCGTTGCCGAGAGGCCGGAGGCTCTGAGCTTTTTGATTCTGCTCGTCCGCCCAAGGACAGTCGATATCGATTACCACGTGATCAAAGAGTCGCGCCAGGAGATCCGTGGCATGGGTTACGGCGATCATCAGCTCACGTCGCTGGGGGATCGACGGATCGGCGACGATCGAGACCGCCGTGCTACTCAATCGCGACAGGACTTCCCGTTTTTGAGCATCGTCGATTGCGCCAAAAATCTCTAATCTCGGGTCGATCATACTATGGTAAACCTTGCGCCGCGCTCCTTAAGATCGAGCTCTCTCCACCCATGTCCGATTCGGTACTCAAAGACGGCGCACGCCGTGAGATCCGTCGGCACATTGTGGCAGAAGTTTGGGACCACGATCGAGATCGCGCCGTTATGCGACAGTACCAGATTCGCATCATCCGCATCGGAATGAAACGCCTTACATGGATGGGAATGAACGCGAATGAAGTATTCTTCGCCGGCGCGCAGGGACTGGGGCATCGCC
This sequence comes from Candidatus Baltobacteraceae bacterium, assembly GCA_036488875.1. Lineage (NCBI taxonomy): Bacteria > Bacillati > Vulcanimicrobiota > Vulcanimicrobiia > Vulcanimicrobiales > Vulcanimicrobiaceae > Vulcanimicrobiaceae bacterium. Next base: position 307,344 of record DASXGW010000012.1, on the reverse strand, counting down.
CGTTGAGCTTCCATTTCCATCGCGACGCAGACGCCGGCGGCTGTCCGTATGGCCGTCTGGGCTGGGATAACGAGGCGAGAAATCGTTGCCGCGCCGCGCGTTGCGCGCCCCGCCCACAGCAACATCCCTTCGTGTCCATGAGAGCCTCGATCAGCGAGAAACCGCCACGATCGTGCGACGAGAGCCTGGGGAAGTACATATCTGGCGTTAAGCATTACGACCACTCTCCTGATGCAAACTTGTGAGCCACCTCATGCAGAACAACTCGGGCAGGATGTGCTTGTCGATGCGTTTCCCAACTGGGACCGCCGGCCTGCGGATTGTGTCCTTGATGCGTGTAGTAATCACGCGTACCAGTAATGCAGAAGAACTGCGGCAGCTGCGCCGGCTGATGATTTGGAAACGGTTGTCCGTTCCGTAGCGGGAACGGATCGAAAATCTCGATGCGGTCTTCATTCACGAGACGTAACTGAACAGGTTGCGCATCATAGTCGGTAAAATCGACGCGTAGCCGGAACCGCATTTCCCGACTTACGCTGGCAACGTCGATAACAAGCATCGGGAACGTCCAAACATGCAGCCGAAACTCGCCAGTAAAAACGCCAGAGGCGATCGCGTTTTGGACTTCGTCTTCTGCGATCGCCTGCGCGACCGCGGGTCTCATCCGTCGACCGGGCGTTCGCACGGCGAAAGCGTCAGCTTGTCATCAGGCTTGACTCCAGCTTCCGCGAGCGTCAGGCGTGGTTGGAGCTTGTTCCCATCGAAAATGAGCTCATATTGCTTCGAGGGGTCGAGCTTCCCGTGGCTGGCAAAATATTTCACCGCCTGATCTGTCAGCTTTGCGACCTGTTCCTTGGGATGGTAAACGAAGTTGTGCTCCGCACCGCTGGTAAGCACGATCGTAATCTCGGGCGCTTCCCGGACCTCGACCTCGATCTCCGCGTTCACCGTCTCCTCGGCGATGACCGCGCCGTCGACGATGAACTCCTCGGTGAGCGTTTCCTTTAGGATTAGCTCCTCGCGCTCTTCTTGCACTTTCAAACTCCTTACTAACCCGCAAAAGGGTCCGTAAGAGAGTGTGCCAAAAATTCACGATTGTGTCAATATGACACAGAGCCCGAACGCGTGGCTTCTCTGTATGCCTGCCGCAGCGCGACCCAGCCGGCGAGTAGTAGGGCCGCTAGCTGCTCCGGATGAGCCTCGTTAACCGACTTGCTGATGCCCTCCATGTAGCGGTCATGATCGACCTCGGGGATTTCCGTTCCGGGAGAGTAGCCGCAGTCTGCAAGAAACGCGCTCAGGATCACTCGCGCCCACCGTTTGTTGCCGTCCACGAACGGCTGAACGCAGATGCAATCCGCGTGAATCCGAGCAGCTTCGGCAAAAACTGCGTTGATTTTCTCGGCGCCGCTAAGAGTACCGGCGCGTGTGACGAGGTCACGGATTGCCTGCACGATCGTTTGGAGCCGATATTGGATCTGCGTAACCGGTGGTACTGGAAGGTCGCGTAGCACGACTTCAACGCGACGTTCACGGCCCGCTTCGTCGCGGAATAGGCCCCGAAAAATTGATCGGTGAACGTCGTAAAGGAACGGAATAGACCAATCCTCAGGTGTGCGTACGGTTTTCACCAATTTCGAGTGAAGATGAAAAAGAGCGCCAGATAGGCGCTCAATCTGCGAAGCGGTGAGGGCCCCGAAGGCGCCCGGATCCTCAACGGTCACTGGCTATCAGGAATAGCCTTGCTTGCCTCGAGTACCTGCTCTGGCGACACGTCAATCCCTTCCAGGCGAAGCGAAGACGAAACCGCCCGAGCAAATGCGACATCCTGTCCGCGATCGGACTCGGGAAGATCCTGGGTTTCGGCGAGCGCCGCAGCCACGAGCCGGCGGTCAAGCATTTGCGGATTCTCCTGAAATTAGGAAGGTACTGTGCGATTCTAACACAGGCATGCAAATCTGCATCAGCGCTAGGCCCTATCGGAAGGCATCGGTACCCCCGGGGTAGAGGCGTGCCAACATCCTAGTGGTGCTCGCAAGGAGGAGGTACAATCGTGCGAGCTTGGTTTTTGCTTTGCCCGTTGCGGGACCGCTGCTTTCGCGACAGCCGTTTGATTCGCGAAAGGCATCTCTGGCCACCAGCCGGGCACAGTGCTTTTGGTCAAGTGCTCGGTTTCTGGAGTTCTTCCCAACTATTGATAAAGCGCATCGCGGCGTCTAGATCTCCGGATAGCCACCGCTCGATACCGTCGGCGGCGGCCGAAAGTATTGCCGGCCACCGTTGCTTCTCGTCGGCGTCGAACGTGCCCAGCACGTGGTTGATGCTGTCGCCGCTTTCGTGTTTTGGCCGGCCGACGCCGATGCGCAGCCGCGGAAACCGGTCACCGATCGTCGCAATCACCGAACGAAGACCGTTATGGCCGCCGTGGCCGCCGAACGCCCGCATGCGCAGCTTTCCAAATGGGAGATCCATCTCGTCGACGACGACCAGCACGTCCTCGGGCGGCGTTTTATACCACGACGAAATCAAGCGCAGCGGCGTGCCGGAGAGATTCATGTACGACGTCGGTTTGACGAGAACGACGCCGCGCGCCATGTCGGCGGCTTGCTCCGCGCTGTCTTTTTTGCGCCAGTGCGTAATGCCGAATCGTCGCGCCACCTCGTCGACTGCCATGTAGCCGGCGTTGTGGCGCGTCGCTGCATACTCTTTGCCGGGATTGCCTAATCCGGCAACGAGTTTTATTCGCCCGCTTCCGATGTCGTTTCGGCGCCGACGATTTCGGGCTCGGCCGCTTCGGTCGGTCCGGCCGCGGCTTCCTCGAGCTCGCGTTCGGTACGCGAGGGCTCGATCGCGACGACAACCGTGTCGCTGGGCGTGACCATCGTGAAGCCGTTCGGCAGCTTGACGTCGCCGGCGTTGATGTGTTCGTGGATGCCCAGCTCGGTTACGTCGACTTCCAAGTGCTCGGGAATGCGATTTGCGGGGCCCTCGATCTCGAGCGTGTGGTTGAGCACGTCCATGACGCCGCCGGACTCTCGTACGCCGCGTGCCGCGCCGACCGTAACGACCGGCAGCTCCACGGTAACGGCCTCGTCGGCCGAGACGCGCAACAGATCGGCGTGAATGATGCGCCGGCTAACCGGATCGATCTGGAGCTCGCGCACCAGCGCCGTTTCGCCTTTCTTCCCGCCGTCGGTCAGCGTGATGATCGAGTTGCGGCCGCCATGGTGCAGAATGTCGTTAAACGCGCGCGCGTCGATGGCGATATTCTGCGCCGCGGTGCCGTGCCCGTAGACGACGGCCGGAATCTTTCCGTGCCGGCGGAGCGCGGCGGCACCGGTCGTGCCGAGCTTCTCACGCGTTTCGATCGAGAGTTTCAAGTCTTTGGTAGCCACAAGGTTCCTTTACGAGATGACGGGTTCGGGCAACAGCACCGAGCCGTCGAGCTTAGGGTTTTCTTCCGTCGTTGCGAACAGCTCGGAGACCGAACGATTCGTCGTGATGCGGCTGATCGCGTCGGCGAAAACCTGCGCGATCGACAGCTGAACGAATTTCGGATGCTGCTCGAGATTGGCGAGCGGGATCGTGTTCGTGATGACGACCTTTTCGATCTCAGACTGTTCGAGCACTTGTACCGCGTCGCCGGCGAAGATGCCGTGCGTCGCGACGGTGTACACTTTGGTGGCGCCGCGCGCTTTGATCGCTTCTGCGGCTTTGGCGAGCGTGCCGCCGGTCGAGATCATATCGTCGACGATGACGGCGATGCGCCCGCTCACGTCGCCGACGATGTCGGTAACCTCGGCCACGTCGGGCTGCGGACGGCGCTTGAAGACGATCGCCAGCGACGCGTTGAGGCGCTTGGCAAACAGCTCGGCCCGGTGCACGCCGCCGGCGTCGGGGGAGACCACGACGATGCGGTCGTCGCACAATCCCTGATGCTTGAGATGCTCGCAAAGCACGTGAATGGCCATCAAGTTGTCGACCGGGATGTCGAAGAAGCCTTGGATCTGCGCCGCGTGCAAATCCATCGTGACGATGCGCTTCGCTCCCGTAACCTTGATGAGGTTGGCGACGACCTTTGCCGAAATCGGCTCGCGGCCTTTGGTCTTTTTGTCCTGCTTGGCGTAGCCGTAATACGGAATGACCGCGCTGATGCGCGCCGCCGACGCGCGGCGCAGCGCGTCGATCATCAGCAGCAGCTCCATGAGCGCGTCGTTGCCGCTCTTGCCGTTGGGCATCTTGCTTATCGATTGGATCACGAAGACTTCCGAGCCGCGAACGTTCTCGCCGATCTCGACGCGGGTCTCTTCATTCTTAAACTCGGTCACGAGCGCTTTGCCGACGTGCAGCTTGAGGCGCTTGGCGATCTCTTCGGCAAGTTGAGGGTTCGAGTTTCCGCTAAAGAGCAGCGGATTATGCGTCACGGCGATTCTCCCGGCGGTAGAGAGCAGCGGGCTGCCTCGGGTCTTCACGCCCCCGCAACCGGGTGCCTTCGGCAAGGGGTTTCCTTGTGCGTATGGCCCAACGATTCGAGCTGGTTTCGCCCTTTGCGCTGGCCGGCGATCAACCCAAAGCGACCCAGGCGCTGGCCGAAGGCGTGCTGCGGGGAGACCGCGCCCAGACGCTTCTCGGCGTTACCGGCAGCGGTAAAACGATGGCGATGGCGCGGACGATCGAGCTGGTGCAGAAACCCACGCTCGTCCTGTGCCACAACAAAACGCTCGCCGCGCAGCTTTGCGCCGAGTTCCGGGATTTCTTTCCGAAAAACGCCGTCGAGTATTTCGTTTCGTACTTCGACTACTATCAGCCCGAAGCGTACGTCCCTTCGACCGACACGTACATCGAAAAAGACAGCTCCATCAACGACGAAATCGAACGTTTGCGCCATTCCGCCACGCAATCGCTGCTGACGCGTCCCGATACGCTCATCGTCGCCTCGGTGTCGTGCATCTTCGGCTTGGGCTCGCCGTCGGACTACATGGAGATGTCGATCCGCATCAAAATCGGCGATTCTATCGACCGCGACGTGTTGTTGCGCAAGCTCGTCGACATGCAGTATCGGCGCAACGACATCAATCTCGTTCGCGGGACGTTCCGCGTTCGCGGCGACGTGCTCGAGTTCGTCGGCGTCGACGAAGAGCTGGTGCATCGGATCGAGTTCTTCGGCGACGAGATCGAAGCGATCAACGTCGTCAACTTGCTCACCGGCGAGTACGTCGAGAGCAAAGACGAGCTGCTGATCTTTCCCGCCAAGCATTTCATCACGCCCGAAGAGAAGCTGCGCCGCGCCATCGCGTCGATCGAAGTCGAGCTCGACGAACGGCTGCGGTACTTCAAGGATCACGGCAAGCTGCTCGAAGCGCAGCGCTTGGAGATGCGCACGCGGTACGATCTCGACATGCTGCGCGAGGTCGGCTACTGCAACGGCATCGAGAACTACTCGCGCCATCTAACCGGCCGCGAGCCCGGCTCGACGCCGTGGTGTTTGATCGACTTCTTTCCGAAGGACGACTGGCTGTTGTTCGTCGACGAGTCGCACGTCACGCTTCCCCAAGTGCGCGGCATGTACGCGGGCGACCGGTCCCGCAAGCAGGTGCTCGTCGAGCACGGCTTCCGGCTGCCGAGCGCGCTCGACAACCGCCCGCTCACGTACGATGAGTTCGACGATCACATTCGCCAGGTGGTGTACGTCTCGGCAACGCCGAGTGCGTACGAGATCGGGCGCAGCGCGCAAACGGTGGAGATGATCATCCGTCCGACGGGACTGGTGGATCCCGAAGTGGAGGTCCGGCCGACGCGCAATCAAATCGACGACTTGATGGAGGAGATCCGCGGGCGCGCCGAGCGCAAGGAACGCGTGCTCGTGACGACGCTCACCAAGAAGATGGCCGAGGATCTCACCGACTTTCTGCTCGAGATGGGATTCAAGGTGCGCTACCTGCACAGCGAGGTCGACACGCTCGAGCGCGTAGCGATTCTGCGCGATCTTCGCATCGGTACGTTCGACGTGCTGGTCGGCATCAATCTGCTGCGCGAAGGCCTGGATCTGCCCGAAGTGTCGCTCGTCGGTATCCTCGACGCGGACAAGGAAGGTTACCTGCGCAGCGGCACGTCGCTCATCCAGACGATCGGCCGGGCGGCGCGCAACGTCGAAGGCAAGGTCATCATGTACGCCGACGGCGTGACCGAATCGATGGCGCGCGCGATCGGCGAGACTCGCCGTCGCCGCGAGATGCAGGTGGCGTATAATGCCGAGCACGGTATCGAGCCGCGCTCCGTGCGTAAGGAGGTGCGCGACATCCTCAGCATGATCGGATCGACCGAGGAAACGGCGCAGAAGGCCAAGATGGAGAAACTGCCGCGCGACGTGGCGCTCCGGACGGCCGCCGAACTAGAGCGCCGGATGCGCCAGTTTGCCGCAAATCTCGAATTCGAGAAGGCCGCGGCCCTTCGCGACGAACTCATCGAGTTGCGTAGACAGACGGGCAGCAACGAGGGACTACTTTTCGGAGGGAAGGCGCCCAAGATCTTCGATCGGGCGCTCGCAGAACTGGTCGAGAGCTGACGGCCGGAGGAGGCATACTGACACTGACGCGGTCGAACTTCTACCTGGGCGAAGCGGTCGGAGAGATCTTCATCGTCTTTGCCGTCATCGTCGTCGCCGTGCTCGCGCACGCATATTTTCAGCATCGCTTCAAATCCGACGTTTTGCGGCGTCATAACGACGTGGCGGGCTTCTTGTTCTCCGCGGTCGGCGTCATTTACGCGGTCGTGCTCGGATTCATCGTCGTGGTCGTATGGGAGAAGTACGACGCCACCGTGGCTAACGTGGAAAATGAGGTCGCCGCCGTCTCGGATCTCTACCGGTCGGTCGGTGCGTATCCCAACCCGTTACGAGCGCACATTCGCGACGAGCTTTCGAAATACGTCGATCAAATGATTCAAGCCGAATGGCCGCTGATGTCGCGCGACGTCGACGTCAACCCCGACGTCGTCATCCTCGAGCAAGCGGCGCATCAAGTGGACACGTACGTGCCGAAGACGGCCGCGCAGTCAAACGCGCAGCAAGCCGCTACGGCGCAGATCGTTCGCCTCTTCGACGCGCGGCGCGAACGGCTGATCCACTCGGCACCGTCGGTGCCCGGCGTCCTGTGGTTCGCGCTCCTCGCCGGCGCCCTATCGATGATGGCTTTCGCCTTCTTGTTCGGCTCGGAGAACCGGCCCGCGCAACTAGTGATGACGGCGATCCTCGCGGGGCTCATCGCGATTTTGTTCATCGTGATTCAGGAGTTCGACGGCCCGTTTAGCGGCTCGGTAAGCATCTCCGACGACGGTTGGATCGCCTTGCAGCAGCACTTAAACCAGATTCCATAGCGCGGGCGCGCGTCAAAGGGCCGTACATTCGTGCGTGCTCGAGTTGCGAACGGTGCCGTCGAACATGTCCTCCCAAGCCTGGCGCAGCTGCGCGTTCATTTGGTAAAACCCGGCCCCGCGTTCCTCGAAAGGATAGTATGAGACTAGCACGCAGCTCCGGGCGAGCGCATCGTACGTTTCGCCGTGTCCGATGAGATAGACGTAGTTGCTGCGCAGCGCGGTTAGGGCGGCGAAGGCGTCGTCCTGCTCTAGGCCGCCGTCGACGCTCAAAATCGCGCGGAACGGTTGAAGGTGCGAAGAGGCGATTCTAAAGACGCCGTCGCCACCGAGGCCGATGCCTGCCAAGTACACGCGAGTCGGATCGATCGAGAACCCACGTTCCATCTCGCGTACGATCGCAGCAATTTCGCCGGCCGATTCCTTGCCCCATAAAGAACTGCCGATACCCCACGGCGCGACCAGAATTGCGTGCTTGCTGTCGGCGAGCTCGCGCAGCACGGCGCGCGATACGATATCGGTTTCGGTCTGTTGCCGCCCGTGCAGAACGACAACCAGCGCGTACTTGCGGTGTTGATCGCTTTTGGGGAGATAAAAGGCCACGGGATCGGGCGCCGCGTGCGGATCGTCGTTGTAAAAACTTTCGTCGACGCCGTCGATCGCAGCGAAGACGGGGCAGAGATTGGACATCAGCTCGGCATCGAGTCTTAACTCGAGGTTCGCTTCGGCTTCGAGATCGGCCCGGCGCGCGTCGTCGGTCACGGACGACAACTGCCCTCGCAAATAGTCGAGGCGAAAAACAAAGTCGTACGGGTTCACGCCCTCGGTTCGAATCAAGGGGGATTCCGCGATCAAGCGGTCGCGCGTGATCGAAATGCGTAAATCCAACGACGGCGTGCCGAGCGCCAAAAGCGTTGCGGCGGCCAAGGCCGGCGCGAACATCGATAAACCTTCGCGAGACCACGGGAACGGACCCGCGCGGCCGCGCATCACAGGCACGTGAAACTGCGACTCGCCGAGTGCGACCAAAGCAAGGCAACCGTCACGTTCCGCGCGACGCTTCCGCCCTCGCAGGCAACCACGATCGTCCATTACGACGCCCCCGCGGGCGCGCTGCTGCGCGTCGACGGCCGGACGGCCGGCGCGTTCGATCTCGAGCACCACGACGTCGCGCTGCCGCCGGCGACGCAGCCGCGCGAACTGCTCGTGGAAGTCGAGCGCCGCTCGCTGCCGACCAACGGCTTGCCGCCTGGGCCAGGAGTGTGGTGGGCGTGGATAAACCGGCGCGCCGCGACGCCGCCGCGCCGTACCCTCGATGTTACGTTCGGAGAACCCGCGCGGCTGCCGGCGGCGCGCCAAGGCGACGTCACGCTTTGGGGGCACAGTCACCTCGACGTCGCGTGGCTGTGGAGCTACGACCAAACCAAACGCAAAGCCGCGCGCACTTTCGTGAACGCGCTGGCGCTCATGGACGACGACGACGCGTTCGTGTTCATGCAGAGCCAGCCGCAGCTGTACGATTTCGTTCGGACGCGCGATGGCGACTTGTTCGAGCGCGTCGCGCGCCGCGTTGCAGAGGGTCGATTCGATCCCGACGTGGCGGCAATGTGGGTTGAGCCCGACTGCAACGTTCCGTCGGGCGAATCGTTGTTGCGCCAAATGCTGTTCGCGCATCGCTACTGCCTGGAGCATTTCGGAACCGAGCCGGCGATCGCATGGCTGCCCGACACCTTCGGTTTCCCGCGCACGCTGCCGACGTTGCTCGCGCACGCCGGGGTGCGTTACTTCGCGACCACCAAGCTCGGCTGGAACGACACGACGCGATTCCCGCACGCGCAGTTCGTGTGGCGCGGACCGGACGGTGCGCAGATCGTCTCCGCATCGCTGGCCGGAATGGATTGCCGCTCGGTGCCGTCGGGCCTCGCGACGGCGAGCGAGCGCGGGGAACCGCTGGTCATCGGTTACGGCGACGGCGGCGGAGGCCCGACGCGCGCGCAGGTCGATCGAGCCGAAGAAGGCGGCCGCTGGGAGCGACCGCGCGCGTGGTTCGAACGGCTCGAAGCGCGGCGCGCCGAGCTGCCCGTACACGACGACGAGCTCTATCTCGAATACCATCGCGGCGTCTTTACGACGCACCACGACATCAAGGCGCAAAACGCGTCGCTCGAACGCCGGCTTCGCGAGGTCGAAGAGCTCGCGGCCTGGTGCGTCGCCGTTCGTTCGCCCGGCGATACGCTCGCACGCGTACGCGCGGCCCTGCGCGACGTGTGGGAGATCGTGTTGCGCAATCAGTTCCACGACGTGCTGCCCGGAACGTCGATTGCCGACGTGTACGTCGACGCCAACGCGGAGTACGCGCGGGCGCGCGAGCTGCTGGAAACGGCTGGGGCCGCGGCCCAGGCGATGTTGCCGCGGGCCGCGCGCGAGCGAACCGCCGCGATCGTTGCGCCCGAGGAACGCGACGGCGATTTTCTCTTCGAGAACCGCCGGCTGCACGCGCGCGTACGGCGATCCGGCACGATCGTGGAACTAGCGTGCAAGGACGGGCGCAATCTCGTCGCGCAGGCAAACGCGCTCGCGCTGTATCGCGATCGGCCCAAGCGCTGGGAAGCGTGGAACATCGACGACGGCTACCAGCGAAGGCGTCGTGCCGGCAAGCCAAAATCGCCCGGCGTCGTCGACGGTGCGCTCGAGATTCCGTTCGACCTCGGCGGATCGCGCGCGACGATGCGCGTCGCGCTGGGCGACGACGACGCGTTCTTGCGCGTCGATCTCGCCGTCGACTGGCGCGAACGCCGTACCTTGTTACGGCTGGAAAACTGGTTTGCGGCCGGCGCCCAGACGGTGCGATACGGTGCGCCGCACGGGAGCATCGAACGCACCGCGCGCGCCGACACGCCCTACGAGCGCGCCCGGTTTGAAGTGCCGGGACAGCGCTTCGCCGTGGCCCGCAGCGAGGACGAAGCTGCGGTGGCGATTCTCGCGCTCGATACGTACGGTTGGAGTGCCCGCGCGCTCCCCGCCGGCGGCATCCGGCTTGGGCACTCGCTGCTGCGCTCCACGACGTGGCCGGATCCGCACGCCGATCGCGGCGAGCACGCGTTGTCGTGGGCGTTCGCGCCGCTGCGCGATGCGTCGGTAGGCGATATCGAGCGCCTTTGGCTCCAGTTCGCGGGGGGCGGCGGCGTGCGGCTCTTCACGAGCGACGACGCGAACGTTGCGATCGTTGCGTGCAAACCGGCCGAAGACGGCGACGGCGTCGTGGTGCGCGTTCGCGAATGTAACGGCACCGGCGCGCAGGCAGCGTTGCGGTGCGGAGGCCGCGTTCGCGAGGCCGTACCGGTCGACGCGCTGGAGCGGCCGGTGGACGGCGACGTCGCGATCGACAACGAGTCGCTCGTCTTTACCGCCGGTCCCTATGCGCTGCGATCGTTTCGGGTGCGGTTTTGACTCGGACTATCGATGCGGTGTTGTTCGATCTCGACGACACGCTGCACGACGATACGTTGGCCTATCAAAGCGCTGCCGAAGACGTGGCGCACGAAATTGCCGCCGAGCACGGCGTCGACGCGATCGCGCTCAAAGCGGCGTACATCGCGCAAGCCGAAGGTTTTTGGAAACGGCTTTCTCCCGAGGCGTTCGCGATAAAGCTTGCCAACATCCGGCCCCAGCTCTGGGGCGCGGCGCTCGAGACGGTGGGACTTCAAGACGCGTCGCTCGCGCACCGTTCCGCGCAGATGTACGACGAATACCGGAAGAGGTACTACGCCGTTTTTCCCGGCGTGATCGAGTTGCTGAGCGAACTGCGCGCGGCCGGAAAGAAACTGGGCATCGTTACGAACGGTTTTGCTGAGACGCACTACGAAAAAATCGCGCTGCTGCGCATCGGCGAGTTCTTCGACGCGCTCTTTATCGCCGACGAGCTGGGCATGCTCAAGCCCGACCCGCTGCTGTTCGCGCATGCGTGCACGACCTTGGGGAGCGCCCCTGCCCGAACCGCGATGGTGGGCGACCGTTACGATCGCGACGTGAAGGGCGCCGCCGCCGCCGGCCTCTTCACTGTCTACCTGAAAGTCCGCGACGAGGTCCTACCGGACGGTTGCACTCCTCCCGACGCGACCTGTACGTCGATCTTGGAGGTCTCCCGGGTGCTGCTCGGCAACCTCCCGCCCTCCCAGAGTGTCTCGTAAGGAAGTAGATGCCGCCGCTAGACTCCATCGTTATTAAGGGCGCGCGAGAGCACAACCTCAAGAACGTCGATTTAGTGCTGCCGCGCAACCGTCTGATCGTCGTTACCGGACTTTCGGGTTCCGGGAAATCGTCGCTTGCCTTCGACACGATCTATGCTGAGGGACAGCGGCGCTACGTCGAGTCGCTGTCGTCGTACGCCCGGCAGTTCTTGGGGCAAATGGAGAAGCCCGACGTCGACTACATCGAGGGGCTGTCCCCCGCGATCTCGATCGATCAGAAATCCACGTCGCGCAACCCGCGCTCGACCGTGGGCACCGTCACCGAAATCTACGATTACCTGCGCTTGCTCTTCGCACGCATCGGGACGCCGCACTGTTACAAGTGCGGTCGCGAGATCAGCACGCAGTCGAGCGAACAGATCGTCGACTCGATTCTGGAGCTGCCCGAGGGGACTCGGATTCAGCTGCTCGCGCCGCTCGTGCGCGGCCGCAAGGGCGAGCATACCAAGCTGTTCGAGGAAGCCGCGAAAGAGGGTTTCGCGCGCGTTCGGGTCGACGGCGAGACGCGCGAGCTGCGCGACAAAATCGTTCTCGACAAGAAGCGCAAGCACACGATCGAAGTGATCGTCGACCGGTTGGTCATGAAGCCCGACATTCGCAAGCGGCTGACCGATTCGGTTGAGACGACCTTGCGCTTATCGACCGGCATCGTCACCGTCGTCACTGATGCCAAGGAGCTGACGTTTAGCGAAGCGTTCGCGTGCGTCTACTGCGGACTTTCGTTCGAAGAGCTGGCGCCGCGGCTCTTTTCGTTCAACTCGCCGTACGGCGCTTGTCCTGCGTGCAGCGGTCTCGGCGAAAAGATCGAGATCGATCCGTGGAAAGTGATCCCGGATCACAGTAAGTCGATTGCCGACGGCGCGATCGTTCCGTGGAGCCGCAGCCTGGGTACGGGCAAGTACCCGTCGATGAATCCCTACTACCTGCAGCAGCTCGAGCGCGTGCTGCGGCGGTACCGCGTAAAGATGTCGACTCCGATCGAAAAGATGCCCGAAGAGGTCGTCGACCTAATTCTCTACGGCACCGATCGCGAGCAGACGTTTGAGTACACCTCGCGCGGCGGCAAGACGTGGGAGTACAAATCCTCGTTCGAGGGCGTCGTCAACAATCTCCAGCGGCGCTACTCGGAAACGTCGAGCGAATACGTCAAGGAAGACATCGAAAAGTACATGTCGGCTTCGACGTGTCCGGCGTGTAAGGGCGCGCGCCTGAAACCCGAGGCGCTGGCCGTAACGGTGGGCGATTCGAACATCGATGCGCTCACGCGGATGTCGATCGAGAACGTCGAGTCGTTCTTTCGCAGGCTGCAAATGACCGAGCGCCAAGCGCAGATCGCGCATCAAATCGTCAAGGAGATCCGAGCGCGGCTCGGATTCCTCAACAACGTTGGACTGAACTATCTCACGTTGTCGCGATCGGCAACGACGCTGTCGGGCGGCGAGTCGCAGCGCATTCGGCTTGCGACCCAGATCGGAAGCGCGCTCGTCGGCGTCCTCTACATTCTCGACGAACCGTCGATCGGTCTCCACCAACGCGACAACGACCGGCTCCTCGCGACGCTCAAGACGCTGCGGGATCTGGGCAACACGCTGATCATCATCGAGCACGACGAGGATACGATGCGCACCGCCGACGTCGTCGTCGACATCGGGCCCGGCGCCGGCGCCGAAGGCGGCGAGATTCTCACGGTGGGAACGCTCGAGCAGATCCTCGCGAACCCCGCGTCGGAGACCGGCGCGTATTTGTCGGGGCGCAAGTTCATCCCGATTCCGAAGCACCGCCGGACGCCGCGCGGCTGGCTCGAAGTGCGCAACGCGAACGCCAACAATATCCGCGGCGTCGACGTTCGTTTTCCGATCGGCGCGTTTACCTGCGTGACGGGGGTGAGCGGCAGCGGGAAGTCGACGCTCGTCAACAACATTTTGGTTCGCGCGCTCAACCAGCATCTGCACGGACAGGCGCCGGGCGGAACGTACGGCACCGTCAAGGGCGCGAACCAGCTCGACAAACTGGTCGTCATCGATCAATCGCCGATCGGCCGAACGCCGCGCAGCAATCCGGCAACGTACACGGGGACGTTCGACCACATTCGCGAGCTGTTCTCCATGGTTCCAGACGCGCGCATGCGCGGCTACACGCCGGGGCGTTTCTCCTTCAACGTCAAGGGCGGACGCTGCGAATCGTGCGAAGGCGACGGCATCATCGAGATCGAGATGCACTTCTTGCCCGACGTCTACGTGCCGTGTGAAGTTTGCAAGGGCAAGCGCTACAACGCGCAGACACTCGAAATCAAATATAAGGGAAAGACGATTTCTGACGTGCTCGAGATGCGGGTCGACGAAGCCAATGCGTTTTTCGAAAACATTCCGCGCATCCGCAACAAGCTCACGACGATTTGCGACGTCGGCTTAGGCTATATCAAAATGGGCCAGCCGGCGACCACGCTCTCCGGCGGCGAGGCGCAGCGCGTCAAGCTTGCGACGGAGCTCTCGCGCCGGTCGACCGGACGAACGTTCTACGTGCTCGACGAACCCACGACCGGTTTGCATTTTGCCGACATCCACAAGCTGCTCGAGGTGCTCGGGCGACTGGTGAGCACGGGCAACTCCGTTCTGGTCATCGAGCATAACCTCGACGTGATCAAAACCGCGGACTATTTGATCGACCTTGGTCCCGAAGGAGGCGACCGCGGCGGTACGGTGATCGCGACCGGCACGCCGGAGGAAGTCGCGACGGCGGCCGCTTCGTTCACCGGACGCTATCTGGCGCCCGTATTGAGCGACGAGCGGGCGGTGGGGCATCACCTTCCCGACGCCGCCGAACTGGAGCGGCTCGAACGCGAGAACCTCTCGGTTCTCGACGATCTCGCGAAGGGCGAACGCGTCGCCGTCGAAGCTTAGCCTTCACAACCATGGCTCGATTTTCAATCGTGATGCTGGTCTGCTCCGACTTGGTTCGTTCGCGCAGCTTTTACAAAGACGTGATGGGTCTGCGCGTCATCTCCGACCACATGCCGCGCTGGGTCGAGTTCGAGCTCGGCGACGGCACGACGCTGGGTCTGCACAATAAAAGCGAGCTGCTGGCCGTGCGTCCCGGCTCGCTGCAGCTCGGCTTCACCGTCGACAACGTCGACAAGTTCGTCGCGGACTGCGTCGCGCTCGTCGTACCGGTCTTTCAAGATCCATACGACGAGTCGTTCGGGCGCGTCGCCGTTATCGGCGACCCCGACGGTTATCCGATTCAAGTTTCCACGCCCAAGAAATGAGAACGAAGGGGGGCCCCAGCGGCTCTGCCGCGCGGGGGGCGGCGGAGCCGCAGGCGGAGCGCCTGTTAGCCGAGGCTCGAGCGGAAGAGCTGCGCGCGCAGATCGAGGAGGCGAACTACCGCTATTACGTCCTCGACGATCCGGCTATGACCGATGCCGAGTACGACGTGCTGTTTCGCGAGCTGCTGGACCTCGAACAGCGCCATCCGGAACTGCGCACGCCCGATTCGCCTACTCAGCGCGTCGGTGCGCCCGCTTCCGAGCGTTTCGGGTCGTACGAGCACGCGCGGCCGATGCTCAGCTTGGCGAACGCGGTTTCCGACGACGAGCTGCGCGCGTTCGACGAGCGCGCGCGCAAGGCGGCGGGCGGTCCGGTCGAATACGTGTGCGAGCTCAAGATCGACGGCTTGGCGATCGCGCTCGACTACGAACGCGGCGCGATGGTGCGGGGCGGCACTCGCGGCGACGGCCGTACCGGTGAAGACGTCACGGCGAACTTGCGAACCGTCAAAAGCCTTCCGCTGCGGTTGCGCGAGTCGCCCGCATTCGTAGAAGTGCGCGGCGAGGTTTTCCTCGGTAAAAGCGATTTCGAGAAACTCAATCTCGCGCGGGAAAAAAGCGGCTTACCGGTTTTCGCCAATCCGCGCAATGCGGCGTCGGGCGGCGTACGTCAGCTCGATCCAAAACTCACCGCCGAGCGGCGATTGTCGTTCTTCGCGTATCAAATCGCGGAGCTGCGCGACGGTGTGAACCTCGAGACGCAGTGGGATTCGTTAGAACTCGTCAAGCGCTTCGGTTTCCCTGTCAATCCCAACGTGCGGCGCGCGGGCACGATCGAAGACGTCGTCGCGTACTGCCGGCAGTGGGAAGCCGGGCGCGACGAGCTCGATTACGAGATCGACGGCGTCGTCATCAAGGTGAACGATCTCGCGCTGCAAGAGCGCTTGGGCGTCGTGGCGCGCGATCCGCGCTGGGCGATCGCGTTCAAGTTCAAGCCGCGCGAGGCGCGGACGAAGCTGCGCGACATCCTCGTTACCGTGGGGCGCACCGGAACGCTAAATCCCAATGCCGTGCTCGAGCCGGTGCAGATCGGCGGCGTGACGGTCAAGAGCGCGACCTTGCACAACGCCGAGTACATCGCGAGCAACGACATACGCATCGGCGACACGGTGCTCGTCACGCGCGCGGGCGACGTGATCCCGCGAGTCGTCGGACCGATTGCGTCGGAACGGACCGGCAAAGAACGGCGCTTCAAAATGCCCGACCGGTGTCCCGTGTGCGGCTCGGCGGTCGATCATCCGCCGGGCGAAGCGATGTCGCGATGCACGAACGCGTCGTGTCCGGCGCAAGTGTACGAGCGCGTTCGCCACTACGCGTCGCGCGGTGCGATGGATATCGAAGGTCTGGGCGACGTGCTCGCCGAGCAGCTGACCTCGGGCGGCTACGTCAAAAACATTGCCGATCTCTACTCGCTCGATCTCGACACGCTCTTGTCGGTTCCCCGCATGGGGAAGAAGAGTGCCGGCAACGTGCTCGCCGCGATCGAAAAATCAAAGCAGCGCGGCTTGGCGCGCCTGCTCAACGGACTGGGCATCCGCTTTGTCGGCGAACAGACTGCGACGATTCTCGCCGGCGATTTTGGTTCGATCGACGCAATCGAAGCCGCGACCGAAGACGAGCTCAAAGCCAGCGAAGGTATCGGTCCCGAGGTGGCCGCGAGCGTTGGGTTGTTCTTCACGCAACGCGCGAACGTGCAGATGATCGAGCGTCTGCGCCAGGCCGGCGTGGCCGTCACCGCGCCCAAACGCGCGCGCGCGGCGGCCGGCGCGTTAGCCGGGAAGACGTTCGTGTTGACCGGAACGCTGCCGGCGCTCACGCGCGAACAAGCCGCGGAGATGATCGTTGCGGCCGGCGGTAAGGTGACCGGCTCGGTAAGCAAAAAAACCGATTACGTCGTCGTCGGAAGCGAGCCGGGGAGCAAGCTCGTAAAGGCCCAAGAGCTCGGCATCACGATTCTCGACGAAGACGGCTTGAAGTCGCTGCTGCCTTAGTTCGGATCGAGCAGCGCGACGAGCGAGGCGAAATACGACGGGAGCCGGCAGTAACATTCCGGCTCTTTTCCGTCGGTGGCGTAGAGATAGGCGACGTATTTTGCGGTTGCCTTGATTTTCGCGGCATTGAACGGTACCGCACCGGCGATGTAGCTCCATTTACCGCTGCCATACGACACGTGCGCGGGTTCGCGTAAGAATCCGAGTTTCGGATACCCGGCGCGCTCGTAGAAGTTGATGACGTCCGGCCCCGAGCTGCCCAGAGCGTCGCTGCCGGGATTTCCCATGACGAACCACAGGCTGTGTGCGTGCGCGTACGTCGTCGCGGCTTGATAGTACGATGGCGCGTTGGGCGCCATCTGGTCGAGAAAGATGCCGTCGGTGAGATAGAATGCTTCCCAACGCGCGATGTCGGCGTCGACTTGCGTGGCGGAGCGCTTACCGTACTTCGTGTAAACGTAGCCGAGCACGTAGATGCCCGCCATTTGAGCTTTTTCGATAAAGGTGACGTAGTTCGAGTCGACCGCGGTGCCCGGCCCGTTGTCGACGTTGGCGATCAAGACGATCGGCACGGATGAGTGCGCGAGCTTCGCCTTGATGACGGCCTTCCAGGTTTTGCCGGGCTGCACGTAGAGCGGTATGACGACGCCCGGCGTCAGCGGCGAACGATACGTGCGGTGCGCGCTGGGCGCGAAGTCAGGCGCGTTCGGCGTCAACGCGTGCGCAGAGCAGCCGAGCAGGCTAACGGTCGCTGCTGCTGCGAGCAAAAGAAAATAGGGGCGAACGCTCACCCCTAAGGTATCGGACGAATCGACGGCTCGGCCGCAGCCCCGCTACGGCTTGATGGTCATGCCGTTAGCCGACGTGACGGTAAATCCGGGCGAGAACGTTCCTAGGGTTGAGATCGTCGCGCCAGTTGCATCGAAGACTTTGACGCTCGTGCCGTCGGTTATATAGAGATAGCCGTTAACCGTGTTGGCGACGATGGCATTGGGCGACGACAACCCGCCGAAGGGGGTTCCCGAACCTCCCGTTAGCGTCACGGTGCTGCCGGTCTCGTCGTACGCCGACATGCCGCCGCCGGTCCCGCTCCACCACACATAGATGTGGTTGTTATTCGAATCGAACGCGATCGTGCTGGGCGTGCACGTGCACGGCGACGAGATCGAGCTGCCGAGCGAACCGCTCGTCGAGTAATATTCGACTTTGCCGCTCGACGTATTCGCCACGTAGATTCGCGACATGTGCGAATCGTACGCGATCCCGCCGAGGTTCGTGTCGATGCCGCTGCTCGGGAACGTAACGGCAGACTTGACGTTGCCGTCTTCGTCGTACGCGTAGATCGTATGCTGGCTCGTCGACGCGACGTAGAGGAGGTTCGAAACTCCCGACGGGTACGCCATCGCTCCGGCTGCAGTTACCCCGGTGAAGAAGCTGGAGAGCTGTCCACCCGATGATGAATAGACTTTTACGGTGTTGGTGCCACCGTTGACCACGTAGAACCAATTCAGATCGCCTGGCGCCCATGCGATGCTCTGCGGACTGCTTCCCGAGCTGCCCCACGTGCCGGTCGTTTTCTTATTACCTTGGGCGTCGTAGGCGACGACGTTGGGGTGCGCGGTGGAAGCCGCGTACGTAACGAAGATCGTTCCGGCATTCGGCGTGGAGGTTGGTCGGGGCGTCGGGGTGGGACAAGACGGGCACGGTGTGGGCGTGGGCGTGGAGTAAGGCGTCGGCGACGAGCTCGGGGACGGCGTCGGCTTGGTGGTGCTGACGACGATTGCAAGTTTCGATTTATGCTTTTTGGCGTCTTGAAACGTGATCGCGCACGTGCCCGTACCGAGCGGCGTCACCTTTACCGTCAGCTTCGGCCCTTCGCCGGAGAGCGGTGCCGCTTTGGCGATGCCTTTGCACGTGGTGTGCTCGACGAACTTGTCTTTGTAGCCTTTTTCGGAGACGACGACTTTCTGTGCGAACGACGTTCCGAGGCTGCTAAACGAGAGTGCGTGCGGCTTGACGACGACTGTAACTGCTTCGGGCGAAAGCCGAAGCCCGGGAAGCGGCGAGCCGGATGAAAAGAACCCGGCCGGAGCGCTGCCGCCGCCGCACGCGGCCAAAAGCGCGCCGGCGACAATAGCGATGAAGAAGAGCGTCGGACGTATACGTTCCACGGCTTAGACGTAACTCGAAGAGATGAAGAATCAATAAATACGCCAGAGGTCGCCGCGCCGCGATTGCCGGAATGCCGCACGGTTCTCGGCGTCGACGCTTGGGAGTGCCGCGGCCAGCGCGGCGGCGACGTCGCCGGCAATGACCCCGACGGGGCGGTGCCGGGCCGCGATCTGCCCCGCGAGGCCGTGCCAGTACGCGCCGGTCCGGGCCGCATCGACCGGGGACAAGCCTTGCGCGAGCAGGGTCGCGATGGTCCCGGTGAGGACGTCGCCCGTACCCGCGGTCGCGAGTGCGTTGGTTCCGGTCACGTTCAGGTGAACCGTCGAGCCGTCGTCGACGATCGTATCGCGACCCTTGAGCAAGGTCGTGATTCCGGTACGCCCGACGAACTCGCGCACGCGCGCCATGCGGTCCTCAGGGGCGACGGTGCCCTTGCCGGAGAGACGCGCGAACTCGCCGGCGTGCGGCGTGACGACCGCGGGCTTACCGCGCAGCACGTCTAAGCGCTTTGCGAGATGGAAAAGCGCGCTGGCGTCGATGACCGCGGGCAGCGTCGTGCGAGCGAGAAACGCCGCGACGATCTCGCCGGTGCGGTTATCGAGTCCCAAACCCGGCCCGATCCCGACGGCCGTATTTCGCTTCTCGATCTCGAGCAGCTCGTCGACCGCGCGCTCTACCGGTAGATCGTCGGGTATCTCGACGACGACTTGCTCGACGAGGTGCGCGCGCAGGACGGCCGCAGCGCTCGAAGGCGCCGCGACGGTAACGTAACCCGCACCGGCGCGGGCGGCGGCCAGCGCGCACAGCACCGCAGCGCCGGGAAACTGCGCCGAGCCCGCGACGATCAACGGCGCACCGGCGCTGCGCTTGTCCGCGCTCGTCGCACGGACCGGAAGCGCGCGCAGAAACGCGTCGTCGTCGAGTGCGGCGTACGTGTGCGGCGCACCCGAAAGGATTGCGTCCCCAATGCCGATGCGTGCGTACCAGAGTTCGCCCGCGCGTTCGCGCGCCGGATCCAGCAGCAATCCGGGCTTTGCCGCGCCCAGCGTTACCGTGACGGTCGCGCGTACCGCGTCGCCGGCGACCGCGCCCGTCAACGCGTCGACTCCCGACGGGATGTCGATCGACACTACCGGATGCGCGCGCGCATCGAGCGCGCGCACCGCGCCGGAGTACGTATCGGGAAGCGGCAGCCGCGCGCCGGTTCCGAAGAGACCGTCGACGGCGATGGCGCCTTCGAGCGCGGCGCGCGCATCGCGTTCCGATGACGGCAGCGGTCGCGTCGTAACGCCCGCAGCGCGCGCGCGTTCCTCCGCCGCTGCGCGCGCCGCCGACGTCCGCCCCCCGGCGACCGCGTACACCGCGCAGTCGAACTCGCTGCCCAACTCGGCTAGTGCCGCAAACGCATCTCCGCCGTTATTTCCGGGCCCGGCGAAGGCGACGATGCGGCCGCCCCGCGGCGCGATCGCGCGCAGGCGCTCCGCGATCCGCGCGCCGGCGTTGCGCATCAGTGCATCTTCGCCGACGGCGGCGATCGCTGCGCCGTCGGCCGCACGCATGGCGTCGGGCTCGAGAACGTAGATCATCGTTCGAGAATGACGACAGCGGCAGCGGTGGTCGCGGTGTGCGTGATGGTCAGATGAATGTTCGTGATGCCGCGGTCGGCGACCAGACGCTGCGCTTTACCGTAAAGCTCGATGATCGGCTTGCCGCTGCGTTCGTGCGCGACGCCGACCCAGCGCCACGGTATCGCGTGGCCGAACGCTTTGCGCGTTGCCTCCTTGGCGGCGTAGAAGCCGGCAAGACGCTCGGCCCAGTGGCGCTTGCGCATCGCGTAGCGCATCTCGTCGTCCGTGTAAATCTTGCGCGCGAACCACGCGAGCGTCGACTCGTCGAAGCGGTAGCGATCGACCTCGGCGAGATCGATGCCGATACCAACGATCATGGCGGAGTATCCCGCTGCAGGGTCGAAGCATCCTCCACGAATGGATTCCAGAATTCGCATCGTGCCGGTCAACACCATCGACGCGCTATTCTTGGACCGTTTTGCGCTCTGCCTCGAGGAACGTTTCCTGGCAAGCGTGCGCGTCGAGCGATCGCTCGTCGTACCGCGCAGCGCGCTCAACGCGACCCGGCAGCAGCTCTTTCTGGCGACCTTGACGGCGAAGGTGCTGCGCGCCTTCCCCGAAGACGACGGTATCCTTTTGGCGATCACCGATTACGATCTCTACAAGACGTCGCACCGCTTCATCTTCGGCGCGGGCGACGACGCGCAAGGGGTCGCGGCCGTCTCGCTCCATCGGTTGCGCGCCGAGTTCTACGGGGAAGAACCCGACGCGAACCTGCTCTTTCAGCGGACGCTCAAAGAGGCGGTGCACGAGCTCGGGCACGCCTTCGCTCTGAAGCACTGCTACAACGCGCGCTGCGCGATGTACAACTCGAACTCCATCTTCGAAACCGACAATAAGATGCCGCACTTCTGCGAGGTCTGCGACCGCCGCATTGCCAGGGCGAGGAACCAAAAGCAGTAGCCTGGGCCGGGGCGGACTTTCTTAAGGCTTTCCATAATATTGTAGCCCGTGATCTACGCCTACTTTTCCGGCTTGCGAGCTCGGCTCTCATTGCCGAGTCGTATCGTGCTGGCAGTGCTGGGTGGTGCACTCTGCGCGGCGGTAGCGTGGTATGGTTCGATCTGGTACGGCAACGCTGCGGCGGTTGAGGTGGTGCTGATCGCGCTGATCGCCCTCACCGCAGCGCTTGCGGGCTTCCCCCTCGGTTCGATCGTCGCCGCTGCCGCGGGGGTCGCGGAATACGAGGCGCGCGTCACGCATCAGCTCCCGGGCGCGGTCTGGGACAGCATCATCCTGATTTTCGTGGGGATCGGCGTCGCGCTGATCTTTCACGGCGACCCGCCGCCTTACGAAGAGTGGGGTGACATCGCGCCGGGCCAAGTGGCGTTCCTCGGCGGCTCGCGCGTCGCGCTGCCGCGCGGCGATAGCGTCGCCAACCTGCACACCAGCCTTGCGTCGATGGCGGCCGGGATCCGCGAAGTGGCGCAGGGTGATTTCACCAAGAACATCGCCGTCGCGGACGCCTCGCTCCAAGATCTCGCCGTCGCGCTCAACAAGCTCATCTTCGGGATTCGCAGCTTTCTGGGTCAGCTGCACGACCGTGCCGCGAAACTCGGATCCGCCGGCGGCGGGCTGCAAACCACGGCGTCGACGGCGCTCGCCGTAATCGAAGGCGCCGCGGTCGCCCAAGGTCAGCTCGACGAGGGCGTTCAGGAACAATCCAAGATCGTCGACGAGGCCGTCGCAAAGGTAACGTCGTTGACCGAAGCGATCGCGTCGATTGCCGCCGCCGCCGAACAGCAAACGCGCAGCCTCGACGAAACGGCACTCGCCGTTTCGAATATGGCGAGCTCGATCGAGCAGGTCGCGGCGCAAGTGGACTCGCTGTCGACAATTTCGACCGAGACGTCGCGCACGGCCGAGCGCGGCGGCAGCGCGATCGGAACGATCGTCGACGGCATGCACACGATTCGCTCCACGATCAACGAACTCGCGAGCGACATCTCGCAGCTCGGCAGCAACTCCGATCAAATCGGCGATATCGTCAAAGTGATCGACCGCATCGCCGAACAGACGAACCTGCTCGCGCTCAACGCCGCGATCGAGGCGGCGCGCGCCGGCGAACACGGCCGCGGTTTCGCCGTCGTCGCGAGCGAGATCCGGAAACTTGCCGACAGCAGCGTGCAAGCCACTAAGGAAATCGCGGGGCACATCGCGTCGACCCAAGCGGTCATCGGCGAGGTCGTCACCGCGATGGAGCGGCTGACCGATCGCGTCGAGGAAGGCGCGAACAGCACCACCTCGGCGTCGGGCGCCTTGCAAGACATCGTGTCGGCGGTTCTGACCGCCAACCAGCAGATCGGCGAGATCAGCTCGGTGGCCCGAGCGATGAGCGCTAATTCATATCAAGTCATCCGATCGATCGAAGAGATCACCAAATCGGTCGGGGACAACATGTCCGCGACCCAGCGGATGACCCGCCAATCCGACGAGGTCAACAAGGCCTTCTCCGATATCGCCTCGATATCGCAGCAGAACGCGTCGTCGGTCGAGGTCCTCACCTACGTCAATAAGGAAGTGACCGATGCGGCCCAGAGGATGCTGACCTCGGTCGAGCAGATGAACGATCTGGCCAAACAGATCGATACTAGGTTTAGGGAGTTCAAAGTCAACGACAGCGGCACGGAGGAAGTCACGGCATGAAGATGAGTCTACGCGCACGGCTCCTGGGGACGATCATCGGCGCGATCGTGTTATTCTTCGTCATTAGCGTCGTTGCGGCACGACTCGTGCTCCAACGCGATCTCGTCGATTTGGGGAAGACGCAAGTCACCAACGGCGGCGGCGCGTTCGGCGGCTATTGGGACTCGCGGAAGGATCAGATCCGGCTGCTGGTGGCGCAGGACGCGCTTTCCGACGCGCTTCGCCACGCCGTCCAGTCCGGAAACATGGCCGCGCTGCAAGACCAGTTGTCGAACGTCGCGCGGACTTCGGGCCTGTCGTTCCTGACCGTCGTCGACGCCAACGGAAACGTGGTCGCGCGTGCCAACGGCCCCGAGCGCGGATCGCTCAAGAGCAACGCGCTCATTCAACGCGCGCTGACGGGCGAGACCGTCAGTACGGCCACGCTGCTCGACTCGTCGTTCCTGCAGGGCGAGGGGCTCGCGCCCCAAGCGCAGTCCGACATCAAGGACGCCTCGGGTAAGGTCGTCGAGCACGTCGACAAAGGCATCGCCATAGTTTCGGCGGCGCCGATCAGCGACCAGAACGAGCGGACCATCGGTGCCATCTACGGCGGCATCCTGATGAACCATTATTACGACCTCGTCGACCAAGCGACGCGCGCCCTGGGCGGCGCTGCGGCGCTGCTCGACGGCGACGCGATCGTGGCGAGCACCATTCAGCAGCCCGACGGAACGCGTGCCGTCGACGCCGTCGTGCCCGAAGCCGCGAACGTCGCCAAGACGGGGCAGGCGTACACCGGCGCCGACTCGCAAGGCGGCACGCTCTATTTGGTGCACATCGATCCGGTCGCCGACGACCAGAACAACGTCATCGGCGCGCGCTGGTATGGCATCCCCATGTCGCGCATCGACGACATCATCAACCACACGGTGCTGACCCTGGTGCTGTGGGGTTTCATCGCGATGATCATTGCGCTGGCGATCGCGATTCCGATCGTACAGGCGGTTTCCAAGAACCTCGCGCAGCGCAGCCATCAAGTGCGCGACGCGGCTAAGGAGCTCGGCGTTATCGTCGTGGGCGCCGAGGTGTCGGGCGATCAAGTCACCGCCACGAAAGCGGCGGTCGAGAAGAGCGGAAGCGTCATCGCGCAAATCAGCGGCGGCGATTTGAGCAAAGTCGGCGAGCTGAAATCGCTCAACGACGAGCTGCAGAGCGACATGATCGTCATCGACACGCTCTCGCAAGAGATGGCAAACCGCATGAAACAAGCGGTGGATCGCGTCGCGGAACTCAACGAAGTTGCCGGAGGCCTAAACCAACTCGTAACGGGTGAGTCGGCGTAGGTGCGGTGATGGCAGACGTGATTTTGTTCTTCGGCACGAACGCCGATACGATGATCGCCACCAAGACGCTCAAGGACGCGGGCGTGACGGCGAAGATGATTCCAAAGCCGGCCAACGTCGCGGCGTCCTCGAACCTGTGCTTGAGCATCGATGCCGGCGTCGAGTCTCAAGCGAAAACCGCACTCACTACCGCGGGCGTCGCGCTGGGCGGCATCGTCAAATAGCGTCTTAGCGCAGCGCTCGTACGTCGGCGAGCGAGACGGTTTCGCGCGTTCCGTCGTCGCGTGTGACGACGAGCCCCCCGCCCGTCGCAAGGCTCACCGCCGTCGCCTTAAACGCATCGGTCGTTCCGTCGGCAAGCAGCGTGTAACGCGCGCCGGGTAATCCGGCCGCGCGTTCCCATAGTCGGGCCACGCGCTGCGGGTTGCCGAGCAGGTCGAGCGATGCGCCGAACGCGAGAAGAATACCGCGTAAGAGCTGCGGGCGCTCGATCGCCGCGACGTCGTCGCAATAACTCGGAGGTGGAACGACCAACGGCGCGCGGTCGGGGCGGCGAACGTTGATCCCGACGCCGCACGCGACCCATGCGCTGTCGCCGGCAACGCGCGACGCGCAAAGCACGCCCGCGACTTTCCCCCCGGCGACGAGCAGATCGTTGGGCCAGACGACCGACGCGTCGATGCCGCACTCGCCGAGCGCCGACTTTACCGCGAGAACCGTCCAAAACGGAACGATCCACAGGTCCTGCGCGGCGAGCGGCTGCGGCAAGATCGTGGTGAAGAGCAGCGACGTGCCGGGCTGCGCCACCCAGCTGCGACCTTTACGGCCGGAGCCGTGCATCTGGTAGTCGGCGACGATCGTCAGACCGGCGGCGCCGGCCTCACCTAAGAGGGCGGCGGCGTCGGCGTTCGTGCTGCCGGTTTCCGCCACGTAACGGATCGGCGCGAACGCGCTGCCCGAAAGCTCCCGTGCCACGCCGGCGTACGGCCCCGAATCTTGCATGGAGGCAAAGGCGTTTGGCGGGTGGTATTGCGCGGTCCTATGGCTATCGAACGTACCTTGATTCTGTGTAAGCCCGACGCCGTTTCACGCGGTCTCGTCGGCGAAATCGTCACGCGCTTCGAGCGGCGCGGTTACATCGTCTCGGCAATGAAGTTGATGCAGCTCGACGGCGACCGCGCGCGCCGGCATTACGAAGAGCATAAAGACAAGCCGTTCTTCGGCGATCTCGTGGGATTCATCACGAGCGGACCGCTGGTGGCGCTGGCGGTGGAAGGCAAAGACGTGGTCGACGGCTGCCGCCAGCTCATTGGGGCGACCAATCCGCTGAGCGCGGCACCCGGATCCATTCGCGGCGATCTCGCGCAGACGATCGGGCGTAATTTGATTCACGGCAGCGACAGTACCGCGAGCGCCGAACGCGAGCTGGCGATTTTCTTCAACGACAACGACTTCGTTTCTCGCCGGCACGATCTCGAGCGCTGGATCAAGGACTAACGCATGTCGTTGGAATCGCTGCGCGCCGGCGGGCGCCCCTTAATCGAGGGCATTCACGGACGCGAGGTGCTCGACTCGCGCGGGAATCCGACGGTTGCCGTGAGCTGTGCGACTAGTTTCGGAGCGGTTGAAGAAGCGATCGTTCCGTCGGGTGCGTCGACCGGCGCCAACGAAGCGGTCGAACTGCGCGACGGAGACAAGGCGCGTTACGGCGGCAAGGGCGTGCAGAAAGCCGTCACCAACGTCAACGACGTCCTGGGCCCGGCACTCGAAGGATTGGACGCCACCGCGCAGCGCGAGATCGACGAGAAGCTCGTCGATCTCGACGGGACGCCGAACAAGGCGAACTTGGGAGCCAACGCGCTGTTGGGCACGTCGCTCGCCGTGGCGCGCGCGGCTGCCGCCAGCCTGTCGCTTCCGCTATTTCGGTATTTGGGCGGTCCGTCGGCCTCGACGCTGCCGGTTCCGATGATGAACGTGATCAACGGCGGAAAGCACGCCGAAGGTGCGCTGCAGTTTCAGGAGTGCATGATCGTTCCGGTCGGCGCGGCAAACGAAGCCGAAGCCGTGCGTTACGGCGCCGAAGTCTTTCACGCGCTCGGAAAACTGCTGCACGATCGCCACCTTCCGACCCTGGTCGGCGACGAAGGCGGTTATGCGCCGCCGCTGCACACGCCGCAAGAAGCGCTCGACTTGATCGTCGCGGCGATCGATCTCGCCGGCTACAAGGCCGGCGCCGACGTCGCGATCGCGCTCGATCCGGCCTCGAGCGAGTTCCACTCCGACGGCAAGTATTACGCGCTGTCCAAAGACAGAGGATTGAGCGCCAAGGACATGGTCGCGCTTTATACGGAGCTGTGCGACCGATATCCGATTCTGTCGATCGAGGACGGCATGGCCGAAGACGATTGGAAGGGATGGCTCGCGCTCACCGAGGCGCTGGGCGATCGCGTGCAGCTCGTCGGCGACGATTTCTTCGTGACCAACGTGAAGTTTCTCGAGCGCGGCATTGCGCAAGGCGTCGCCAACTCGATACTCATCAAGGTCAATCAGATCGGAACGCTCACCGAAACGCTCGACTGCATCGATATGGCGCACAAAGCGGGATACACGACGGTGATCTCGCACCGGTCCGGTGAAACCGAAGATACCACCATCGCCGACATTGCGGTCGCGACCGCCGCCGGCCAAATCAAAACCGGATCGCTGTCGCGCAGCGACCGGATTGCGAAGTACAATCGATTGATGGCCATCGAGGACGAACTGGGAGCCGCCGCACGTTATCCGGGGGCTAAAGCCTTCCGGCGGTAATGAAACGCCTCAATGCGGCCGGCGTCATCGTGCTTGTGCTGCTCAACGTGCTGGCGCTGTTGGCCTTGGCGCAGGTCGAGTGGAACGATCTGACCTTCGGAACGTACGGGTTAACGTGGGGCGCCGAAGGAGTCGTTCACGACGTCGATCCTAACGGGCCGGCCGCTAAGGCGGGTATCGTCGCGGGCAATCGGGTAGCGTGGACCGCGGTTACGCCCGAAGACCGGCTGTCGTTCCTCTTCCCAAACGCCGGCGACACCGTGACGGTAACGCTGGAAGGGACGCCGCCGCGTACGGTTCGACTTACCGCGGCCGCCGAGCATGAGCGCGGTATTTTACGATCGCTCCACCTCATCGTCCATCCGTTGCTGGTCTTCTTTGCCCTTTGCTTGGCGACCGCAGTTCTGCTCCTGCGTCCCGGGCGCGCGACGTGGACCTTTTACGCATTCGTCTGGCTATCGACGATCCTCGCGTTCCAAGACTATTTCTACGTCAAAGGATCGGTCGCGATACAGCTCGCCGTTCAAACGCTTTACGATCTGAGTTTTGCCGCCGCGCTCTTGACGCTGGCGATATTTGCTACGCGCGTGATCAATCCGGACCGCCGTCTGCAGCGCCGATGGGAAGCCTTGCTGGTCGCGCTTGCGATCGTGGACTTTGCCATCTGGAACTATTTCATGATCGGCTACACGCTAGCGCTGCCGACGTGGCCGTTCGGCGTTGCGGTCGCCGGGCAGCTCGCCGACATCGCGCTTGCAGCGGCCGTGCTCTACTTGCTTTCTACCATCGTTGGGCGCGCACGCGAAGAGATGCGAGTGCGCGCTCGCTGGATCGTCGCCGGTCTGGGCCTTCAGCCCATAGTCGTCATTCTGAACTCGCTGCAAAACCTCGTTCAAGAGTTGGTTTTTCACTGGACCGGCGCCCTTCTTTATACTCCACTGTTTAAAGTGCTCGAGCCGTGGGCGGCCTTCATCGGGGCGGTGGCGGTTTCGTACGCGTTCGTAAACGAACGCATCATCGACATCGGCTTTGCGATCGGGCGCGCGACGGGATACGCCATTACGTCGGCGCTGCTCGTCTTGTTCATGGCGATTAGCGAATGGGCGGTAGGAGAGCTCTTTGCCGACTCGCACTTAGCGGCTTACGCCACGCTGGCGGCGGCGCTTCTGGGGGCATTCTCGTTCAGCGCGATACATCACCGTATCGACGCAATACTCGATTGGCTGTTCTTCAGGCGCGAGTTCTTAGCCGAACGGCGCCTCAAACGCGACGCGCGTGCGTTGGCCTTCGTCACCAGCGAACGCTCGGTGATCGAGATGATTTTGGACGAGCCTCTGGAGGCACTGGAGCTGTCGTCGGCGGCACTGTTCAAGCTCGACGAGGATCGTAACGTTTACGCCTGCGCGGCGATGCGGGCGTGGCCGCAAGACGCGATGATTACGATATCGACCGACGATCCGCTCGTCGCCCAACTGCGATCCGAGCGGGAGCCGTTGGCGCTTCACGAAGTAGGCTGGTCGCATGAGGGAATGCCGGTCGGCGCCCAGGCCCCGGTGCTGGCCGTCCCGGCGCTCGCGCGCAGCGATCTCTACGCGTTCGCGTTGTACGGTGCGCGTCGCGACGGTGCGGTATTGAACTCTGACGAACGTGCGCTGTTGGGCTCGCTGGTGTCGAGCGCCGCGGCGACGTTCGACCACCTCGACGCGCAGCGCGCGCGCGAAGAGATCCAGGATCTGCGGCGTCGCCTTTCGGAACTTACCGGAACGGCGTAAGGTTAGGTTCCGTACCGTTCGGCGCCGAGCGCGTCGAGAAACCGCTGCAGCTCGTCGGCGCGCTGCGCGCCCATCTTACGAGCCGTTGCCGTTATCAGGCGCGGCGGAATGTCGTGAACGAACTTGCGCAGCGACTTGATCGCGCCGTCGAAGCTTTCAGCGTTTTCGCCGGTGAGTGCGATCATGCGCGCGGCGCCCATGTCGCCGAGGAAGTCGAGCGAATCGGCATCGTGCAGCAGAATCGCTTCCGGCTGCGTTCCGGGATCGCTGTAGTACATGTGTCCCCGTTCGGCCGCCTGCACCGCTGCGATCTTCTCCATCGGAAAGCCCGCGCTTTTTAGGACGTCGGGGCTTTGGAGCGCGGCGCAGTCACCGTGCTCGAGTTTGGCCGACTGCGCGCAGGGCATAAACGCTGCCATATCGTGCAGCATCGCCGCGGCGAAGAGCACGTCGGTATCGACGTGCATGCGCTCGCTCTTGGCAATCTGCATCGCGATTTGATAGTTGCGCTCCGAATGCTGCCATCCCCAAGCGGGATGATGGAATTTCGTGCGCGCCAGATCGTAGATCGTGACTTTCCACGGAGCGTCGAGCGGGATTCCCGAAGCCGTTTGCGTTGGCGTGGCCGTCGCTAGCGCGAGTACGAGTGCATGAATCATTACGGCATGGTCCCCGGCGCGATCTGCTTGGCTAGTCCGATCAGCACGTTGTTTGCGGGCAGTCCGACTTTGAAGTTTCCGTGCTCGTCGAAGGCGCCGGCGCCATCGGTGGCCTCGACCGCGATCGTGAGTTTCTGTGAGGGAAGGTATGCGACCGCGCCCGACGCGCCGGCAAATCCGAGCGTTTGCGCGAGCCACCCTCCGACGAGCATGATGCCCAAGCCGTAGCTGAACGCCGTCGTACCGGGACGGCAGGCGTCGCAGCCACTTTGCGCGTGACCGAAGCCGATGAGATGCGGCTTGATCTGCGCGGCGCTCGACGCGGGCGACAGCAGTTTGCCGTTTCCAACGGCCTCGAGACTTAAGCTTTCGTCGGTGATGTCGGTCACCTCGACGGCGCCTTCGACCGTCGTCCACGACGGATTCCAAAACGTCGACTCCTCGATGAACGGTACGCCGGCTTTTACACCCAGCGCGGAGCGGCGTTCGGAATCGAACGAGTGCAGAATCGGATGCGGAATGTACGCCGTGGTGAAGGCTTGCGTTTGACGCAATCCCATCGGCCCGAGAACGTAATGCTGCAACGCCTGTGCCAGCGGCATTCCCGTGATCTTCTCGAGTACGCCGCCCATGATTACCCAGTTCGTGTGGCAGTAGCCCCAGTTCGAACCCGGCGCAAACATCGGCTTACCGCTGATGCCGATGTGGACGAGCTCTTGCGGAGTCCACTGGCGAAATGGGTACAGCATCGTCCCGTTGAGCGTCGCCGGCTGATAGACGTAGTCGGCATAGCCTGACGTCATGTTTGCGAGGTTTCTGAGCGTGACTTTATTCGCGTTGGGAAGGTTCGGAAAGTACTTCGACAGCTTCGTGTCGAGCGTGGTCTTCTTTTGGTCGACCATTTCGAGCAAGAGCACGGCCATATACGTGAACGCCATAGCGCCGTTGCGAAAGTGCATGTCGGTGGTCGCCGGAACGCCCGTCATCGATTCGCCGTAGCCGTGCTGGAACACCGTTCGCCCGTTGGACCGGACTTGAACGATCATGCCCTCGAGCGAGTACGTGGACATCGCGGCACGCGCGGCGCGGTCGATCGCCGCGACTGATGGTTCGCTTGCGGCTGCCGGCGCGCTCATTGGCGACACGGCGACGGCTAAAAGGAGGGCGACGCACAGGTACTTCATGCGCCGACGTTCGCGATACCGGTGCTAGTGTACTACCACCGTTCCGATTTTGTCGCCGGATTTTTCGGTAAACCACATGTTGCCGTCCGGGCCCTTGGCGATCCCGATCGGCTCGCTGCTGGCCGTCGGGACGGGGATTTCGGTAAACGTTCCGTCACTCGTGACCCGCCCGATGTTGTTTCCGTTGGCTTCGGTGAACCACATCGCGCTATCTGCGCCCAGCGCAATGAACTCCGGATGGCTAGCGCTCGTTGGAATCGTGAACGTATTGAGCGCCGACCCGGCCGGCGACAGTTCGGTGATGGTGTTATCGAAAAGGTTCGTAACCCACATGTTGGTTCCGTCGAACGCGACGGCGGCGGGATGACTCCCGACGTCGAACGTCCCTAACGCTGCGCCTGTGGGAGACAGCTCGCTGACCGAGCCGGGGCTGGCACTATAGTTCGCGACCCACATATTGGTCCCGTCGAACGCGATCGCACCGGGTCCGCTTCCGACGGTATAGGTCCCAAGCGTTGCTCCGGTCGGCGACAACTTCGTGACGCTTAAACCGCTGCTGTTGGGGACCCACATATTGGTCCCGTCGAAGGCTATCCCGTTCGGATAACTTCCTACGCCGTACGTCCCCAACGTCGTTCCCGTCGAAGACAGCTTGGTGACCGTGCCGGAACTTATGCTGTCGACGACCCACATGTTGGTTCCATCAAAAGCAAGGCTACCGGGATTGGTTCCGGCCGAATAGTTCCCCACCACCGCTCCGGCAGTCGTCATTTTAGTGACCGAGTTTCCTACCGTAAACCACAGATTGGTGCCGTCTGAGGCGATAGCGCTCGGACTGCTGCCGCTACTGCTGCTGCTCGATGCCGAGTACTCAGAGATCGAATAGCAGGTCGTCGAACCAAACGTGACGTTGACCTTCGCAGACTGTGACGACGCCCCGATTCCCGCTTTCGGTGTAACACCCGCAGTCAGTTGGACGACCGCGTTCTTGGTCGGATATGCCGGCGGCGTCAGCGTAAACTGGTTGGGGGCCGACGGCCCCGGAGTCGCCGTAACCGGAAGATTGCCGGCATCGTTTGACGCGAGCGCCGGCGTGGGCGCGCCGGGCCCAAGAATGTAGTTGTCATCGGCGTCGACGCCGTACACCTCGACGTTCTGTGCCGGTTGCGAGCATCGCGCGAGCGCGAATCCCGACGCGTCGTTGCCGGTGAGCGTCGAACTTGCGGGCACCAGCGCGACGCCGGTGGGAATGCCGTCGAGGGTCACGCTGAGCTGATTTGTTTTGCCGCGAGTGATGGCGAAGGGTACGCTTTGGTGAGCCGATAGCTTTTTGCCGGTTGGGGGATTATTCGGAGCGTTTCCGCCCGCAAGCAGTCCGTCGTACGTCGCAACGATTATCGTATAATCTCCGGCTGCAAGTCTGAGCGGAAGCGTGCACACCGTCGAACCGGAATAGGCGAGGCAATCCGGGTTTGTCGCCGCCGTTAGATCTGCGTTGAAGTTCTCGGGGCTGCCGCCCGTCGACGCGGTTACGGCCATGGCAATCGACTTGGTAGAAAGCGAAACGTAATGTCCGTGCAACAGCACGCGGCGACCGCGTTTGCGTTTGGGAATCACGATGCGAACCGTTGCCTTGAGCTTGTGTTTCGCCCCGTCTCCTCCGATTTGCGGCGGCGGAATGGGGCCGCCGGCAGGCGCCGTCGAGCTGCACGCGGCGATGGCTAGCGCCAATGGGAGTATAAGAAGAGCGCGAAGAGAGCTTAGCAACGCTTTCACCTCGTTCCGGTCAGGAGCACCTTTTTCGGCACTCGTCTCACCCATCCCCCAAGAGGTGAATCGCAACGCCGTATGAATGGTCGGACTACAGTCCGATAAGATTTCAAAAGAGGCGCAGAATGATGAACCAAACGCAGCGCGTTCTCGGCTGGATCGCAAACGTCGCACTCTACATCGCGTTGCTCGACGTGGCAATCGAGACCGCCCTAACCGGCAGTACCATTCGCTGGATCGTTGCGGGCATCGTCGTTGCTTATGCTCTGCTCACGGCCGTCTTGTGGAAGCGCTTCGGCGTCGTACCGAAAATCCTGGCCTCGCTCGTCGTTCTCGAAATCGTCACGGCCTATTCGGGTTGGAAACTGGGCTCGCTCGCGGATGGCGGGATCGTTCTCGCGCGACAGCCGGCCGGTGTCGTGGGCGAAGCAATCCTCCCCATAATTTTCGGCGTCGCAGCTGCAGCCGTGCTCTTCACGAATAGGACTCCGCTCTGGTTGCGGCTGGGAGCCGCTTTGCTCGGCGTGTATTTGATCGCTCCCTTCGCGTTAGCCATTTCCGGGGGCGCGGGCGTCGATGCGGCGCTTGCCGGAACGACCGCGCCTATCGCTCATCCGTATTGGTTGCGCGGTGCCTACCTCATGGTCGAGGTGGTACTGCCCGTATTGCTACTCTCGGCACTTATAACCGCGGCGACTGTTGCCGTTCGTCGCCGGCCTGGATTTTTGAGCATCTTGCTCATTGCCGTTGCCACGCTGCTGGCAATTCAAATCGGTGCGTATGAAGCGGGTGCGCGGAGTCTTCCCACGATCGTCGCCTTCGAGCGTCCGGCGGTAACGGCGTGCAGCGGTGGGTCCAGCGCAATCGACGCCGTTGCGCCGGGTGCATCGTCGCTTGGCCAAATGGGCGCCGCTTCTGGTTTAGGTGGTGGGATAGGAGGCGGGTTAAGCGGCAACGCGCAGGGGTCAGCAGCGACGCCCGCACCTGCGCCTTGCGTCACCACCGTTGCCGCGGCACCGAGCCCAAGCGGCGCGGCAGTGGACGTGAAGGCCGGCATGAACGAGTTCTTCGACGACTTGCAGGCAAACGACGCGAGTGCGGCGCGCGATACGTATGACCCTCAAGCCGTCGTCGACCGGGTCGGACGCGATCCTGAAAAACTTTTTGAATGGGTTCGCGACAACACAACGCTGGTTCCGTATCAGGGGTCGCTGCGCGGACCGGTTGGCGTGCTGATGGACCGCGTCGGCAGCAGTCTCGATAGAGCGCTCTTGTTAGCCGACCTCGATCGACGCGCAGGCCAACAAGTCCGATTGGCGCGCGCACGGCTGAGCGAAGCGCAGGCCCGCAGCGTGCTCTCGACCATGCAGCAAGCTCAGCCCGCACCGGCTTCAACTCCACCGGAATCCCAATTCCTCGACGATTTGCGAGGTCAGTTAAAATCCGGCGATATTCCGGGTGCGCAAGTCGACGCAGTCGTCGACGATTGGCACCGTCAACGTAAGCAGCAGCAAGATGCGCTCGACGCGCAGGTCGCCATGCTGGCATCACTGGTTCCCGCCGGTCCGGCGAATCCAGCCGTTGAAAACGGGCAACTTGCAGCGATCGAAGATCGCTGGTTCGTGCAGGTAAATGAAAACGGGGCGTGGTCGAGCTTCGATCCTTCCGATAAAGCCGCTCAAGCCGGATCGAGCGGCCTGACGGCGCTTTCGGTAACGCCACCGCAGCAGCTGGATTCAGCGTTGTTCCACGAGCTGGGCATTCGTGTCGTCACCGAAAGCCAACAGGGCAATGGTTTTAGCGAAAACACCGTTCTCGATTACTCCATGCGGCCAAGCGACGCGATCGGTCAGCCGATCGCACTGACCTTCGCTCCAACCGATACGAGCCAAGCACAAGCGGTGGCGATGAAGCAATGGCAGCCGGCTCTTCGCATCGGCGACCGGATCGTATCGCAGGGTACGTTTACCGACGCCGGTCTCACTGCTGTGTGGTTGGAATTCGAGCTGCGCTCTCCCGGCCTGCAATCGCGTGTGATTCGCCGGCAAATCATGGATATTCGCGGTCCGGCGGCTCGAAATGCCGCAACTCCTGGCGCTACGATTTCAGATTCCACGAGGTTTGAGCGCGCGCTGGCTCTTCTCACGCAAGTACGCATACTGCCCCTGGTAAGCGATATCTCGCCGGAGTTCGTGCTGCATCAGACGAGCGAGGCGCTCGTACCGAATCGCGGCGCGTTTCGCAACGCGCTCGGTTCGGTGCCGTGGTCGTTGTATGCCTTTGCGCTCGACCGTCAGCGGTTGAGTCCCGTGCGCTCCGATCGCTATCTGGATCGCCCGAACGTGGTTCTTTCTTTGCGCGGTCCAGTAATGAGCCAAAATCGTTTGGTGGAGCGAGAGAATCTCGACATTGTAAACAATGAGATCGCGGTTGCGCCCGCCGCACCCAATCCCAACCGCGTGCGACTCGAACAAGGAGTAGCCGACACTCTGGCGGAGCAGGCCGCGTTGCCGTCCCCCGCAGCGGGCGAGAACACCGCCGATCTCTTAGCGGCGTACGGAGCGCAAGGGAAAACACCAGTCGTTATTTCAAAGAAGGGCGATCCGAACTTGCAGTCGCTGCACGTCGACGCAGACGTGCTCGCTCGCATCCAAGATGATTTAGCAATGGGATATGCCGTCGTCGCACCAAGCGACCCAATCGACATCGACGGCAGACAGCACTTTGGTTGGTGGCGCGTGGATCCGGTTTCGGGCGATTCAGTCGGCGTGATGGAGAGTGGTTACCATCAAGGCGACACCGAATATGAAACGAACATGGAAAACACGCTCGCGCCGCGCGGCAATCCCAAAGGTTGTAGCGAGTTCTTCTTCGTCGGTCAAGAGGGCGATTTTCTTCGCGGTTTGATGACGGAGCTAAACGACGCGACTCAAATGGAATTGGAAGCCGCGTACTATCGAGGACATCTCATCACCGGAGGACCTGGTTGCCCCGAATGCAAGCGCTTAGTACAAATGAAGCTGCGCCTTCAAGAATTGCTGGAAACCTGCTATAAGTAACGACAGCGCGCGACGTTCGCGGGAAGGATGGCCACCCAGGGTGAAACCGGGTGGGCGCTGGGGCCTGTAGCTCAGCGGTAGAGCGGCCGGCTCATAACTGGTTGCGCGTAGGTTCGAATCCTACCAGGCCCATGAACTGCCGCTCTTTTTAGGTAATTCGCGTGATAACAATGTCGCGCCGCAGACATTACGTTTGGGGTGATGATCGTAGCGCTCGAAGGCAGTTACCGCCGCGCTTCGCGACGAGAGCTTCAGCGGCAACTCGAGCCGGCGGAGACCGCATGGCAGTCGGTGATCGATGTCACGTATCTCTCCGACGCCGATTCGAGCTTGATTGCAGAGCTTGTGACCTTGAGCCAGTGGCGCCGTCGACAGGGTCTACCCTCGCTAACCTTGGTGGCCAGTCGTCCAACCGACGCCGTTTGGAAACTCTTCGATATTTGCGGGATCACGATGACCTGCAGGTTCGGCAATCTCGAAGCGCCCCCGTAGCGCGCGCCAGGGAACTATACTAGCGGCAATGACGGCGAGCCTCGACGACGCGCTGAAGCGTCACTTTGGCTATCTTTCGTTCCGCCCGCTCCAGCGAGAGATCGTGCAGGCCGCGATGGCCGGGAGCGACGTCTTGGCGTTGCTTCCTACCGGCGGTGGAAAATCGCTGTGCTATCAGCTGCCAGCATTGATGGAGGACGGACTCACATTGGTGGTCTCGCCGCTCATTGCGCTGATGAAAGATCAGGTCGACGCCCTCGAGGCAAACGGGATCGCGGCAACCTTTCTCAACAGCTCGATCGACACCGCGACGGCGGCTCGTCGTATCGACGGGCTCGATCGCGGCGAGTACCGGCTTCTGTACGTCGCGCCCGAGCGCGTCGTGCTCTCCGGGTTTCTCTCCGGGTTGCAGCGTTGGAACTTGCGACGGATCGCCGTCGACGAAGCTCATTGCGTCAGCGAATGGGGACACGATTTTCGTCCGGAATATCGACAGATCGCCTCGCTGCGAGCGGCCCACCCTTCTGCTCCGCTGCTGGCCCTAACGGCGACTGCGACGTCGCGCGTCCGCGTCGACATCGAGCGCTTCCTCGGGTTGAAGGCGCCGCAGCGTTTTGTAGGCAGCTTCAATCGGCCGAATCTGCGTTACGCAGTTTTCGAAAAGCGGGATGGCCCCGCGCAGCTCGCAGCCTGGGTTCGCGAGCGGTCGCGTGAAAGCGGAATCGTCTACGTGCAGAGTCGCGACTCGGCCGAGCGTCTCGCAAAGATGCTGTCGGCGGCAGGCACGTCCGCGCTGCCGTATCACGCCGGCTTGACGTCAGGGGAGCGGTCGCGCAACCAAGAGCTGTTCATTCGCGATGAGGTACGCGTGATCTGCGCCACGATTGCGTTTGGAATGGGCATCGACAAGCCGAACGTACGATACGTCGTGCACTACGACGTTCCCAAAAACCTCGAGGGCTATTATCAGGAGACCGGTCGCGCCGGCCGCGACGGTCTGCCCAGCGATTGCGCGCTGTACTTCAATGGAGGGGACGCCGCGAAGCAGCGATTCTTCATTCGACAAATTACCGATCCATCCGAGCGAAGCCGAGCCGACACGCTCCTGCGCCAAATCTTGGATTACGCAGCGACGCCGCACTGCCGGCGCGCGCTCCTGCTGCGCTATTTCGGCGAGCCGGCGGTGTCGCCGGAGTGCGGCAACTGCGACAACTGTTTGCATCCGCCCGAACGCGTCGACGGCACCATCCCGGCGGCGAAGCTGCTGTCGTGCATCTATCGCGTACGCGCACACAGCGGTTTCTCCACCGGCGCTCACCATATCGTCGACGTCCTGCGCGGAAAGCGGACCGAGAAGGTGCTGTCGTGGGGACATGAACGGCTTTCGACCTTTGGCGTCGGCGCCGAGTATACCAAGGACGAATGGCTTGCGCTGCTCTCGGAGCTCGAGCGGAGCGGCTGCGTCGAAGAGGCCGAGCATCGGACGTTGGTGTTGACGCAGGAGGGCTTACAAGCTTTGCGCGAACGGCGCGCATTCGACTTCGTAAAAGCGCGCAAGGCGCGCTCGCGTCGCGGGCGTAAGGTTGTGGTGCCGAGCACGGTTTCCACGGACGGCAGCGATCTCTTCGAAGCACTACGAAGGTTGCGCAAGCACATCGCTGACGAGCAAGGTGTTCCGCCATACGTCGTCTTTTCGGATACGACGCTGCGCGAGATGGTGCAGATGCGCCCAACCACGCTCGAAGAGTTCCGCGCGGTCGGCGGGGTCGGCGACGTCAAGCTCGATCGCTACGGAGCGACGTTCCTGGAGGCTATCCGCGCGACAGCGACCGAGTTACTGTAGACGTCCGATTTGATTGCCGTCGAGGTCGTGAACCAGATGGTCCCCGCGTGAGACGACGAAGGGGGACCGGCAACCGACCGTCATGGTATTGCCCTCCGAGGGAAGCCGCAACCCTCCAGGCCGCCCCTCCCTTTTCCAAGCAGCCGAGCCATTAAAAGCGTTGACAAGGACCCGCCGCGCCGGTTAGCCTACCTCCTGTCACTGAGGCGCCATCGTCTATCGGTTAGGACATCGCCCTTTCAAGGCGGAAAGACGGGTTCGATTCCCGTTGGCGCTACCAAGAAACGCTCATTCTAACGGGCGTTTTTCGTTTCGTTGTACCAGAGTGGGCACGGATTGGGCACGGAACAGGCTCGCAAGGGGTTATTAGCGTACTCGCCGGCGATACGCCGCGGCAAGCGGAAAAGAGGGCAATAACGAGGCCCGGAGCTCCGATGAATGCGATCGTCGAAAAGACCCAACGGTGATGGCCCACTTTGAGCACCTGGTGGCTCTGGCGCAAAACCCGATTTTTTAAATTTTGGCTCAATACCATGCGCGTTAGAGTGCGCTTGGCTCAAAACCCTTCGTGACGAGCAGTCTGCGGTGTTCGCGGATTACCGATAAAATGTTGTTCAGCAGTGGGCGAAAGCCCGAGAAGTCAATCGTCTCGTAATGGGGTGCAACTACTTCGCGAGCGAATATCATCTTCCCGTAGAATCCGTCCGTGTCGTACTGATTGGTCGAGTCAAAGGACTTGCCGCGAATGATGACGTTCTTCGTTTCGGGCTTGAAGAGGTCCTCAATCTTCGAGTTTTCGCCGGGAATCGGGACAGCGTACACATTCTTGATGACGTGGACAGATGGAAAGTCGCACGACAGATCGGGCGCAGCAGTGAAGTTCTTGATGGCCTTGCGAAGTTCTGTCGCTCCTCTGTCGTGATCGAAAAGCACGATAACCGGGCGTTGAAGCCCAGGCCCGAAGTTCTTTGTTTCGCTACGATAGGCGTACAGAAACTTCTTGAGAACGTCGCTCCCACCCTCATTGAGATTCAAAAGGCGACCCGTGCTGGAATCCCTATATTCGAAAATCTTGATGGCACGGCGCATTTTGCCATCCACAGTTTCCAGTAAATCGGGGTACTCGGCAGCTAATCGTTTGATGGCATACGTGAGATAGATGCTATCCGTACCGCCCTCGCACAGAATAACGGGCCGATCCGGCGCATAGAACATGCTGTAGAACAGGAATGTTCGATAGGTTCTTTCGTCAGACGACGAGTGCTTGCCGAAGGGCTGCGGTCCACCCGCCTTGCTGTCGTTGGTGATGAAATCGGAGAAGCCGAGCATCCCGTGCAATTGCTTGACAGTTCCTTCACGCTTTTCCATGACACTCGTGCCGTCTTTGTGGACGATTCCGAATACGTCGAACGTTCCGTTTCTAACGAGTTTGTGCACCATCGCTCTGAGCCCGTGACGGTATCGGTGCTGCGCGCGTATGGCGCGGTTGACAACGAGCCCGGTGACCTCTTGGCGCGACGCGCAGTACATCATATTGGTTTTTTGCTCATTGATGCGGAATGCGGCCCGCTCGATGATGCCGCGAAGTTCATCGCCTGGCACCCAGGCATGCGTTGCGGCACCGTTGTCATCTGGCTTTGGGACGGCGAGTTGCGATGGGAACTGACGCTTGTTCGTGGAGAACGTGAGGTCGTCGGCGTAGCGAGAATATCTGACGCCCAGCGTTCTGGTGAGTGCTACGATTCGCATGTCGAGCACGTGCGCGATGAGGTTGGCCAGAACGGGCGAACATGGACTTCCTTGCGGAAGCCGGCCATCATGGCATGCTATCTGCGCGATGAGCGTTGCGATGTACGGGTTCAGTTCGAAATCCCGGTTCTTTATCAGGAATCCGCGCACGCGACCGAAGTTGAAGGTCGGAAAGAAATCCTGGAGGTCCAGGTTCAACACCCAGCGCCGGCCGCGATGCATGCGCGCATTGGATACGATCGATCTCTGGCGCGTGAATCCATGCGAAAGATAATCGATGCGCTTCTTGGAGACGGCTAGCTCTTCTGCGCAGTCTTGGAGCAGGTCGGCAAGATTGCGCTGCAGGCGTTTAAGTTTTTCCGTGGGAGCGCTTATGGAGCGTTGACCGCCGCTCCGCTTGGGTATCAGGAATGTCTGATATTTCGACTCCGGCGGAATCTTGTAGAGGATGTAGGAAAGCGTCTGCGCGTTATGCCCGAGCAGCGTGGCGAGCCCCCGAAGCGTCTTCGTTGCCTTCAGTTCGCTAAGATTGGACATTCAAAAAATAAAGAGACTCACTGGTACTCTTACGCTGCAAGCGCTGAAGCGATAGCACGTTGGTGCAATGGGGCAACTGAGAGGCAGCATAGGTCCTACCCTTTGCCTCACGTGTCACGAAGCATGACACAATAATCTACCAGTGAGTCTTCATAGCGGACTGTAACATGGAGTACCCTACAAGGCAAGATCTGCGAGGTTCGTAGTCAATCCCGGGGTTTCGGCGGTTTACCCGGACTGGCTTTTGCGTCGCCTGGATTTGGTGGCTGGTGCTCGTGGTTTGCTCATTTTCGAGGGTAGGGTTCTGTTGCCTGGCACGCGCATGACGAGCGCCCATCGACCACTCTCGTTCGGGATGGTTCGCTCGTGGACTTCGAAGCAGTATTCGAAGCCTGGAACACCAGCATCGCGCTCGGTGAGATCGAGAATGGAAAGAACACCGATCTTCACGTCGGCCTGCTGATATGCCGTGGTCTGCCCAAGGAACCCCGGAACCGCGATGGACCACTCGTCGAACGTTCGTTTGACTTCGATGACGAAATTGAAGTTGTGTTCGCGAATGACGATATCGGTTCTGCCAGCGGAAACGGCGCGTCGTTGAATGTCGCTGCGGAAAATCATGGACAGCGCGAGGTAGAGATCGTTTTCCAGTTTGCCCTCGACCGGTGCTGTGCCATCTCCGAACGCGGCAAGGTACGGTTGGATCTCGGAATCGGTGTGCATTCGCGAATACAGAAAGCGAATGAGCGCTACCAGTAGATAATCGAATCGAACCGCAACCTCTTCCTTGTAGGCCGGTGCGGAAGGCAACTCGCCTCGGAGCCTTTCGAAAACGGCGTCTTCCACAAGCGACATAGCCAGAGGCATTGCAATGGAGAAGCCAGTTGCCGTCTTGATCTTTAGGAGGCCGGCAGTGCTGATGCCGGCTGTCATATCTTCAGGGAGCGAGTCTTGCCGGTCAGGCTCGTCCCGATTTATTTTCCCTCGGTTCGGAGCCTTCTGCCGATGTTCTCTCGGAGGGTGCGTGCGTCATCCGCCTCTATGATGTCAGGATGAGCGTCAAGCCACTGCGTGAGAAGCGCGAGGAAGCCTCGTTCTTGAACGAACGCGGCATCAATGGCGGGATGCACGACTCGCTCGACGCCGGGCATGCCGGGTTGCACGGAGCGTACCGACGTATAAGTTCTGAGCATGAGCGCGAGCGACATTGCGATATCGTCCCAAGAGGGCTCGGTGAGCCGTTCGCTGACGGAAACGATAGCGTCAACGAGTGGAATCCATTGGAGTACGGCCTCGGGTGGTGGAAGCAGCCATTCGCTTCCGGGAGTAGGCTTGTCCCAGAGGTAGCGTATCGTCGCTTCTTCGCGGAGCTTGATTGCGATGTCGCGCGATGCTCGTTGATGATTCGATATCGCCATCAACGCCTCGGTGAGCTGAAGGTAGACGATGGCATCTCGACGTTCCGCATCCGCCGAGACCGAGCGTCGCAGCCATTTGGCTGCTTCGGTCAAGCCAAGAGCGATATCGGCAAGGTTCTCGTGTTCCATCGCGAGCGCAAGGCCAATGACGCCGCGTTCGTACGATGCCTGTGGGTGAGCGGCGTGTCTTTCGAGCATGGCGATTAGCGTTGCACTTCTGAAGTGCTCCCAGCCGACGGATGCCAGCCTGAGAATCATCGCTAGCGCATATTCGTCCGTAAAATCCTCTGTCGCTCTAATGGCCGCCTCCGCAGAAGATTGCCACTGGTCGTCAGCAATGGAGAATCGCAGGATCGCGGAAGCGGATGCCGCTCGCAGTAGTTCGTGCGTGTGTTCGTCGCGAACGCGCTTTTCGAGTGTTACTACGATTCTAGCGAGGTCCGGCGGAGGCGCAGCGGCGATGGCTTCGAGGGCGTGTTGGAAGGCGTCGCGGTCGCTATTGTCTCGCAACCCGGCCATTATCGAGTCATAGGCTTCACTCGGCTGGTCGAGATCCTGCCAACTATCGAGCAGCATCTCGGCTACGTCTCCGAAGACGGGCGAATTCGGCCAGAAGTGATCTGCATAAATGGCCGTCTCCCCGCCGAAAAGCGCGAGATCCATAGGGCTTCCTAAGGATATCGCCTCTTTCGCGATCTCTACGATGGGGCTCATGTCGTAGGTACGGCTCGACGGTTGCTCATGCTACCAGATATACTTGCCTTCGGCAGCGGCGATGACCCGTTCAGGCCGCGGGGCGACGCTCTTGGCTAGCTCGACCCCCCGCATCGCCACGAAAACCTGGATGTTCATTAGGTCTTCTACAACAGCAGCAATCTCTCGAATGGCTTCAGCGACGTTCTCGGCCTTCAGGTCAGCTGCGCCCGGCGAATCAATGAGCAGGAAGCCTGGGTGCCGTCCGGTCTTGTTCTTGCCGGTGGTGTGCATGAGGGAGAGGATGGTCGCAATCCGCAGACGCAGTTGCTCGCCGTCGGTCAGTTTGCTGAAGTGGCTGGTCTCGCCGCCTTTGCTGACCTTGCAGTGTGCTGCTCGGTCGAGGTGCACGCTATCGAACGCCTTGGCCCCTAGTGCTTGGACGATGCGCGTAATTTCCTGGGAGGCGACTTCGAGCACCGTGTCCGCGGCTTGTTTGGTGCGCGCTTCGGCTTCTGCCTCGGCGGCTGAAACGACCGCTAGTTCCTGATCGTTTTGGTTTTGTTCTCCCAGAACCGAGGTGACGATTTCGAGCATCCCCAGCTGGCGTTCTTTCTGCTTTTCCAGTATCTGAACGTCTGCAGATGTTCCGAGACGGCCGAGTCGAGCGACGTCTCTCGCGATCTCTTCTCGCTCCGAAGTAAGGTTGATGATGATTGCTCTTTTATCGCTGCTGGCTTTTCGAGCGGACTCGAGGTCGCGTTTGGCCGTGGCAAGGGCGTCTTCCGCCTCGGCAATTTCCGCGGCGCTTACGTCTTCTCCGGATTCGAGCACCATTGTCGTGCAAACGGAACAATGGTGCTCGGCCGCCTCTCGCTTGCGCCGTTCCTCGGTGATTTTCGTTGAGCACCGAGGGCAGACAACAGGATTGAGTTGCTTGAAGAATGCGCTAGATGTGGATTCTTCCTTCGCGTCGAGGAGAAGGCGCTCTTTGCGAACGACCGAGTCCTCACGATCCGCGACAAGTGCTTCGCGTTCGGCCAGGTCCATGCGAGTCATCGTCAACTGCTCGAGGATGCTGTCCAACTGACGTTGCTTCGCCGTCAATTCCGCCACGGTCGCCTGGCGAGCACCCTCGTCCGAAATCTGAGCGTCGATCATCGCGATCTCGCTCTCGAGGCTCGCTACCGTTCGGCCACCTACCGAGGCAAGTCGACGTTTTTGTTGCGCCGCTTCATTCTCTAGAATTCTCTTTGCGGCACGCGCCTGAAAGTGAGTGGTTGCCCATGGTATGCCGAGAAATACCTGAAGTAGTCGCTGCGTCAAGTTGGTCTCCGGTACGTCTTCACCGATGATGGAGTTGCTCTTCGGGTCCGAGAGAAACGCACCAGTGTACGAAGTCCACCCGTCCTGATAGAGCTTGATGTCGCCTTCAGGATTGATTTT
The DNA here is from genome assembly GCA_036488875.1 of Candidatus Baltobacteraceae bacterium. NCBI lineage: Bacteria > Bacillati > Vulcanimicrobiota > Vulcanimicrobiia > Vulcanimicrobiales > Vulcanimicrobiaceae > Vulcanimicrobiaceae bacterium. The sequence goes on along the minus strand of DASXGW010000012.1, from coordinate 263,206 downwards.
CATCGTCGCTGGTATGGGATCGAACCCCAAAGTCTTCAGCATGACGTCCTGCATGATGCGTTTGAATGACGGGCTGTTTCCAAACTCCAGAGGCGTGGGCTCACCTTCGATTGTTACGGACCCAGCCGGCGTACCGTTCGCAATGTCGAATTTGACAGCGATGCTTCGTGTATCTGCGACGAGATCAACCTCGACATGGTCGAGCCAGGCTCGCACGTCGGTGGCAAGGGATTTCGGTTCGCCTCGAATCGCCCATAGCATGATTTGAAGAATGCTGGACTTACCAACCAAGTTGTCCTCGGAAGCGATGAGCCAGAGGCCGTCATCGAGATCGCTACGCTCGAAGTCGAATGGAATCTTCTCGTCGTGAAGAGTCTTCGTGCCGCGGAACGCAATCCGCGTGACCTTGAGACGTCGCGCCACCGATGGCACAGCATCGGAAACGATCCGATTCCTTTCCAGGATTTCGTCAACGGCGTCAGCGCCTTGTCCCGACCGTTCGGCGACTGCCTCGATGAACGATCCGCTGCTCATAATTCTGCTTTCGCCTTAGCGAGTTCGCCGCGCACTTCGTTCGTGATCGGAGCAATGATCTCGCCCCATCTGGCATTGTGATAGCTGGCGACCTTATGCTGCTCTTTCTTTAGGACGGCTCCGCTGCGCTGGTTGGCTACGCGTCCGACGAGAGCCGCGCGTTCCGCATACCACTTGAGTATTGGGTCCTGCGCGAGTTCGGCGGCTTTCTCTTCGCCAGCCTTGAGCAGATAGTAGTCGCGTTGCTTTATGGTCGGTGGATTCCCACTGATTTTCCGAGTGAGGTCGGCGAGGCCGAGCATCTTCAGGCTAGCCACGGTGTCAACGATGCTTTCGAAAGCACCAAAGTAGAAGCGCAGCATTCCGAGTCGCCGAAGTTCAGGCTCGTTGCCGGCCATCACGGTTTCCGCCGCGTCGAGCAACGACTCATCCTTGCGGCTTCGGTACTGGTTAATGAGTTCGTGTGCAAGATAGTCGGGGTTGCGGACCCAGAAGTCGAGCGCTTGTAACTTCTTCTGCGAGTTGATCACCTTCACTGCGTCCGGAACACCCAGCGGCGGTTTGTGCAGAAGGTCGCCGCATTCGTTCAATATGTGAAGAATGCGAACAGCGTCGCGCTTTCGGCTTATGTGCGCATCTGAGGCGCTACTCATCGCCGTCTTCCTCCTGAGGCATGATGCCACCACCCGCGGTTTCCAGGGAGGTTTCGGCGATGATTCTCTGCGGTGACAAGCCTTTCATTCTCCCAGCGTTGGCTAGCACTGCCATAGGCTGCGTCTCCGCGTGGCTTAGAATCGCTTCGAATGTTCCCAGCGTTGCCGGCCCCTTCGGCGTGAGTCGAAGGAGCATGACGAGTGCAAGAGCGATGATCAGGCCGAAAGCGCTGTTCGTTGGATTTTCGACGAGACGAGCGAGATCATTGAAGAGATGGGCGAGAGGGGTCGGCGACGTAACATGCTGATCGCGCATCTGCAGCATGATGGCACCCAGCGTTCGAGATTGAATGCGAGCCTCGAGGAAGTCCTGATCGGATGCGAGCGCGACGAATGCGGAGAGCAAAGACGCCGTCTTCGGAATCATGACGGCAACGGCAGCGACGCTCGTTCCAAGCGCCTCGATTATCGCGTGGGTTTCTTGACTCGGCTGCATTCGCGACTCGTAGCCAGCAGCGAAATAGCGTCGCTGGTCATCATCAGCAAATCCGCCGGCGCGGAGCGAGTCCCCCAGGCTTAACGCCTGACGATATCCATACTCCGTATGCGGATTGATGTTCCATTCCAACCTAGCTGACTTGCTGCGAACGAAGGTTGCCATGCCGCTCGTTTCTGTCGTACGTCGATGGATTCCGGTCGGCGGTGGTCCGCAGGGAACAGCGTCTTCATCGTCCGTCGCCACCGGCGTATTCGGTGCGGCGAGTGGACGCGAGCAAAACGTGCGGCGCGCCCTCGCCGCGCGTCTCGTGCGCGCCGTAATACCATTCGTCCCCATAGGCGTCCGAACCGTCGAAATCGCGGCGCACACGCACAGCGCTTCGAGGAGCTGCCACACCTTCACGTCGAGCGCTCCCTCCTCGAAACGAGCGTCGCCCTCTCGAAGATTTACGAGGGCTCCCGGCGGGAGTGCGACATTCAGATTGCGTTCAAGCCGTCCGATAACGGCCGCCAGGAGAACCCAGTTCGCGATCTGCTGCTGGCGATCTAATTATGAAGTGGCCAGTATCCGAAAGGGGTCGGTGACAGAACGACGCTTGGGTCGCTCGCGTTCCTTGGACGAACCTGAATCCGCGAAGCGGAACGATTTCAGTGGCGAACGGACGGGTGCGGCCGTTTTCAGATACCCGTTGCGCGTTGCGCTAAAATCCCTGAAACGGCTGCCGAACATTGGGATTAGCGCTGCCGGACACCTTAGCACGAAGGTGAGGTTGCGGGTGAAGCCCGATTGATTGAAGGCTTCCCAGAAATAGCGCTAGCTTCGTGCGGAGGTCTTTCGTGAGCTTGTTAGTTGTTCGACGAGTGGTCGCACTTGGGCTCCTGGCACTTCTATCGGCATGCGCCTCCGGGCAACTTCCGCCCCTCTCCCAAGCTCAGATTCCTAACATGCTGCAGCCGGCGTCGCGGTCGAGCGCGTCCATGATCCAGATTGGTTCTGGATTCAAGGATCCCGAGAGCATTGCAGTCGACTCTGCTGGGAACGTCTACGTTGCTGACAGCCGCAAGCAGACGGTCGAGAAGATAGCTCCTCCGTTCACGGGTGCAACTCATGGAACCATCTCGACGGTGGCTCGAGGTCTTAAGCGACCGTCCGGCGTTGCCGTCGACGCGATGGGTAACGTTTACGTCTCGGATACTGGCAGCAATCAAGTTTGGCGAATCAAGAAGAACGGCGCCTCAAGTGTGTTTGGCCATGGATTTTCTTCTCCCATGGGCCTCGCCGTCGACAATAAGGGCGACGTCTATGTCGCAGACTACGGCAACAATAGAATAGCTGAGATCATTGCTGGCTCGAAGCCCCGTACAATTATTATCGTGACAACAGCCGAGGCTGACGCCGCGGTTTCCGTGGATGCGATTGGGCATGTGTACGGCACAAGTGCTATACCCGAGCGCACCAGCAACGGGTTCGTCCAACCCAACGTGTTCGAGGTAGTCCCTGCAATGTCACCCTGCCCTTCTGGGCTGATCTGTTTGCCGGCCGTGGCTCGGTTCTCGGGATTTTCTTACCCCCGCGGAGTGGCGTCAGATCCGCGTTGCACGACGAACTGTAACTTCTACGTCGCAGATACGGGCAATAGTGCGGTGGTGGAGGTGTCCCCTGGCGGTCAAGTGCTGAGACAAATCGGATCTGGCTTCAAACGTCCTTATGGCGTCATCGTTAACAAACGCGGCGATCTCTACGTGTCTGATATCTCCAATGGGATTATTTGGATGATTCCGGTTAGTTTCTAGTACACGAGAGAGCGTCCGTTCACTCAAAGGGCGCGCGACCGCATTAGGCGCTTCCCTCTTAGTATGAACTTCGGTAGTCGACTTCGTAGGAAAAAAGTCACTTGACCCTGCCGTTTGCGTCCGCTATCATTCAGCTTGTGCCGGCCGCTCGCTTCATTCGGCCGGGGGAGGCAACATTGCGCTACAACGGCGCTCGCTTTTTTATGTTTAGTAAACGATCGCCGCTGCGTGCATTGTCGATATGCTTAGCAGCTGCTTCAATTATAGGAGCCGGCGCATGTAGCAGCAGTCCGTCTTCGCTTCCTACAGCACAGATGTTGCCGGCGACGCAGACGCAGCAACAACAGCCACAACTTGCGCAGAGACAGATGCCGCTTAAGACCAGTCACGCCAGGCGAAAGCATATAAAACTCGAGCGCATAGATCACCGCAAGATCGTTCCAACTCGTTCGCACCAGCGTCGAAAAGGGTTTGCTCCGAACGTGACGTCGGTCATTTCGTCTGCATTCAGCGTTCCTACCGGCAGCGGTCTCCAGGGCCTCGCTTTTGACGGAAACTCCAACCTCTGGTTTGCGGAGCAGAGTGGCGCACCGGACGGATCGGGAATCATGAGCGAGTTCTTTCCCGGAACCGACACGTTCCAGCAATTTTCCCTTCACTCCAAGATTTTCAATGGATCCACGTACTATCCGAGTCCAATCGGAGTGGCCCTCGGCCCAGACGCCGCGCTCTGGTCGCCGGCCGGTGGCAATTTGCTGTTGCAAATGTCAAATGCGGGCGGCACTTATAATCTGTATCAGTTAACCGGCCTTTCGGGGTCAGGCGGAATAGCTACCGCGAACGGCTTCGTGTGGCTCACCGGTTCCTATAGCGGGTCTCCCGCAATAGTTGAAGTCAACGTCAGTACGCTGAGCGCCACCGCTATTACGGTACCGGATTTGTGCACAGACATTACCCTTGGCCCTGACGGCGATTTGTGGTGCGTCGCGCCGGGCGCGAATCAGGTGGTACGTATGACGACGTCAGGATCGTACGCTACTTACGCGCTGCCGACGACGGATGGTTCGGCCGTTAGCATCACCTCGAGCGGCGGATACGTCTGGGTCACATCTGGCACGCACCTTTTGCAACTGTCCATGTCTGGCACAGTCGCCAACCTTTCAATGGACTCCGGATATTGTTGTGGTACCGCCATCGCCGGCGGAAGCGCTGGGCTTTGGATAACGAACGCGCAGCTCGCATTTGCGACCAATGGTGGAACCTCCGAGGAACTTACCTACGGGCGCAGCCCGAATACGCCGTCATGGGGTATGACCACCGCATCTGACGGTACCGCCTGGTTTTTGGACGTCGCCGCCAAGGCCTTAGTGCATGCGTCGATCCCGACGCCGCCAACACCGTCGCCGACGCCAAGCCCCACGCCTGTACCGACTCCGACGCCCACACCGAGGCCAACGCCGACGCCGACTCCCGTACCGACTCCGACGCCAACTCCGACGCCTGGTACGTTCGACGTTTGGCCGACTCCGGGACCGGGTTCGGAGATCACCTATCCCAAAGCGGGGTACACTCTTACCAGCTTCAATTGCACAAATGCCGATCAGCCCGACATCCCCGGCATGACGTCGGCTGACGTCGATCCTGACATCTCTTTCGGCGATCAGACCAAGTTGTCGGTCAACGATTACGGATGCGAGAGGTGGAATGGGTCGCACGTCGTTCAGGAGCACAATCCCAGCATTCACTTGTATGAGGCAGGGTACACGGGACCGTTCACCGTGTCGATCGGTAACGCGTGCGGCAATTCCCTCGAGCTCTACGGCTGGCTCGACGGCAATATGAACGGACCGAGCGCCTACGTGATTCTCGGCGGAACGACCAAGGGGCCATTTCCTGCTAACTGCACTGTGACGTTCCACGGCTACGGCATTACCGCGATACAAGTAACCGTGAAGCAGGGTACTATGTAGAGCCGGGAAGCATCCGTTCCCGCGTGTAATGCGGGAGCGGATGCTCTCGCGCTCCTTGAATCGAACTGACCCAACGTCGAATCGCGTTGGTGCTTCAGCCGAGCTCTGTGTGCCGAAAATCGTAAACCGACGAGTCCCGCTCTTTGCTCTCTTGGTCGCCCTCGTCGCCTGTGGCGGGCCAGCCACCGTGCCTCCTATCGGTACGCGCAACGATAGCGCGAGTGCTAATCAATATGCGGGAAGCCCTTCACCGAGGTTTGCGACACTATTTCGATTCCGAGGCCACGATGGCGAAGAGCCGACTTCTCTCGTCGCCGACGCCGATGGTAACATCTTTGGGATTACGCAGCGTGGGGGCGACGGCGCCTGCGCGGCGACGGACCTTCGCGGGTGCGGCACGGTATTTAAGCTCACACGTTCCGGAACAGCATATGGCGAAGAGGTTATTCATCGATTTCGCCAAGCTAGTGACGGCGTCGAGCCGGCGGGGCTTTCGCTGCATAGAGGCGTGCTGTACGGGACCACGTCCTTTACGTGGCCAAACGGCTGCGGAACGGTCTTCGCGATCGTTCCGGCCGGCGCACAGTACGTAACGAAAACGCTGTACGCGTTTCACGGAGGCGACGGATGTGCGCCGCGGTCCGCCCCGATCGTCGAGCCGGATGGTGCAATCTACGGTGCAACCGTCGAAGGAGGACCCGGCGGCTTTGGAACGGTCTTCAAGCTCACGCCGACGTCGACAGGGTACACGGCGGCCGTCCTCTACGCGTTTGCTGGAGGACGCGATGGCTATTGGCCTTCGGGGACCCTAGCCGTTGATTCGTTGGGCAATGTCTTTGGTACGACGATGGCGGGCGGCAACCACGGATGTAAAGGCACGGGCTGCGGGATCGCATACGAGTTGCATCGCACGAACTCTGGTTATGAAGAGCGCGTCCTCCATCGCTTTACGGCCGCCGAAGGTTCGGACTGGGACGGTTTGACGCTGGGCAGAAGCGGCGCCTTGTACGGCGTCACGGTAGTATCATCTTGCGGCTTACTGTTCGAGATCACCGCCGGTCATCGGCAATCCTATCGCGTTCTTCATAATTTTACGTCTTCGGAGGGCTGCTCCCCCGACGGCGTCATCGTGAACGCAAACGGGGACGTTTTCGGAACGACCGAATTTGGAGGACCGATAAGCAGTCGGCGCTGTCCCGGCGGGTGCGGAACGGTATTTGAGTTTGCGGCAGGTTCGCTAACCGGCAAGCCTTTGATACTTCATAGCTTTCGAGGCAGGGATGGCGAGCAACCCGTGCGCGGGGTCATCGCGAGCAATGGAATACTCTATGGAACCACCGCCGAAGGTGGCAGCCATTGCCCGAAAGCCTATGGTGGAGGGGGTTGTGGAACGGTCTTCGAGATACGCGACGTGCGAGTGCGCTGGCGCGACCTATGACTTGTCGCTATCAAGCGCTTATGCGGATACTAAAGGAAAACCTCGATTAACGTACAGCCACACCTCGCGCGCGTGATCTTCGATGTTCGGATAAATCTGGCTAAGCGAAACCTGAGTAATTTCGGCGAAGGTTCGAAGTAGTGTATCAAGATCGTAGACCGCGTTTTGCCCGGTCCGTCGCTGTTGTGTTACCGATCGCACAGCCTCGTGGCGTAAACGCTTGAGCATCTCCTCTCCAACGTCTTTCGATTGCCCCCATCTATCGAGCTGAAAGAAGATGTAGCTGAGCCCCCTACCAAGCTGGTATGCTTCGCGATAACTGGATACCTGAAGCGACCAATCGCGAACAGTCCATATGAGCGCCTCACACGGCCCGACCGTATGCAGGACCGGCTCCTTTGTCGCCTGGGTCCATAACACGCCATCCATGCCGGCACAAAACGCTTCCTTGCGTGTCCTGTAGCCTGAGGGATCAGGATCCTCATGGCGCCATTCGGCGGGGACGTCAGGGCCAACACCAGTTCGAACGCTTCCGGCGAAGGCGCCCCTCAACGCTTCCTTGAGATATTCAGGGTTCACATCGCATCCAAGATATTTGAAGATTTGCTCGCGGTATCGTTTGTCGCGAGCAATGGCTCTATGCGCACCTGCCAGTGTCCGCAGGTTCACAACCGAAGTGAAGATGGCAGGAGGCATCCCACATAACCTCTCAACCGCGGCTGGGTCATGTGAGGCGACCCAGCAACGACTCGGTGACACGGGAAAGACATGGACTGCGCCCGGTGCGTCAATCGCCGGCGTGCTCGAGAGCGGGTAGTCCGAGGTAAAAAACTCCGCATCGTACGCCGAGATGTCGTACACATATGACGGTATCCCGTTAAAGAATTTGCGCCAAGAGTCGTCAAACTTAGCGATCATCAACATTCGCATGACTGCGCGATCGCGGGCCGATCCGGCGGACATCCGTCCAACGACTTCAGCGTTCGGAACCCCGAGGCGACGCAGTTCACCAATAACGTCCGCCTGCATGCGCTCGTCTTTCTTCAGGAAGTCATCGCGCATCCGTTGGCTGCGAGGAGCCAACGTATGAATAAAGCGGTAAAAGGGTTCAGCGGTCGCATCCGGCATCTCGCGCCAGTCACGATCAGCCAGCCAGCGGAGCGCCTCGGAAGCGTCATTGTCGATATCCTGGAAGACCTTCGTCTCACCGTGTAAGACGAGGCTCCCGTCTTCCCCGTAAATGGTGTAAAGGTGGTCCTCCGACAGTACGCGTTTCGTCGAACACGGCGATGTGTGTTCGATTTTGCCCTGGCGCCACAAAGCAATGAGCCGATTGGTCGGGAGTGTCGTCCATCGGCGCAAATACGATTGGGGAACCCAATGATCGTTGGACTTGGTCAAGTGATACCTCTAGCGATGCTGGCAGCGTCTAAAATGACAAGAGCGAGTCCCGACGACTGCCAACTCGGCGACTACCCGATCGCCAGAGCAGCCTTGGCTACGGCGTATGCTGCCTGGATGCCGTTACCATAAGTCGGATGTTGGTAGAAAGTTTCCACGAGTACTGCCGCGATGGCGACGCTAGCAACGACGCCGAGAACATGTTGAGCTTTCATCGTTTAGATCTCCTGAGGTAGTCGGTCAGGGAAGAGGCTCCGGTGCGATCGAGCAATGTGTCGAGCTTCATATCACCCCTAACTTCGTCGGCGAAGTCGTCGCCATAGGTTTTCCGCAAGGTATCAACTCGCGTTGTTCCATTTTTAGCTCTCGTACGGCCGCTGTCGTCTCGCGCGCGGCCATCGAGTCCATCACCCTTTTGCATTGCTCACTCCAAGCTGGCCGAAGTCGAAGTTGGGAATTTGACTACGCACATCAGCGTAGTTGCGTACAGCATAACCGGTCGAAACCTAGCCGTCAAGCCGGCCGCAGGATCGTCCCCGGGGAACTACGGTCTAACTCTTGCGGCTTTTTGAAAGGCCGCGATCGCCGCTCGTAGCCTCATAGGATCCAGCTGAATGTCCCTCAGCTCAGCGGGCAGTTGGCCCGCAAGAAAACTTAAGAAGGCCGTATCTGCCTGGAGGGCACGCGCAATTTCTTCCATCATGTGGTCGCTGGAGGGGCTACGCCGGTCGTGTTCGATGTCGCTAAGATACTGAGGCGAAATGGTACCCGCGCCGTCCTCTCTCTGTATGCGCGCGGCAAGCTCCCGCTGATTGAGTCCTTGCTCCCGGCGCAACGCGATGACAGCCTGACCAAAGGTCGGCTTCTTATTCCTAGCACTGCCCACTACGCACTTTAGCGTAGCATAGTCAATGACCGGGTTCAAGTGAGCCGTTCCCAAGAAAGTTTCACGAGACGCGTCAAGGGGCAATGAGCGTCGACTCGACGGGTGGAACTCGACCGGCTCAACTGGTCTACGTCGGACTTCACCCGCCATTATTTCTGTGCGGTTAGCATATTCCAGTTGCGGACCACTCTTCCGGGCGCCTTTAGGAGTTGCAGCTACGCCGTTTCCGACGCCGCGGTTCCCGGTCAGGCTTCTTCGGAATCACTCCACACCGCTTGTAGACCCGCGCCACGACGCTACCATGGGCACGAAATGGGCACAAACTACATGTGTCCAAATGGGTCTGGTTGCCCCTATGTGTCGCTGCGATTCGAGAGTGCGTAAGGAGGATCGGCTGCAACAAGTCTAAAGATCACTACCTAGCATGGAGCGGGACGGGTTCGATTCCCGTTGGCGCTACCACATCTGGCCCATTAATTTGGGCTTTTTTCGTCTCTTGTGCGCGATTGGGGCCTATCCCATACCCTCACAGCGTGCGACCATTTCACCAGCAGAGTGGCATCCTCGGTTCGCTTTTCACCTTAGCCGAAGCTGCCTACGCAAGAATGGAGGCGGGAGTCCCGCATCTGAGTGCACGTTTTCGCGAAGTTGAAGCCACAGAACCGCCCGGTGATCTAGGGAACGTCATGGCGACGCTTGAGGACATTGAATCCGCACGCGGCGCTGCTGATATCTATGCCAGCGCGGTCGCGCTCGCCTACGACGACATCGTCAAGTCGCTTCGTCGCGCTTACAAAGACAAAGACGTGGGTGGAAAGAACGAGACCGGTCCCTTCATCAACGGCTATTCAGTGCCGCGCATTTTAGCTGCTGTGAGCAACACTTTCGGCACTACGAAGAATGGTCGAACCCGCCCAATGATGAAATGCGTGCCCGCCAAAACGCCGACGCGCGGGCGTCCGTGGCGCTGATGGGGTGGCCGTTTCCCGAGGAGAGCGGCGCCGCGTCGTTCGGCCATATCATCGCGTGGTGGGCGATTCACAAATTGGGCGGCCGCACGTTCCCGTTGGCGCTACCAACTTCCGCCCATTTAGTTTGGCTTTTTTCCATGCGTGGGCTTAGAGCTGCTAACGAACACCGCGACCCGTTCCGATAAGGGAACTGTGCGGCCGTTGCTGAGAATTCCCTTATACGGCGCATGTTTGGGCGCCGAACTGCAGCGTCATAATCCTCGACTTTGGCGGTCCCTCTTTAGGCGTTTCAGTGACCGTTAAGGGGATCGATGCCGAGGGATTTGGGATCGCGTGCAGAGTTAGGGTAAATGCGTTTCGGCCCGCCTTCTTGTCGCGTGCAATGGCCAGCTTGGAATCCTCGGACGTCAGGGAGGGCTTTGGAGCGTTTACTCCTACAAGAATTCGTCGATTCGAATCCATGCCCACGACGGCAACTTGACCTGACGTCATACACCTCGAGGCAAACAGCGTACCCGTGCCTTCAATCGCAAGACTGTCTCCGAGTGTTATAGCGGCATGCAAATCGGAAGCCAGCGTAAGGTTCGTGTTGTACGCACCATCACGAAATGTAATAACCGGCACATTTTGATTCGAGGACAGGAGCTTTCCACTCGGTTTTCCGTTCTTGAGAGCCCCGCTGAATGTCATAAACCTTGCGTCGTATTTGCCGAATGGCGCCTTGACATCGACCGTAGCGGTGGGGCCGACAAGATTGGCATACGTGACACGCCTGGTCGTCCCACCCCACGGAACCACATCTATTGCAATCGACTTCATGATCGTCACGTTGGATGGAATGGATATCTCGAATCGGATTCGCGATCGCTCGGACGGGCGCACCGCCAACGCGGTACCTCCCTGAGGTATCGAGGCCGAAAACTGCTCGTGTGGAATAGGGCCACCGCAAGCAGACAGGAAGAGCATCATACCGATCGCGCGAAAACGAATCCCGAATTTCATTGTAGACGTCCAATCTTGTTGCCGTTTTGCTCGTGAACCATAGCGCGGCATCCGATTCGGTTGCCGGTGTTCTCGGTAAACCATAGCGCCTTATCCGCCCCCGTTGTGATGTCGTAAGGCGAACTGCCTGCGACGACGACGAAAAGCCTATGGACCGAACGCAAGCGCACTGGGCCGTTGTCCAAGAACGATAGTTCCAATCAGGGAAGTTCCCCCGGGCGAGTAAACGGTCACCCTAGGTGTAGAGGCACTGCCATATCCCCAGTTCCCCACGTAGAGGCGGCCCGTGCTATCAACAGCGATGCAGAACGGATTCGCTACGCCGTTTATGATACTGCTGACGAGCTTATGGGTGCTTAGCGAATAGACCGCAATGCTGCCCTGCGCAGAACTGCTCACATTGCTGTTGACGACGTACAGTAAGCCCGAGTTCTCATCAATCGCCATGGAGCCCGGGTAGTGCAGACCTTTAATAACCCCACTGGGTGTGATGCTGTTTGGTGGATAGATTCGGATGACGTTCTTGCCGTATTCGCCGCCCGACACGCCCAGAAACAGATGGCCCGCACTGTCGAACGCCAAGCTGCTGGGTGCCTGAACGCCCGACGTAAACTTCGTAATGGTTTGTCTCGGCGTCTTAGCGCCGGGCGGGTAGATTGCGACATCCCAAATCGGGGACCAGTTGGCGACATACAGTTTGCCATCTGGGCTGACTGCGAGCCGCCAAGCCACCGAAATACCCTGGGTGATTCTGCGCTTAAAGGCGGACCCGCCCGGGCCGTAGATCGTAATGCCGCCGCCATGGGTGCTACCTGAGCACGCATTACACGTGGATATATAGACGTTTCCAATTTTGTCGAGCGTAATGGCGCCGGGTCCTACGATACCTTTGACAAGGCTGCGAAGCACGGACCCACTTTTCGGCGCGTATACGGTTACGGCATTAGTGTTTGCTAGGTATACGTAACCTCTAGAATCGATTGCCATGCCGCCGCTCGCGGCGGAAACACCATCCTTGATCGTTCTGAACGGCTTCGTAATACCCGGTTTGAAAACACCTATTCCGCTGCCATAATCGACGTACAGGTTGGCAAAAGTGGCCGCGGGTTGGTGACGGACAGCGGATGACCACGCCGTCGTCGGCAGCGACTGATCTGCGCTACACGCGGATACGAAAAACGCGATCATAACGATCGCGAAAGTGCGAATATTCACAGCTGCTCCAGGGGCCGAGAAAGGACCGATCCCTTATACTACGCCTGCCTGTTCGGCCCCTCTTACGAACGCGCGGAAGCAGACTTTTGACCTACCTATAACACGAGTTACCTCGTGGCAGGTCGTACGTCTTTCGCTTTCCGCCTCCGCCGCAAAGGTGGCGACTACGAAAAACAAGTTTACGGCGGCGGCGACCGCGTCGCTAGGATAAAGGTCACGCTTTAGCGGCCGCTACAGGGCCTGAACGGGCGCCGTATAATCCGCTGCCCAAAGTTGTTGATCTGCACGATCCAACGATTCTTGCGGACGACTCCATTTAGGCGGCTTTGACAGCGCGGTTGAAACGGAGCAATGGTGCTGCGACAGGCTGCTTGCCGTGCTGCGCGAGACGTTACAGGAAGACGAGATCGCACGGCTGTCCGCAAAAGGTGCGACGTGGTCCGAAGATCGCGCGGTCGAGGAAGCATCGCTCGTAGCTACGCGACCTCTTCAGGCGTCCAGGGCTCGCCCCCTTGCCTGGTATTAACACTAGTGTTATTATTAGCATAGATGCCACGTACGGGCGGGAGTCTTTCGATTTACGACGGGAGAACGCGAAGTTTTGAGTGGTATTGGGACGGCAGCGGCGAGATGCCGGCGCTTGACGCGTATGAGGCGCTCGACGAGGACGATCAGGACGCGGTCATGGCGTCGATCGAGTATTGGGGAGATCTGGAGCAGGGCAAGCGTACTTCGGAGACCAGGGTAAACCGAGAAAATGATGACCCGCCGATCTACGCAATCAAGGCGGGTGCTCACCGATTTAGCGCTTTTCATGCAGGCGACGACACTTGGATCATTTGCGACTACTACAAGAAGCAGAAACGAAAGCTCGACAAGATTGGTAAGGCATCCATAAAGAGGACGGTCAGAGCGAAAACGGACTATGAGCACAGAGTGAAGGAAGGTATGTACTATGAACGCGCGTGAGGCTCGAGAAGCACGATGTGCAAAGGGAATCCCTAGTCTGTCTGAGCGCCTGCGTAAGGATCCGAAGAGGGCTGCTCGCATTGACCGGTACTTAGAAGAGATTCGCCTGGAGCAGCAGTTTATCGATGCGATGGACGAACAAAAGATAACAGCAGCGGAGTTGGCAAAGCGCGTGAAAAGTAAGCCGGCATCGATTTCCCGCGACCTGCACGGTGGCCTCAGTGAAGCCAAACTTGGTCGCGTTCGCAAGCTGGCTGATGCCGTGGGTTACGACGTCGTCACGCTTTTGATGCCGCGTGACCCTGCCCGGCGCAAGAAGGTCGTCGCTAAGGCAGCGAAGGAACTCGTTGGTTAGCCTTCCCACGTCTACCCAGATGTCTACCAAGTACTTGCATCAGATTGCATCAATCTGCATGTGATAAAACGATAAAGCGGTCGAAGTCCGCCGATTTCCCGTATAGGTTGCATCAATCTGCAATCTCAATAACGGGTTCGATTCCCGTTGGCGCTACCATATTCGGCCCATTAATTTGGGCTTTTCTCGTGTCCGCGCTGATGTCTAGACGCGCGGCTCGCATCTCGCCGCGCCCAATGACGTTCCGTTCGGGATGACGTTTACTCGCCGAGGATTAAACTTCGATCTTCGACCAAAATCCAGACGACGCGATCCCACGCGATGAATAAGTGCTAAGGGGACCTCGCGAGCGTCGAGTCGGCCTTGGGGATTTGGTGACGATAAACGATTTTCCGCAAGCGAGCTTTCTTACCGCCGTCGACGAGCTGCAGCTCGTCGACGAGCGTACGAATGAGAAAGAGTCCGAAGCCTCGGCCACGACCGTTCGTGCGTAACGCTGGATTGTCGGAAAACGTCGGGCCTGCACCGCTATCGCTGACCTCTGTGATGAGGCTAGGATGCTCGTACCAACAGGCGACGCGAATCGTTTCGCCGCTACCGTGTTCGACGGCATTGGCCAGCAGTTCACCGACTGCTAGCTCGTAGTCAATCAGCTGTTCCGCGTCAAGCCACTGTTGCGCACGGCAGCGCAGTACATGCCGAATCCAGCTCGCATTGCGAGCAGACCGTCGGTAGATCGACTCAGACGCCGTCCGCACTTTTCTTGCGCGCTTCTCTTCGCAATTCTTTCGATTATCACTCTAACGGCGCCAGCAGCGACGAACAGACCGGCCGCTCTCAAGAATGGCGAATAGGCGACCAGTTTCTTCCTTGAAAGCCATAATTATCGCGCCAAGGTTCCTTTCCTAGGGGTGCCAATATAGAACCCTCTTGCTTCTTGGAGGAACCAACAGTGCCGTATGTGATGCCGCAACCCAGCGAAAAACAGTCGCCCGTAGCGCGAGAGGACACTCTTTCTAAAGAGCTCCAGCAGCTCTTGGAAGCGCTGGTGCTCTTCGACGTCGAGACTCTTTCCAAAATCGCCTAGAGTTACATACCTGCAAGACGATAGGGAGAACACCATGCCTTACGTGATGCCGCAGCCGCCAAAACGGACCAGTACGAGCTTCGAAGAGACGCTTTCCAAAGAGCTCCAACAATTCTTGGAAGCGCTCGTGATCTTAGGCGCGGATAATCTGATAAAAATCGCCTAGGCGCAAAAAAGACGGCAAGGAGCGTCGAGACTCTCGATCAGCTCCTTTATCGCCGTCGTATCCAGCGTCGTCCCGTGTCGGACTAGCGACGCCAACGTTGCTTCGTCTACGCTCTGCGTAAGGCGTCGGCTACGCGTCTGGAGTACGGCTGCTTCGTCGGGCTGAAGCGGCGTGCCACTGTTATGCCGCTGTCGTTGCGCGTAGCCATAGATCTGCGCGGCCGTTTCATGCGCGCCAACGTCGACGGCGAGTTTGAAAGCCGCTTCATAGAAGTACGCGACGTATAGCCGGTTGCCCGTGCCGATACCTTGATGCGCCGCAACGAGTACCTCTAACGCCTTGTGCCGTTTTCCCCATTCGAGATAGACTTCTGCAATATTGATATGCGCGAGGACGGCATCGGCGTCATTGCCCAACCGCCTCAGCAGCGCCAGGCTGCGCTCCCCGTAATCCAATGCTTGAGGGAACTCGCCGGCCCGCATGGACGTGACGGTAAGGTTGCCGAGTACCTCAACGCAACCGTAGAAATCGCCGATGGCGGTGAACATTTCCAGGCTGCGGCTCAGGAGCCGTTTTGCTTGGGCGTAATTGAGTTTTTGTTGCCCCGCGACGGTCCCTAATGCGCAAAGCGCCACCGCGACGCCTCGCCGATCATCGGCCGCACGAAACTGCTCGAGTGCGCGATGGAGGTGCAGCTCCGCCTCGGTGCCCGCGCCCGTAGCCACCTTGCTGTTTGCCAGCAACAATAACGCGTTGCCAAGCGCGATCGGATCGCCAGCACGTTCCTGTGCCTCAACCAAGGACTTTGCGAGAGCCGGCGCTGCTGGATCGTTGCGCCCAAGCGCGATCTGCGCAGCGCGCTGTAACAGTTCCCTGCGCAGCCGCGACGGGACGTCCGATCCACGCAGCGCGAGTCGAATCCAGTCCCACGCGTCGCTCGTGCGGCCCGTAGCCAACCAGAACGGCCACAACCGCGAAACCAACCAACGGCCGCGCTCGACCTCAAGTTCATCCTCGAGCGCCAGGCGTAAGGCCGCGCGAATGTTTCTCCACTCGCGCGCAATGCCTTCGAGACTCACCTGCGGTTTTATATTCGGCTCGGTCAAAGCGAGCGCGACGTTGAGGAAATACGAACAGTGCCGTTTTCGAATCGCGGGAAGCTCGCTGCATTCAAAGAGCCGCGATAACAAAAAGTCGCGAACGACCTCGAGTAGATAGTAGCGCGAGCTGTACGGATCGCTAAAGTAAGAGACTAACGACTTATCGGTGAGCGACCCTAAGAGTCCCAACGATTTGCCCCGGAGCGCGTTATCGAATGCTACCTTTTCCGCCGCTTCGAACGAAAAGCTGCCGTCAAATGCGGCGAGGCTCATCAATGCGCGTTGCTCGTCGGGCGGCAGCAAGCGAAAACTCCACTCAATCGTGGAACTGAGAGGCGTTGCGGCAACTTCAATCCATGGTATGGATTGAAGCTCTTCAAGCGTCTTTGATGTCGCACGCGCAGCAGCCAGCTCGATGGCCAGAGGAATCCCACCTAAGCGATCGCAGATCGTTGTGACCAGCTGCGATGTCGTTTCACTCATTTCTAGGGCAGAACCAAACGAGCGAGCTCGCTCCAGGAACAGACGAACCGCTTCGTCCAAGGCTGCAATACGCAAAATGCGTTCACCCTGGACGCGTAGGGGCTGCCGGCTCGTCACGATGACGCGAACGTCGTTGGTCACTTGGAGTAACCGGTGGACGAACTGTGCGACCCCAGAAAGTAAATGTTCGGCGTTATCGATGACGATTAGCACATGCTTCTTGGCCATGTCTGCGAGCAGCACGTCTTCGATCACGTCGCTGGAGACGGCCGGCAGGTGGAGAGCGTCGGCCACCGCTTGAGGAATGACGGCGGCGTTGTCAACGTCTTTGAGCCCGACGAACCATACGCCATCGGCGAACTCGGTCGAAAATTCATTGGCGAGCTGAAGTGCCAATCGGGTTTTGCCTATGCCGCCAAACCCGACGATGCTGACGAGACGATGAGCGCGGACCATCCTACGTAGCCGGCGCAGATCGTCCTGGCGCCCGACGAAAGATGACGTCACGATGGGCAGATTGTTGGGAACCGCCGGCACGACATCAGATTCCGGTAAGCCTTTCGCGACGATCTGAAAGATGCGTTCCGAGTCGCCCGAGTCACGTAAGCGATGCATTCCAAGATCCCGCACCTGCACTCCATCGAGGTAATGCGACAGTTTGGAAAGCGTCACGGACAGGAGCAGGATTTGGCTGCTCTCCGCAGTCTTTGCCAACCTCGAAACACGGCTTACCGTCGGTCCCACATAGTTGCCGTCTCGTAATACCGCTGGACCGCTATGCAGCGCCATCCGCACGCGCACTTGCGACCCAGACGTGAGATCGTTCCCACACGCGGAACGCTGGCCGTCAATGGCGGACCGGAGCGCGTCTTGCGGCCTTTTGAAGACGAAGAAAAACGTATTACCCTGCGTCCGAAACAGTCGCCCGTGGAAGCGCTCGGCAATCGGCTGCAGCATCGTGCACGCCAGTTCGCGGGGATTCGTATGTAATGACAGGTCGCGGTTAGCGACGTCAATATCGGCACAGAGAAACGTAAGATAGCCGGTAGGTACCAGCTGGTCCGAAGACATCGGTCACGGGCTTCGCTAGACTACGTAGAGCGCCTTCGCCCGATACCTTGCTCGCCAGCTCGGCTGCAGTTCTAGCGAGCGCGAGAAGCTGTACGCGTTGCGGCAAAGCAGGCGAACCTTCCCTAACTAGTGATAAAACGAGAAAAACGCCGAATTCGGCCGAGTTTCCGTTTAGGTTGCATCAATCTGCCTGTCTACCTAGTTTGTTTGAAAATTGTGCGAGCGGCAGTGCGAAGCTGATCGGAAAAGTCCTCGCGGAAGATGCGCTCCGCTAGTGAGAGCAGCACGCTCTGCATTTGCGCCCGTTGTTCGGGCGGCCAGTCGGCCAGATAGGCTTCTAGTCCGCGATTGCGCGCCGATACGAGCTTTTCGTACACGGTGCTGCCGATCGGCGTCACGCGCACGGGATCGGAGGCGGCAACGTATCCCAGGTCGCGCAACTCTCCGATGACGATCGTAAACGGCTGGGCCGGCGCATTGAGTTTCTCGGCGAGTTGCGAGGGGGACTGCTCGCCGTTCTGTCCGATTCGCAGCAGCAGCCACGTCTGCGCGGCCGTCAAGCCCGCATCAGCCATTTCCGACAGCCTGCTGTAACTGCGCGCCCGGTTTTCGCGCGTCGCCAAAACGGAGAGCGCGCGCTCGATCTCCTCGGCGCTGGTGCGCTCCATCGGCATCGCAAACGTTTCTTCAAAGTCGGTCGCTTTGACGACCGTGCGCAGGGGCTGCTCAGGCATCATCAACGCGATGAGAAACGCCACGATGCCGCAACAGCCGGCGGTGTAGAAGACGGGATGGAGTGCGGCGGCGTAGGCGGCAGCATGCGACGACATGTGTTGTACGGCGATTTGATTGGCGAAGATCGCGCCGAATACGGCGACGCCAAACGAGCTGCCGATGGAGCGGAAAAACGTGACACCCGACGTCGCCGCCCCGAGATCGCGGTAATCGACGGTGTTCTGCACCGCGATGACGAGCACTTGCATCACCATCCCCAAGCCGAAACCGAGCACGAACATGTACGCTTCGAGCGTCCACGTGCCGGTATGCTGCCCTACGCGCGAAAGCAAAAACAACCCGAGTGAGAAAATCGCCGTGCCGGCGATCGGAAAGAGCTTATATTTTCCGGTACGCGAGATGATTTGCCCGCTCGTCATTGAGGTGAACAGCAGGCCGGCCATCATGGCGACCATTCGGAGGCCGGAATCGGACGGGCTTACCCCTTGCACGGTCTGCATGAAGAGTGGCAGGTACGTGATCGAACCGAACATCGCAAAGCCGACGATGAAGCCGATTGCGGAGCTCGTGCTAAACGCGCGCAAACGGAAGAGGCGTGGTGGAAGCAGCGGTTCGGGAGCGCGTGTTTGCGAGTACGCAAATGCCGCAAAGAGCGCGATACCGGCAGCCGCCAAACTCGCGGTTTGATAGGAAAGCCACGGATAGCGCGTTCCACCTAGCGACGTCAGCAGAATTAGGCACGTCGTGCCGGCGGCGATAAACGCCGTTCCTAGTATGTCGATCCGCACGCGGGCAGCCCGCGCGATGGTGGGTAGCGCTGCAGCGGTCACGAACAACGTCACTGCACCGACGGGAATGTTGACGTAAAAGACCCAGCGCCATGAAAGATGATCGACAAAGTAGCCGCCGAGCAGCGGTCCCGCAACGCTAGTGATACCGAACACCGCACCAAACACGCCTTGGTATCGTCCGCGTTCGCGCGGCGAAACGACGTCGGCGATAATCGCTTGCGCGGTGACCATGAGTCCTCCGCCGCCGAGTCCCTGCAGGGCGCGAAACAGGATCAACTCCAAGATGTTGTGCGACAGACCGCAGAGCGCTGACCCGATGAGAAAGATGACGATGCAACTCTGAAAGATGGCCTTACGCCCGAGCAAGTCGCCAAGTTTGCCCCAGAGCGGCGTCGAGACCGTCGACGCGAGCAAATAGCCCGTAACGACCCACGAGAGCTGATCTAACCCTCCGAGATCTCGCGCAATCGTGGGCAGCGCCGTCGAAACAATCGTCTGATCGAGTGCGGCAAGAAGCATGCCAAGCAGCAGCGCTCCAAAGATTACCCCCACGCGCGGCTTGCGAGCGCTTGTTATAACGGCAGCCATGCCGCCGTTATATACCCCGCAAGCGCCGCAAATTGCGTTCCCCAAGCAAACGCCCGCAGCTTCACGCTCCACCAAAAAGCGAAGCAACCAAACGAAATACTAGCGTGCAGGACAGAATAACGAACGCCCGTAGTAGATGCCCATGAGTGCGTTAACCAGGTGCTTCCGCTTTTTACCGCTCACCGCTCTGATTCTGATTGGTGCGTGCAGCCGAACCTCGGCCCCGCTGCTGCCCGCTTCCAACGTCGCCGGTGCGATCGCGAACTCGGCGAAGTTCGTCAACTTCACGAAGCTCGTAAGTATCGGTCATCATCGCGCGCTCTTCATGCATTGTGCCGGACCCGTACGCGGCACTCGCATCGTCTTCGTAAACGGTGCCGGTGATACGCTCGAAGTGTGGTCGCAAGTCCAGCAGGCGCTTTCGAAGGTCGCTCTGACCTGTAGTTACGATCCGGCCGGTATCGGCGACAGCGGCCCGATGCTGGGCAAGACAACGAACTTGGCCAAAGAGGCTTCCGACCTTCACGCGCTGCTTGCGGCCGCCAAAATACCGTCGCCCGAATATATCGTCGGGCATTCCATCGGCGGATCGATGGCCGTGTACTACGCGAGTAAGTACGGCAACGAGGTCTCCGGCGAAGTTGTTCTCGATGCCACCTGGCTTCCGGTGTTCGCGATTCCCATCCTCGACCAAGAGCTTCACGCTGCGAAGTATGACCCTAGCGCCGTGAAGCAGGAGATGCAGAGCGTCACGAACCTGGGATCTCTTTCGCTACGGGTGCTCTCACACGATCCAAAGGTGGGACCGTCACAGAATCGCGCGATCGATCGCCAGCTCCACAAAGCCTATCCGAGCTTCGAACATCTCTGGAGCGAGGGGCAAATTGAGATTGCCCAACTTTCCACGGCTGGAACGCATCGCGTCGTGCCTAACGCCTGGCATTACATCATGCTCGCCGCGCCCCGACTAACGATAACGACGATTGAACAGCTCGCCGGCCTCAAATAGCCGCTGGTGTGCGTCAATCGGGGCCGTTCCGTTTTGCGTCTCGAGCGCTCACTCGTTCCGTCGATGACGCAAGAAACGCCGCTCTCGTCGGTCACCCAGCGACTGCTTTCACGGTGGACATCAACGAACGCAACCGCATGCTGAATGCTACCTGCGCGACGCCATAGAACGCCGAGTAGAACCCGATGGCATAGATTTCCGCCAACGCGCCTTGCGACGGGCTGCGGACGACCCACACGCCGAAAGCAACGGAGACGATGCCGCTAATGATGTACAGCCACTCGCCGGCACCGAGAAGGTCGCGGAATTGAATCCCGCCGGCGATCTCTAACACGCCGGTCACGATCGCCCAGCCAGCAAAGAGATACACGAAAACTTCGGTGCTGCCCTGCGGCATAAACCAGATCACGAAGGCGACGGCGATGCCGACCAGACCTTCGAGCAGTGCCGCCCACCAGCGGTCGCCGGCTACGCCACTCATCGCCGCCGCAAAAGCGAAGCACCCCGCCAAGAAGATGTAGAACCCTAGGACGAAAACCACAGCTTGCAACGTCGCAGCCGGTGCGGCGAACGCCAATACGGCCACTGCGATTGCCGCCAAACCTCTCAGGAGAAAGAGCCACCAGCTATTGGTGAGCGCCTGAATCATGAGCGTGCTCCTCTACGATTTGCGTTCGGCCGCCGCTACGGGGTCGTAGCGGTACGGTTTGAGCGCTTGAAACATGTTGTCGATGCCGTCGCTATCGACTTCGCTGCGTGCGCGCCGATAGAGTTTGCCGCCAAGTGAATGCATCGTCTGCGTCAACGGATGCGGATCCGATTCGGCAACGTCGGCGATGAGCGCGTAGTGTTCGGACGGCAAAACGAGTCCCGCCTCGTTGAGCGCCTGCTTTTGCGTGCGCTGGCCGCCAATATCGATGATACTTCCGGCGACGGCGCCCCCTGCGCCGCCTATCGCCGCCCCGCCGGCGGCTCCGACGGCAGCGCCTGCCGGTCCAGCTAAGGCGCCGAGCAGCGCTCCCACCACGATCGCCAAACCCGTTGCGAACGGAACCGATGAATCGTCGACGTCCACGACGATCTCGTCGTCGGACTTACGGTACACGACTCCGGCGCCATGCACGGTGAGCAGCGAGTCGTGGCGCAGGCGCCAGAGTTCGTGCAGAGCGCGACGCGCGGTTTTGCTCTGGTTGAAGACGACCGCGATGTAGTTGCGCACCACCGTTTACGCGTACGCCGGCGCGTAGTCGTAGGGATACAAGTAATCGCTGTAGTCGTAGTCCCATTGGTCGTTGCGGATCGCGCTCTTGGAACGACGATATACGACACCGCCGTAGCGCTGCGCGAGCGTGTCCAAGGGAGTGGTCCAGTCTTCCGAAACCTCGGCGATGACGGCCGCTTTTCCGCGCGGCAGAGCAAAGCTCGTTTCGTAAGCAGCTTGGTCGTGTTCATCGGCCTTTACCGCGTCTGCGGTCAATCCGGCAACACCGCCCGCGGCGGCGCCGATGCCTGCCGCGGTTCCCGCTGCAATGCTCGCACCCGCCGCGGCGCCAATAGGACCTGCCAGTGCGCCGAGCAACGCGCCAATGCCGATACCGACGGCCGTGCGCAAGCCGGGATCGGTGTCCTTTGTCGCGACGTCCATGTAGCCGTTCGCGTCGCGGTGAACGACCGCCGCGCCGTGAACCGTCACGTCGCCGCTGTTATCGAGCGCCCACAGCGCGTGAAGTGCATCGTATGCTTTCTCGTCGTTATCGACGACGATCGCAATGTAGTTGTCCATAATTCTCCCTTTAAGAACGGACGAGTTTCTTGTTGGCGCGAGCGGCAGCAAGGGCCCGGCTCAATAGACGAGCCGCGATCGTTGCCTTGGCGAGGAGCTTTATGTTGCTCTCGCGCACGTCGGATTTGCCGGCGTTGGCGAGGTCCTTCGCTTCGTGTGCGGCACCATCGAGGACTGTTGCGGCATCGCGCAGATGCTGGCGCGCGTCGGCCTCTTGGCTTTCCGTCAGATCTTTCACTGACTGCGATAAGGCTTGCGCTTGCTTTGCAACCTCTTCGAGGTGCATGCGAATCGCGGTATGATCTTTCGAAGTAGTCACTTGTATTTTGCTGTGGAGCGCTTGCGCGTCTCCTCGCGCTTTGGAAAGCGCTTGCGTTGCAGTACTCATGTCGTTAGCCTATCCTTTCCTGGCGGCATGGTGGGAGTGACTTTAAGTTCCCGGCTCTCACGCTCTCGTTGAAGATGCGTTCGGTGCATACTGCTCCACATAAGAGAGCGCCATCGTCGCGACGTCGAGCCAGCCGCTATCGATCGTTAGAGAGTGGCCGCGTCCGCGCATCTCGGTATAATCCGTAATCTGCCCGTCGCGATTCTCCGCGTCGTACGCCTCGCGCGCTACGTCAGGTGGAACCGTGAGATCGTTGCCGCCGGAAATGATCGTCAGTGGTCCGCGTAAAGGGTTCTTCACGAGTCGGTCTTCGGTTTTGTAATCAATGTATTCCGGTGACACCTCGAACGCGGCTGCATTCGTGGGCGAAACCACGTAGGCGACGTAGAGCTCCTTAGCTTCATCCTCGCTTACCATGTTGGCAAACGATGCTCGAAAGCGCTCGAACGACGGCGGTCTTGCGGTGATGAGATACGGCATCGGTTCGTTCGGAGGAGCCGGGGCAACCGCCACGGTGACTTCCGCGAGCCCACGCCCGGCCAGCACTTCGGCAATGAGCCCGCCGAGTGAATGACCGACGATGACCGGTGTACCCTTGCGCGACGCAATCGTCGCAGCGAAATGATCCACCACGTCGCTTAACGCGCTGGGAGCATCAGGCCAGCCAGGTCGCACGGCGGGATATCCCGCCGTCGCAAAAATCTCGGCCCACCGATCCCAACTCGACGGCTTCAGCCACAGGCCAGGGATAAAAACGACTTCTCGTTCCATGATGCCTTACGGTAGAGCGACGAAGCTGAGAGAGGGAGTGACCTGTGGTCACTCCCTCGGGAGCACCTGACGAATACCGACGATAGCACTGCTCCCGGCGGTCGTGCACTGCGTCCTCGCGATCGAGGAATTGGTTGCCGCTGAGGCGGACAGCGCGGGAAGGGAGTCTCACTCACTCCATCGCGGCCGTCGATGTTGCTAGCGTCGGTACATGATAGATGGAAGATTTCGAGGCTTCATTACCCTCGTTGCCCTGACGCTCCTGATCCCAGCGACGGCACGCGCGCAAGCTGACGACGAGCAGCAGACGGGGGCACAGCTATTCAAACAACTCAGGGCGCAAGGCGAAATCGTCAGTTCGTCTCCGTTGTACGACTCGCTTCGCCCGATCGCGGAAAACCTCACGCGCGTCGTGCAGCCCAAGTATCAATATCCGATTCATTTTTACGTCGTGCACGAACCGCAGCCGAACGCGTTTGCCGCGCCTGGCGGCAATGTGTACGTAACCGACTCGCTCTTTTATTTCGTGAAGAATCAACAGGAGCTAGAGGGAACGCTCTGCCACGAGACGTCGCATCTGCTCCACCACGACTCCGAAAAACTCATGCAAGACAACACGAAGATCCGCGATCGGGCGATCGCGGCCACGATCTTACTCGGGCCGAAGGTATTGCTTGCAGTCGGTCTCATCGGGCAGCTCGACTCGAACCACTATTCGCGTCAAGCCGAGGAGGCCGCCGACCTCACCGGCTCGGACACGTGCGCCGCCGCCGGCTATAATCCGTGGGGACTCGTCTGGTTATTCCAAGATTTTTCCAACGCGAAAATGCCGCAGCCGCCGGAGATTCTTTCCGATCACCCGGACTTTGCCAACCGCATCTCTGCACTGCAGCAGCACTTCCAGCAGAATCCCGCGCGTTTCGCGAACTTCGACAGCAACAAAACGTCGGCAACGCCGTTCGACGTACCGAAAAAGGAAGACGAGTCGTTCCTACGCTGACGCTGCTTAGCTTTGGCCCCAGAACACGAACATGCCGACGGCGGCTAGACCCATCGCTGCAACGGTACCCCAGCCCCAGGCGCGCGCCGGAAGGCTGCTGGTCCACTCGCCCATCACGCGTTTATCGCTCGCCAGCACGACGATTGCCGCGAGCAGCGGTACGGCGACGACGCCGTTAATTACAGCGCACCAAAACAGCGCGGCGATCGGATCGACACGTAGCAAGCCCATGGTCATCGCCATCAACATGCCTACCACGATCAGCGCGTAGAACTGCGGCGCATCTTTCGCCTTTTCGGCCAGCCCTTCACGAAAGCCGAACGCCTCGGTGATGAGGTACGCCGACGACGCGGTGAATGCCGGAACCGCTAACAGGCCGGTGCCGATCATTCCCGCGGCAAAGAGCCACGAGGCTAGCGGGCCGGCAATCGGTTCGAGCGCTCGAGCCGCATCTTGTGCTGACGAAATCTGGTGCATGCCGTGTGCCCCAAGCGTAGCAGCCGTCGTGACGATGATAAAGAACGCGACGAGGTTAGAGAAGATCATGCCGAAGTTGACGTCGAGATGCATATCCGCGATTTCCTCGCGAGTCGCTCCGCGCCGCGATTCCTCGGTCGTGCGGCCGCGCTGTGCTTGTTCTTCGACCTCGAGTGCCGCTTGCCAGAAAAACATATACGGCGTAATCGTGGTTCCCAGGACGCCGACGAGCGTGGTCAGCCAAGCTGCGGTTAAGTGCACCTCCGGAGTGACGAGATGTCGCAGCACCGAGCCCCACGGCGGATGCACGACAAACGCGGTAACGATGTAGCCGAACAATGCCAGGGTAAGCCACTTGACGATCGACGAGAACTGGCGATACGAAAGAAAGACCTGAATAGCAATCAAGGCAACGCCGGAGATCGCGATCCAGATAATGACCGGAAGGTGGAACAGCATCTGGGCAGATGCTCCCATGCCCTCGAGATCGGCTCCCGCGTTGGCAGTGTTCGCCAAGATGATGGCGACGGCGAGAGGCCGTAGCAGCCAGCGCGCAAAGCGGCGCTTCATCGCCGTCGCGAGGCCGACGCCGGTCACCAATGCAATGCGCGCGCACATGCCTTGAACGACGGCCATCATCGGCGTGGTGACGAGAATCACCCACAACATCGAATAGCCGGTTGAAGCGCCGGCGACGCTGTACGTCGATATTCCGGACGGATCGTCGTCGGAAGCGCCGGAAATCAGCCCCGGTCCAAGTACCGATACGAGCTTACGTATCGGCGACACGCTAGTGCGCGAACACCGAATCGGCGACGGGCGTGTCGATCGAATACTGGCCGTAGGTTGCGGTCGCGTCGAGATTATATTGCGGCATTGCGATCGAGATCGTCTCGGTTTGCGGTACGATGTAGCCCTGGATCTGCTGGTTTTGGATAGCCAGCTGGATCGACGATCCGTCTTTATAGAACCAATGCGCGGAGACCGGCTGATAGTCGGCCTCCGTCACCCCGAAGACGACGTGGTCGACCGACGGGTCGCTTTTGGGCTGCGCCTGCAAGAGATACGTTTGCGTTCCGCCGGTGCTGCTCGGTGTTACCGAAGTAACGCCGTACTTCGCCGGCCACGTCTGCGGCACCATATCGAGTGTATACGACCCTTTAAAAAATCCGCCTAACGGCCCCGGCATGTGGGTGATCGCAATGGCGGCTTTCCCCGGCGCTTTATAATAAGCGACGCCGTCGACCCCAGACTTGAGGCCGATCGGCTTGTGCATGTGCACGTCGAAATGAACGGGCGCAGAATACGAAGAGAGACCCTTCGACGTGGCGGCCCGGGCGAGTATTTCGTCGCCGGACAGAGCCCCAACCGAAGCTGGAGCCGCAGCAATTCCAGCTACAACGCCGAGGCAAAGAACGCCCTTCACCATTTCGACCATTGTATCTAAACCGCAGAGGGCGAGGGAGTGAGTTCCACTCCCTTCATACAGCGCGTATCAGGCGATACCCTCGACGCATGAAAACAGCAGTTGCCGACGTCGTCGGTTCGATCCAGGAGGCCCACAAGGAGTGGGGCTGGTACCTGGCGTTGGGCATCGCGCTCATCGCTTTGGGTGCCTACTCGATTTACGCGATGTCGGTTGCGACGATCGCGTCGGTTCTAGCAATCGGCATCATCGTGCTGCTCGCTGGCGTGGTCCAAATAGCCGCAGCGTTCTTCTCGCGCGGCGCCGGCCACGTCATGCTTCTGCTCCTCGTCGGTGCGCTCGACATCATCGTGGGTCTAATGCTCGCCGAGCACCCCGATTTCGGCGCTCTGATTCTCACGCTTTTCCTCGCCGTGCTGCTGGTGTTCGGCGGAGTTTTCCGCTTCGTCGCGGCCTTGTGGCTGCAATTCCCGCATTACGGCTGGGTGGCGTTCTCCGGATTGCTGACGCTGGTATTCGGCGTCCTGTTGTGGATGCAGTGGCCGATTTCGGCTCTTTGGTTCATCGGCTTCGCAGTCGGCGTCAACTTTATCTTCGCCGGCATCGCGTGGTCGTCGCTTGCCTTCAAACTCAAGAACGTTTAAATCGAAAGGATCGATCGTGCAGACTGACACCGTCAAGGACCATCTCAAATCGTTCAACGACCAACTCCAGGCGGCCGCCTTGAAAGACGGCGACCAAGCGAAGGCGCAGATCCGCAGCGCCCTGCAGCACGCCGACGAGGCAAAGACGAAGCTTCAGGCCTATTTGAAATCCGATAACGCGCAAACCAAAGCCGACGCGCAGGCCGCGATGGAAAAACTTCAGCAGGCGACGCAGTCCGCGAAAGCGGCGATGAACGCCAACGGTGCGCAGGTTCAGGCGCATCTCAAAGCGAGCATCGACGCTGCAAAGGCCGCACTGGCACACTGAAAAGCTTAACTATCGTCACGCTCGCCGTCTGCGCGTTCGCCGCTCTACGCGAAGTTGCGTCCGCGCAGACCGCGTCCTTGGCTCTACTTCGCCGTGCGACCAACCCGAACCCAACGCTTCAGTCGTACACCGCCTCGGCACAGCTCTCGGCTACCCTGCACGTCATGGTCCCTTATAGCAAGACGTTCAGCGGCACGGTCTACTATCTCAAGCCGAAGCGCAAAATTGAGTTCCGAAACGTTACTGGTCCGCTGAGTCGTTTTAAGGATCTCGCGGCGTCGACGCCAACTTACGATGCGGCGGTCGACGAATACACGATTACTCCCATCGCAGACGATGGCACAGTGTCGACATACTCGGCGGTTCCTAAGAAATCGGGCAGTCGCGTCAGGGCCGTCACGCTGAGCGTCAACGATTCGTCCGCACTCGTCAGTCACGCAAAATGGTCGTATACCAACGGCGGGACGCTGGACCTCGATCAGACGTACACGAAAGTCGGTGAATTCCGTCTGACGTCGGTGCTTGACATCCGAGCACGCTTTCCAGGCTATAGCGTCGATGGAACTGTGACGTTCAGCGATTACAGGCCGAATGCAAGCGTCGACCCATCCATGTTTGCAACGCCGTGATGAGCGGCGCCATATCGGCGTTCGTCTTACTCTTCATGGGGGTTCTGATCGCAGCCGCGTTGCGTCCGGTCGTCGACCGCCTTGGCTCCCGGATGCCGTTTGGCGCGGCCGTCGGCGTTACGTTCGGCGCCGTCTTTCTCATCGTGGCGATTATCGATTACATGATGATTGCACCGCTAGGCGGGCAGTTTCAGCGCCTTCTGCTGGACGTGCCGGGCTACGTGAAATCTTTGCAGGCGGAGCTCGCAGCCGCCCAACGCTTCGTCAAAAGCGATCAGCTTTCGCGGCAGTTCGCTGGAGCGCTCGCGGGTAGCGCGGCCGGGGCATTGAGCAGTGCCGGCGCCCATATCGTAGCCGGCTCCACGCTCGTCGCGAGCGTCGTCGGTGATACCGTGATCGTTGTACTGCTGGCGATTGGATGGACGCTTTCATCGGACCAACTCGCGTCTTTCGCGCTGGGTCTTCTGCCGGCCCCGAGGCGACACGACTGGAAGCACGCGTTCGACACGATTGGAACACGCCTGGGAGCGTACGCGCAGGGGGTCGTCATCAACGGAACTGTAGTCGGTGTTACGATCGGCGTAGCGCTGGCACTACTCGGCGTACCGTATGGGCTCCTACTCGCCTTCGTCGCCGGGCTGCTCCAAGCGCTTCCCATGCTTGGAGCGGTGATATCAGGCCCAATTGTTGTGCTAGTGGTGCTTGCGACGGCCGGTTGGACGAAAATGCTGATCGTTCTGGCCGTTTTCATCGGAATGCAAGTCATCGATCAGAGCGTGATCTCCCCCATTATCTTTGGACAGCGCGTGCAGTTGAGCTTCCTGTTGGTCATCTTTTCCACAGTCTTGGGAGGGGCATTGTTGGGGATCCCTGGGGCGTTCTTGGCAGTGCCGGCCGCCGCGGCGCTCGAAGTGGTCGTCGTGCAAATCATTGCGCCGGCGATCCGAAGGTCCAACGGGGTTTAAAAATACCCTACGCCACCGTCCGATGCCGCACCGCCATATAGGCTTCGTACATCTCGGGGAGAGCTAGATAGAACAGGTTGATCTGGTCGAGGGGTTCGAGCCGCAACGCTTGGGAAAGCTTCGACAGAAATCCGATCGAAACGCGAATGTGCCGGCCACTTTCAAACCAACGGTACCAATCGCTCGAGACGCCGACGAGTTCGGCGACCTCTTCGCGTCGCAAGCCACTAACGCGGCGGCGCACGGTTGAGGGCAGGCCGACGTCGTGGGGTTTCAACCGAGAGCGCGCTTCGACGAGAAATAGCTTCAGCTTTGCGCGCCGCTCCTCATCTAGCGAGAGCGGACTGGCGCACGCCTGTGGTGCCATCAGGCCTTAATTGTCGCCCAGAAGCCGTTGCCCAGACCACGGCGAGTACCCGTACAGTTGCTCTAGGTTAGCTCCAGCGGCGTCACTCGGTGCACGTGTTCGCCTGCGATCGAGAGGGGTTCGCGGCTCGTGGCGAGGATCGTTACGTTGGGGCAGGCGCGCAGGATGCCCTCGACCGTCAAAGCGATATCGTCGACGAGATGCTCGCAGTTGTCGAGGATCACCAGAATCGTCTTCCTTCGCAAAAAGGCGATCAGTCTGCGGAGATCGGGACTCGAATGGAGTCCGATCCCATCTGAGATCGCCGACGTAATCTGCAGTGCATCGCGTATGGGCGCAAAATCGACAAAACATGTGCCGCACGACCTCGTATTCGCGAGTTCCTTACCGACGCGAAGTGCGAGGCGCGTCTTTCCGATGCCGCCGATACCGACGAGCGTGAGAAGCCGGTGAGCTGTAAGAATCTGAATGATTTTTACGACGTCGTGCTCGCGGTCGACGAAACTCGAGATTTCTTCCGGGAGATTATTCACGGGTACCGCGGGGATGGCGCTGCGGCGCGACGCTGCTCGCTCAAGTTCGGCACGATCGTCCGTTGATAAATCGAGCGCTCGCGACAGTTGCGCGATCGTGTCGAGATAAGGCTTCTGGCGTGCCCCGCGTTCAAGCGCGCTAATGGTTTCGACACTGAGTCCGGCGCGCTCGGCCAGCGTCTCCTGGGGTATTCCGGCCGCGAGCCGGTGCTGGCGCAGCAACTCGCCGAACATCAGATCTCTAGCGCCTCAGCGTGAGCCCGGTCTTCGGTCCAACTCGCGCCCTCGGCCATGAGCGCAACGAGCATTGTCTCACCAAGAGCTTCCCGCAGGGCTGCGATCAGCTTGTCGCGCTCGCGTTGCTCGGTATGTTCTCGAATCGCCCCGCCTCGACCATACGCTTCGTCGACGAAGCCGAGTAGCTGCGCCGAACGCCGGACATCGCGTCGATCCGCTTCCACGTGGTTGCGAAAGCCCGCAACGGCAGCAAGATGTTGCAATGCCCACGACGCACTCCGGCGTAGGCCAATCCTATCCCCGAGTAGCAGAGCTTCGCGCGCGTCGTCACGCGCCTGATCGTAGCGACCCAATGCGACGGCGTAGGCCGATTGATTTGCCAAGATGAAGGCCAGAAGCCACCAGTTACGTTCCTTGCGGTAGAAATTCGAAGCGTCTTGGCTCAACGATAGCGCCGTTTCCGTTTGGTCGGCGGCAAATTCGATCTCAGCCATGTGGACCGCGGTTGCAGCGCCCAGCCGTTCGCACTCGGCATCGCGGTGGATGTGGAGTGCTTCACGAACGAGGCTCCGCGCCTCGTCGAGATCACCGGTTAGCAAACGTACGGCCGCAAGGCCGGCGTTCGCAGCAGCGATGGTACCTTTAGCGCCGGCGGAACGTGCCTTCGCGAGCGCTTGTCGAAACGCCGACTCGCTTTCGACGATGCGGCCGCATCGGCTGAGTCCCAATCCGACGAGATATTGGGCGCTGGCTATTCCACGGATATCGTCCGGCGGCTGTCCGTGCAGAGCTTGCTCGGCGGCGGCAAGCGCTGCCCGCATATCCGATGCAAACTCCGTTGCATGCCGAGCGGCTGCGAGCTCGAGCCTCGCGCGTACCTTGTGCGGCGTGGTTGCGTCGCACGTGTTCAAAGCGGACTGAATCATCGACCGCTGCCCTTCGCCCGACATGACGCCGTACCACATCACCGTGATGGATCCGACCAGACGCTGCGCGATCTCGACGTTCCCGTTCTTGCTCAAACTCCATTCCACCGCCGCGCGGAAATTTTCGCGTTCCGGCTGAACCACCGCATTGAAAAGGCGATCGGATGGTACTTCCAGGGACGTGTCAAAAGGCGCAGCTAGCGCAAGCAACGCGAGAGCGTGCGCGCGTGCGCTATCCCCGTCTTCCTCTCGTGCGCGCAGTTTCTCCCGGGCATACTGTCTTACCGGTTCGAGCAGCCGATAACGTGGGGCAGCCCCGTCAGTTTCGCCCTGTACGAGGGATTTGGTGACGAGCGACGCCAACGCGCCCGATACCGCACGTTTCGACATCTTTGAATTCGCACAAATGGCGACGGCGAGCTCTTCCGAAAAGCCGCCTACAAACACCGAAAGTCTGCGAAACACGAGGCTCTCGCGCTCGTCAAGGAGGCCGTAACTCCAGTCAAAGAGCGTCTCCATCGTCCGTTGCCGAGAGACTACAGTGCGGCGCCGTCCAATAGCAGCGTTCAGATGCTCACCGAGCTCCAAGGCCACGGTTTCCAGTGAAACCACGCCAGTGCGCGCGGCAGCAATTTCGATCGCTAAGGCGATGCCGTCGAGTCGCCGACAGATGTCTGCGACGGTTTTCCGCCCTGGATCGTCAAGTGCAAATCGGCTATCGGCGCCTTGAGCGCGATCGACGAACAGCTTAACTGCATCGTTCAACTCGAGCGTCGGCACCCGGTATAAGCGCTCGGCCTCCGTTGATAGCGGCTCTCGGCTGGTCGCGAGAATCGCTATATTCGGACACTCGCGCAGTATGGCGTTGACGGCTAACGCAATGTCGCCAACGAGGTGCTCGCAGTTGTCGACGACGAGAAGAATCGTCATAGTACGCAGAGCGTCTATCAGCGATTTTAGCCTCAGGCTTTGAGGCAGTCCGACGCCGGCTGCAATTACCGATGGAATCCGCGAAGCCTCGCTTATGGGTGCGAAATCGACAAACCAGGCACCGTCGGATCTCGCCGCTACCAGATCTCCTGCAACGCGAAGTGCTAGGCGCGTCTTGCCGACGCCCCCAGGACCAACCAGCGTGACGATACGATGGGACGTGAGAAGTTCACGCACCTTGGTAACGTCGTGCTCGCGGCCGATGAAGCTCGAGATCTCCGCCGGAAGATTGTTCGCAGGGAGCCGAGCCGCGTCATCGCCACGCGATGCCGCCCTCTCGAGTTCGGCACGATCGTCGACCGACAACCCGAGGGCTTCCGCCAGCGATGAGATCGTGTCGAGGTAGGGCCTTTGGCGCGTGCCGCGTTCGAGCGCGCCGACGGTTTCGACGCTGAGGTGGGCGCGCTCGGCAAGGGTTTCTTGGGCGATCCCGGCAGCTTTCCGATGCCGGCGTAGCAGTTCGCCGAACGTCATCTGACCCTATTCTGCGAATGAGGCAGGGACTCCGACTTCCTCCCTATCGTCGGGGCGGTCTGTTAGCTTTTAGACAGCGGAGTACCCAGGGGGCGTAAACAGTGGACAGTTACGTAGCTATCGTCGTTGACAATGACACCCAAGCATTCGATGCGCTTCACGCGATTTGGCGCCTGGATGACAGTGGAGATATTACGGTGCATGGCGCGGCCGTCGTTCACCGTGACAAGTTCGGCTACACGCAGGTGCGCACTAAAGATACCGACCCCGGTTTGCGCACGGTTCTTGGCGTTGGAATCGGTGCGCTGCTGGGCGCGCTCGCCGGCCCGATCGGGGCCGCCGCCGGAGCAACCATAGCGGCGGGCGCTGCCGCCGGTATCGGAGCGGCCGCAGGTGGCGTCGCTGGACTGACCGCCGACGTGGTAAAGGCGGACGAACACGATCAGGCTGCTTACGAAACGAACTTCGTTATCAAGCCGGGAAAGTCGGCGGTTATCGCCGAGGTTTCCGAGGATTGGACCACACCGATCGATACAATCGCCAAGCAATTTGGTGCAACGATCTTTCGTCGCAGTAAGACCGACATTCACAACGACGCTTGGGATTACAGCTATCCCGGTTACCTTTACCCCTATGATTATGATCCCGAATACGCGCCATAGCATGATCGAGAACTACATTGCTGCGATCTTTCCGACGCTCGAGGAAGCTGCCGCTGCTAATGCGATACTGCTCGACCTTTCTCGCCAGGGAGTCATTCGTCTCGAGCGCTCGGAGTTAGTTGGACGGTCGGTCGATGGGGAGCTCGTTTCAGAAGGATCCGACACGGATGCTTCGATGCTGATCGATGTCGCCGCGCTGCCGGGAGGCGGCGATGAAGAGGCTCGCGACGAGCTCACCGAGGTGATGCCGGCAGGTATGCACGCGCTGCTGGCCCGCGTCGTCGAGTCCGACCCCGTGCCAATCAACGACGCAGTTAGCGCAAATGGGGGCATCGTCTATCGCCGATCGATCGACGAAATCGAAGCGTCTGGTTTGCGTCGCTTTGAGGACGCTTCCGAGATCGATTAGAATGGCCCGTGGGCAACACGTCTACCAAGTACTCGCTTCAGATCACGTCAATCTGCACGAAATTCACAAACGGTCAGGACAGATTGCGTTCCTCCAACCAATCAACATAAAGCAGTCGCTCGGCAAAAAGCCACGCACCGTCCAATTTCGAAAACGTGTCAAGGTAGCGAAGCGTCGCGATCATCAAGCGTCGGCGATCGCCGTCGACGGTGAGATGGTGGGCCAGGCAGTAGGCTTGCCCTGTGGCGCGGTCCTCCGTGAGCGACGATATCGTGCTCTGTCCCACGAAGTGCATAGTCGCCTGATATCTATTCAGATCCGCGAAAACGGGGGCAAGGGCATCGCGGGAGTGTAGTTCTTGCGACGGCTTCGGATTTTTGGCGTCCATAAACACGACGAAGTGTGTATCTGCCGTGAACAATGCCATTTGAGCTGCGGCTTCGCGCCGGTCAGCGCAATAGGCGTAGGTTTCAACAAGTTCGCGGATGGCAAGTCTATCGGCGGCCTCGCCGGGTGAGATTGCGGTGTGTTTCACGATTCAGCTCCTCGCCAGCAATCTGCTTCAATACCGAAGCTTAGCACGGGTCTCCTCGTCATGTGGGAGAGCGACGACGAGCGTCACTGTCTGAGCCTCCCGGGGTGCAAGCGCGGAGTACGTGAATGAAAGTCGACCGTGATATCGCTGCCCTCCCACAGCGCCTGAAATTCGGCGTTCGTGGCTGAAAGCTCTGCGGCCAGCTGCTCTATTTTTGTGCCATCCTCGACGCGTGCGTGGTTGGCTCGCAGCGTCGACACCATTTCGCGGGCGATGGCGGCCCTGTCTTGGTGAAATTGGCGTCGCGTTGGGTCATGCCCGAACTGGCAACACGGCAGCTGACCGAGGAGATGACGCGGCGCTATCCGGATTGGGAACTTCCGGAGTTGATCGCGATGGCCGCGACTCCGGTAGCGAGGGAACTCGCGGCGACACGTCCTTCGCCGGAGCTTACATCGGAGGGATCAACCCATGCTCTCCCGCGATGATAAACCTTGCAACAAGCGTTTGGCCGTTCTCCGTGGCCGCGACGCGAACGTGCGTGCCGGGCGTCAGCATGGCGGTCGTTCCCGGCTCGATGTAAACAACTGGAACGCCGGCCGGGATGTGAATCACCTTTGTGCCGCTGGGAAAGACCATCGTGATCGTTTTTCCGGCGGTACTCCCGCCGACGGACCTCACCGTTGAATTCGCCATCATATTCGGCTGAACGGTCGTTCGCACCGTAGAGTTTGCCATCATGTGGCCTCGACCGTCGTCCATCTTTGTGAAACCTTCACCGGTGCCGCGCAAGGACGGCGCAAAGATGTGCACTTCGGTCGATTGAAACGAACCGTCCGGCTGAGGAGAAACCGTCGTTCCGACAAAGGAATTCGCCGTGACCTTATCCAGCGATGAGCTGCGAATGCCGAAGAGGCGAACTTTTGCGTAGTAAGCAACAGTCTTACGCCCGGATGACGTTTCCACCACAACGGCCTTGCCGTTGACCGACACTACGATGCCGCTGAGAGATACGTTATCCTGGCTGCTCGCCGAAAGCGCTACTTGTGGAACAATCAGCAAGGCACAAATAAAAAGACAAACGATGCGCACGGTGTCTCCATGTTTTTTAGCGGGAGAATGTTACTAGCATACCATGCCGCCAAAGTTCTGAAGAAAGTCTGAAACTCGGTAACTCGGTAGGACGGTGCACCGGCAACCTCGCCAAGGCCGAACCGAAAACGGCTTTCGGGCGTATAAATGACGCCGCGTTCGATCCCGCCGATCGGACGAACCGTGCGCTTTAGTTGCGCCTACTAAGCTTGACCCAACGAGTAACCAAATCGTTCTCATGCTGTAGAGAGAGAGTACAAACTTGTGATAAAGGTTGGTAAACGCGCCCCCGACTTTCGGTTTCCAGCACGAAGGATGCGACCGATAAGGCTACCCTCGGTAAGGAGGTATCGCTCGCCGACTACCAGGGAAAGTGGCTTGTGCTGTTTTTTATCCGAAAGATTTCGCGATCATCTGCCCCACGGAAATCGTTTCGTTCTCGGATCGCTATGACGAGTTCGCACGCCTGGGTGCCGACGTCCTCGGCTGTTCGGTGGATTCCCTCTCGTCACACTGGACCTGGCTGTGCTCTCCCCGGGAGCGCAACGGAATCGCCGGCGTGAAGTATCCGTTAGCCTCCGACATGAGCAAAGACACTGCCCGAGCTTATGACGTTCTCGACGATGCGGGCCTGGCGCAGCGCGGATTGTTTATCATCGACCCGAAGGGCATTTTGAAGTTTGCTACGGTCACCGACAATAACGTCGGCCGCAGCGTGGACGAAGTGTTGCGCATGCTCCAAGCCCTGCAGAGCGGCGGCTTATGTGCCGCCAATTGGAAACCCGGAATCGCCGTCCTCGCTTCGGCGTAGCATTTAATAAAAACGTGCGGAAGTTCGATTTCCTCGTGCGCTTCGGCTTGATGACGCTGGTGCTTTCATTGAGCACGGCGATGGTGCTTTCTTACCTGTTCGCGTCTGGCCAAGAGGCCGAACAAACCCGAGCCGCAGTCTACTCTGCGTTGGCCCGTGTGAGCTCGGATCTCACGCCGGCCTTCGAGCATACCGACATGAGCCATCCGATTCCGCGCGGCCTTGAGGCAACCCTAACTCAGGAAAGTGAGAATCTGGCGGGCCTGGCCGGCATACCCGGCGATCGCGCGCTGTTCTTGTACCGATCGGACGGCACCGCCGTTTTCCCAGCCGGCACCCCGCCCGAGCGGGCCTTGGTCTCGAAGGCGATCGCGGCTCGCGAGTACGTCGTCGGCCCCAAGCAGTCCATAAACGGAGAAAGTCTTTTCCGAGCGTACTCGCCTTATGGGAATCCGAACGACAACAGCGTAGCCGTCGTGATTGGCGTCGATTTTTCACAAGCGCAGTTCGACGCCGATTACAAAAAAGCGCAGCCGTTCGTTTTCAAGGTCACATGGATCGCGTGCGGATTCATCTTCATATCGTTGTTCGCGTTAGCTTTCCAGGCTCAGCGCGAGCTCAACCGCCAACGCCGCTTGGCCGATGAGACTTTCAAGCAGACGATGATGGGCATCGCGGCCATCATCGACAAGCGCGACCCGTACACGGCCGGCCACTCTGAGCGCGTTTCGGGATATGCGGTAAAGCTGGCGCAGCGCATGCGCCTCAGCGCTCGCTTCGGCGAAACGATCGAGATCGCGGCGCTTCTGCACGATGTGGGGAAGATCGGCATTCCGGACGCCGTCCTCCTTAAACCCGCGAGGCTCGACGAGCACGAACGAGCGATCATGGGCTCCCACCCGAGAATCGCGAGCGATGTTCTGAGCGGGGTCGAGGCAATGCGCGAAGCGATGCCGTGCATTCTGCACCACCACGAGCGCTGGGATGGACGCGGCTACCCCAGCGAGCTTGCCGGTGACGACATCCCCTTGGGCGCGCGAATAATCGCTGTTGCCGACACGTACGATGCAATGACTACGGACCGCCCCTATCGCCGTGCGCTAACACCTCACGATGCACGCGTGGAACTGCTGCGCGGCTCGGGCATTCAGTGGGATTCGAGTTGTGTGAAGGCCTTCATCGGGCTGATCGATGGCGGCTTGGTCCCACCGCCCCCGCGTGCCGCAAACGTCGAGGAACTTGCCGATATCTTTGGGCAGCAAGCGTGAACGCGTTCGTGTTGGCTGCGTTAGCGGTCGCGCAAAC
This sequence comes from Candidatus Baltobacteraceae bacterium, assembly GCA_036488875.1. Classification (NCBI taxonomy): domain Bacteria; kingdom Bacillati; phylum Vulcanimicrobiota; class Vulcanimicrobiia; order Vulcanimicrobiales; family Vulcanimicrobiaceae; species Vulcanimicrobiaceae bacterium. The sequence continues at coordinate 225,738 of DASXGW010000012.1, read as the reverse complement.
CTTTTCGCTTAGCGGAACGGCGGCGCGCGGCTTTGCAGTTTGGGTGAGCGGCCCGGCGGATAGAGCCGCAGCCGGCGAATTCGTAATGCGCAACGTAGGTCTCGCGTTCAAGCCGGAGATGATCGTCGTTCCCGCCGGAAGCCGGGTGCGGTTTTCCAACGAGGACCCGCTCTATCACAGCATCTATTCCACCGACGAAGCCAACGGCTTCGATCTCGGTTATTACGACACCGGACCCGGTAAGACCGTGACGTTTACTCGTCCCGGAGTCGTGCCTCTGCGCTGTCACATTCACGCGTCCATGCATGGAACGATCGTGGTTGCCGGCGGCCCGTACGCCTTGGTCCGGGACGGAAGGTTCGAAATCGACGGACTCCCGCCCGAAAAATACACCATTCACTTCATCACGGCGGATGGCGTCGACCACACGCGGGGTCTCACCCTCGACCGGAACAGGACGATGAATCTTTGATCGGAGTAAATTGCCCTTAGACGAACCGGCGTCGGTAGTTGCGCATAGTAGCGATATGAAAGTTCTCTTACTAGCCTCAGCCATGTTGGCCGCCTTGGGCGCGGCTCCGGCCCCCGCCGGCCCGACGGTGCACATCAAAGACTTTGCGTACCACGCGGCAACGCTCGCCGTTGCGCCGGGTACGACCGTACATTTCGTCAACGACGACGGTGAGGCGCATACGGTAACCGCGGTCGATAAATCATTCGACTCAACGGGCATGGATACCGGCGACGGCTGGACGCACACCTTTAGCAAGCCGGGGACTTACGCCTATTTCTGCGCGCTGCACCCATATATGAAGGGTGTCATCGTCGTGCGCCCCACGGGAGGAACCACGCCATGAAACGCGGCGACTTTCTAGGACACGTCGGCTGGACCGGCGCGGGTATCGCGTACGCAATGACAGCAGGCGGCATCGTTCGCGCGGCCGGCATGTCGCCGGAAGATCCGTATTTCATTCAGATCAGCGACAGTCACCTCGGATTTCACCAGCCTGCGAACCCGGATGTTGCAGGCACGCTAAAGCAGGCGATCGACAAGATCAACGCGCTTCCAAATCAGCCGAGTTTCGTCATTCACACCGGCGACGTTACGCATCTTTCAAAGCCTGAGCAATTCGATCTCGGCAAGCAGCTGTTGGGTTCGCTCAAGGCGCCAACGATCGTACTGCCGGGCGAGCACGATGCACTGCAGGACGGCTTGAAACCGTTTTACGCAAACTTCCCGGCCAAGTCGGGAGCCGACGGCTGGTTTTCATGGGAAGCGCAAGACGTCCATTACGTTGCGCTCGTTAACGTCTTTGACTTCGAGAATATGGGTAAGCTCGGCAACGACCAGCTCGGTTGGCTGCAGCACGACCTCGCTGCGGTTCCGAAATCCCGTCCGATCGTCGTCTTTGCTCACGTACCGCTCTACGCGCTCTATCCGCAATGGGGTTGGACGACGGAAGATGGATCGAAAGCGCTCGCAATGCTCGCTGGTTTCGATGCGGTGACCGTACTCAACGGACACATCCATCAGGTCATCGAGCACACCGAAGGCAACATTCGATTCGCGACCGCCAATGCGACCGCGTATCCGCAGCCATCACCCGGGAGCGCGCCGAAGCCGGGGCCGCTGGCGCTTCCGCCAAATCAGCTTCTGCACGCGATCGGTTATCGTACGATCGAGATGCACGCGGGAAACGCTACGACGCACGATATAACTCTCGGATAGCGCAAAATAAAACGTGCGTAAGGGCGCGAGTCATCAAACGATTTATACTCTCTTCATGACCATCGCGTAAACTCCAGTAAATCAACAAGATTCTTTGGAGGACTCGATGTTCAGAAAACTAGCAGCCTTGTCAATGGGGCTGGTCGCGTGCGGCCTCGTTGCCTGCGGAGGAGGCCTGACGCCTCAAAATGCAGGTAGCGGCGTCGCCTTCCCGCTCAATGCCCGTAGCAACAATCTCACGCCTGCTATGCCGGGACACGTCATGAGGATGAGCGACGACCTTTCACTAACGGCGACGTTACCCCGAAACAGCGTTGGCGAAGAACTTCCCGCAGAGGGCGTCGGCACTTCAGATCACAAGCCCTGGGGCATGGTTGGTGGTTTTACACAGACGCGGCGCGCACAAACGCTCGCTTTTCCGCCCGGAACCGTGATCACGATTCACAATCTTTCGAAAACCGATGAGCATACGTTCGACTTTGTCAAAGCCGTCGGCGGTCCGCCGGCACACTTTCCGGCTAACATAAACCTTTCGGTTAGCGCACGCGGGAACGGAGTGTTCGGCCCCGGCTATGCAAGCGGTCCGATCAAGCCGGGCGGATCCGTTAGAGTCAAACTTTCCAAGGCGGGCACGTATCTGGTCGGCTGCGCGTTTCACTACGCAGAAGGTATGCAAGACGTTATCGTGATCAAGGATGGGGCCAAGCCGGGACCGACGCCGAGCCCGGCGCCGTCTTCGCAACCAACGTCCGCCCCCCCAGGCGGCGGCTGGTAGAAGAACGCGGCGGGACGGAACCACCCTCCTCCGCTGACGGTTAGTCACGGGTCGCGATGTCTACCCAAATGCCTACCAAGTACTTGTATCAGATTGCATCGCATATGATTAAAAATGGGAAATCGGCCGAATTCGGCCGATTTCCCGTATAGGCTGCATCAATCTGCATCCGCAATAACGGGTTCGATTCCCGTTGGCGCTACCAAAAGTCTTATAGCCTAAGGCTTTTTAGCGCACCTCTCTGCGAACGTCTACTTAAGCCTGACTGACACTCTCTGAGGCGGCGTCCGTAAGGTCGACGATCAACCTCTCTATGTCGGCTGCCGATGTCCGGTAGTTACAGATACAGGCGCGAATGGTTGGTGTTCCATCCGGAAGAATAACCGAGGACACCCAAGATCTACCACGGCGCTTGACATCCTCGCTTATCTTAGCCGGCGCTTTCGATGTGAGCATTGGAGTCGTGCATACGATCGGCAGCGGTGTACGGTTGTGTAGCTTCCAGTTCGAGGCCACCAGCTGTTTGCGCAAGAGATTGCCCAATCGCACCTGGTCACGCAGAACCTCCGCATATCCATCCCACCCGGCGACCGCCAATGAGAGAAACAGCTTAAGTCCGATAAAGCGCCGAGACCACTGCATCGAGTGTGTAAACGGATCGAGCTGGTCATCCGACGTACTCGCCGGCATGTAGCTCGTGGTGACGGAGAAGACTTCTCCCAGAATGCTCCCGTGGCGCGTGAGGAACATACCTGCGCCCATCGGGATCCCGAGCATCTTGTGCGGATCGAACGTCACAGAATCTGCGAATTCAGCGCCGGCGAGGAGGCTTCGGAACTCGGGAACGAAGGCCGCAAAGCCGCCCCACGCCGCGTCCACGTGAAACCACAAGCCATTGTCAGTAGCGACGTCCGAGATCGCGGCAAGGGGTTCAATGATTCCGGTGGCAGTTGCCCCGGCCGTTCCGACAACAAAAAACGGATAGGAACCGGCACGGCGATCCGACTCGATCGCGTCGCGCAGTGCGTCAACGTCCATTCGATACGACGTATCGCAAGGAACGATACGCAGCGCCTCGGTGCCTAGGCCAAGCGCGCGGACAACCTTGATCATGGAATGATGTGCGGCCGCACTAGCATAGGCAATGGGTTGCCCGGGCAGAGAGCGCGCTCCGGCGGAAGAGAACGTTGGGAAGCGCTTCGCGAGAGCTGACAATGTCGCGGTGAAGTTGGCTTCAGCCCCGCCAGAGGTAAACGCTCCATAACTGAATTCCTCGCCGAAGCGTCGGCCCATTGACCGGATGAGGAACTGCTCAAGCTGAACGGCAAACGGCGCATGAGACCAAGCCGCGAGCTGTGGGTTGAACGCCGCGACCATCGCTTCGCCCACGATACCCATTGCGGTGGATGCCGGATTGAATAGCCCAAAGTACCCTGGATGCCCTGTGTGCGTTTGAAAGCGAAGCATCGCCTCGTTGACATACGCGATCGCCTCGTCCGGTTTCATGGGCACTGCGAAATTAATTCGCTCGATGAACCGCGCGACTTCTGAAGCATCGATGGCGCGCTCGACGGGGAGGCTCTCGACGTTGGTTAGGTAACGATCAATAGTAGCGATCGCATCGTGAAACGCCTCATGTCGCTCGACGTCAGCTAGAAACAGTGGATGAGGGACCGTCACGATCGGTTCTCGAGTTTTGAAATAATCGCATCAGCCAGCTTCGCCACGCTCGGCGCATGGTGCCCAAGGTACAGTGCCGGTTCAATGACCTCCAGCTCCGCTAGTGCGAAGGATCCGTCGTAGCGTGGTATCAGATCAACGCGGGCGTAGAGTGTCTCGGAGGGTGCGACGGCTAGAACCCTGTTCGCCAACGCGATTTCTTCGGCGCTGGGATCGATTAGAGACTCGCGGGAGTCACCTCCTGCTGCGCCGGTCGACAGCGGTGGTCGTTTCACCGCATGCGAGAATGCGCCATCGATGAAGATCAGCGATCGCTCCTGAAGATCGTAGATTTCTCGCAAGAACGGTTGTACCAGCGCATCCTGATCACGAAGAAGATCGTCAAGGTCGCGCTGCGCACTATCAAACGGGACGTGCCCGCGTCCAATAACAGTCGTACGAGACGCGCTGGCTGACACCGCCGGCTTAATGACGAACTCTTCCGTCAGTAGCTTACGGCGTAGGTCGTCAACCGAGGCTGATTGTCCCATTCTTACAAGTATCGTCGGGACGATGGGAATCCCAGCAGCGGCAAGTTCGGCCAAGTATTCCTTGTGCATGTTCCATAAGATCAGTTCTGGCGGGTTGAAGACTCTCGTCACGCGGGACGTTAGCTTAACCCACGAGCGGAATCGCCGCGGCTTCTCGTGATAATCCCAGCACGATCGCAACACCGCAAGTTCAATGTGATCCCAATCATCCGATCGATCGCTCCACACGCGCGGAAACGCCGCGACTCCTCTTTGCGCAAGCGCGTCAACGAGGAGCCGTTCATCGGAGGGAAGCTTAGCGAAGCGCTGGCACGTTATCAGAGCGACGCTCACGATCCCAAAACTGTCGAGTATCCGTCACTCTTCCATCCCTCGATGCCACCAATCATTTCCTTGACCTGAAACCCTAATCGCGCCAGCTGAAGCGCGCCCTTTGTGGAAGCATTACATGCGGTGCCCCAACAGTAGGTCACCACGATGCGATCGCGCGGCAAGTCCTTCGTAGTTTGCGCGTCCATTTTCCGGTGTGGGAGGCTTATCGCGCCGGGAATATGTTCGCGCCGATAGTCGTCCTCAGAACGCGTATCGATAACGACAAATGTACTGACACCTTTACCATTGTCATAATGGACGTCGGCGGGGTCCACTTCTAGCTTCAACTTTCCCTCGAAGTGCCGGATTGCTTCGTCTGGCGCAACGGGGACAAATTCACTGACAGCGCTGTATTTCGGCGAGTAGCTTGTGGACATCGAAATCCCTTCCTTCGAACGGGGCTTTCCTTTCATAGTACAAGCACTATGGTCAAAATGGCAGAGGTATTATATACTTATCCGGCGGACCTACCTTATGAATCGATGGTAATATCCAAAATGACTTTCGATTGCGATGACACGGATTGGGCCCTATTGAGACATCTCCAACAGGATGCGCGCGTGACACTCGCGCAAGCGGGGCGCATCGTCGGTCTCACCCCACCCGCCGTTGCGGAGCGCATTCGCCGACTCGAGGAGCACGGGGTGATTCGTGGGTATCATGCTGCCGTTGATCCTACGAAGCTTGGGCGTGCTATCTCAGCGTTCATCCGCGTGCGCTTTACGGGGGGAAAGTACGAGCCGTTTGAGCGTCTCATTGAGGCGACTCAAGAAGTTCTGGAGTGCCACCACATCACGGGCGAAGATTGCTTTATCGTGAAGGTATCGGTTGCGACGATGAGTGATCTCGAAAGCGTTGCTGCGGCTCTGTCCCGATTCGGGCCGACGGCCACCTCGGTTGTCTATTCCACCGTGATCGACCGGCGCCTGATAGCGAATGCTCACGAGCCACTATTACCAGCCAACAAGCGCACGGTTAAATCGACCAGACGAAGGAAGAGTGCCTTAAGCCGATAGCCTTGCGGCTCCTCTGCTGCAGCGTCTACCCAAATGTCTACCAATGGTTTGCATCAGATTGCATCAATCTGCATATGATAGAAAGGAAAAAGGACCGAATTCGACCGAATTCCCGTATAGGTTGCATCAATCTGCAGTCTCGATAACGGGTTCGATTCCCGTTGGCGCTACCAACTTGAGCCCTTGATTCACGCACGAATCGGGGGCTTGTATCTTTTCATTGCCCGCTATTCTACACTACGCTGAGAGCGCAACGGCATCGGCGCCTGCGGGAATTCGCGTTGGTGAAGCTGGGTCGGTTGTTGCGTACCAGATCGCTTCGGCCACGTCCCGCGACGTTGTGAATAGGGACTGCTGACCGATTCTCGCGAAGATGGCTTGCGCAAAATCAGCGTACTGCTCCGTTGGTGCAGCGCGCTGCATTCGTAGGCGTGCGGTGTGACGGAAGGCGGTTTCCGGAGAAGAGCCCGGTATCACCAAGCGCACGCGCACGTTAAACTGCTCGAGCTCCAGCGCAAGTGATTCCGTAAATGCATTGATGGCAGCTTTGCTTGCGGTGTAGATCGAGAGAAGCGGCAGGGGGCGAGACGTCACGCTCGAGGTAACGTTCACAACGACACCGGCTTCGCGTTCTCTAAACTGCGGGAGCACTGCGTGCGTCACTGCCATTGTTCCGAAAGTGTTGGTTTCAAAGACTTCGCGCGCCGTGCCCATGTCCGTGTTTTCGAACACGCTCATCAAGCCGATGCCGGCGTTGTTGACCAGCGCATCGATGGGCCCTGCGCTCTCGATCGCACGCCTTACGCTATGCGCGTCCGTGACATCGAGGGGAAGAATCCGCAAGCGCTCGGACTGTGGCAGAACAGCTTCGCGCGGGACGCGCATGGTGGCAACGACGTGCCACCCGCGCTCCAGGAAGTAGTGGGCGGTCTCGAGCCCAAAGCCCGACGAACATCCGGTGATTAGAACTGTACTCATAGAACGAGCTTAGACCGCTGTAGCTGGACTTGCTATACTAAATAGTCCCGAACATTTCGCTTGGAGTCCAAATTGGCGGATCCCCTTACCGAGGTTGTCGGGCTGTTGCAACCCGGTGCGCCGTTCACGAAGGTCGTCGATGCCGCCGGCCGATGGCGGGTACGCCGCTCCGAATACGGGCGGCCGTTCTACTGCCTGTGCGCCTATGGATCAGCCACCCTCGCGGTCGACGGGCAAGAACCGATCGTGCTCCAGCAAGGTGATTTTGCGTTGATCCCCGCGGCGGACAGCTTTACGATGACGAGCCTCGAGGCGGCCCTTGAAGAGCAAGCACCTGTCCGAATGGCCGATGGCGAATATCGACTCGGCGATCAGCGCGGCCCGGCAGAAGTGCGCTTGTTGATCGGCTACTGTGAATTTCGCTCGTCCGACGCCGCTTTACTCGTATCGCTGATTCCGCATCTCGTTCACGTTCGCGGAGAGAAAAGGCTTGCGACTCTCGCGCAACTCGTGAGTGAGGAAGCGCGCGCGCAACGTCCGGCGCGTGACGTTGTTCTTGCGCGTTTACTTGAAGTGCTCCTCATTGAAGCGCTTCGAGCATTTGAAACATCTGCTTCCCCGGGGCTCGTACGCGGACTCCACGACGAATTTCTTTCGGTCGCCCTTCGACGTTTGCACGAAGACCCGGCGCGGCAATGGACGGTTGCGGAGCTGGCAAAAGAGGCAGCGCTTTCACGCTCGGCATTTTTCGATCGTTTTAACCGTGTCGTTGGCGTTACGCCGATGGACTATTTGCTCGCGTGGCGTATGGCGCTCGCAAAGAAGCTGCTGCGGCAGAAACATGCGGCTGTCGCCACTGTTGCCGAAGGCGTTGGCTACAGCTCGGCAAGCACGTTCAGCGTTGCGTTTACGCGCTACGTCGGCATTCCACCAATGCGCTTCGCGCGAGACTCGCGACAAGCTTGAGCAGGCGCTATCGAGTACGGCGCTAAAATCTCAAGCGGCCTACCCGTAGTAAGGCCCCTAGGCGGAGAGCGTGCGTTTGCGCGAACCCTCCTCCATGCAACCGCGATACTGGCCGTACGTCGCAGCCCTCTGCCTAGCCGGCTGCGCCGGCGCTCATCCGCCAAACACTCTCGCCGGCAACGACGGAGTAGTGCCGAGCGCGCCGCAAGCGCGCCTCACGACCGCTGCCGCCGGTACCTACATCAAGCACGTCGTCATCATCGTGCAAGAGAATCGCAGCTTCGACAATCTCTTCGCCGGTTATCCGAATGCCGACGCACATACGTACGGCTATCTCCACGACGGCACGAAGGTCACGCTGCAGCAAATTCCGTTTCAACAGCGGTACTTGGACCACTATTTGAAAACGGCGATTGGCGACTGGGACAACGGCAAGATGGACAAGTTCGATCTGGAGAAGTCGACGAACGGAGCGCTCGCCGGGAAATATCCCTATTCCTACGTTCAGCGCAGCCAAACTGCGCCGTATTGGACGATGGCGCAGCAATACGTGCTCGCGGATAACATGTTTCCCACGTTATGGGGTGCTAGCTTTACGGCGCACCTCACGCTGATCGCGGGAACGGCGGATCTTACCCCAACGCTGTCGGAGGCCGACGTGCCGACGGCGCTTCCGTGGGGTTGCGATGCGCCGGCCGGCACGAAGACGGCGACCTACAACGCCAATCGGGTCGAGCAATTCGGTCAGCCATATGCGCCCTGTTTTACGCAGTTTAGGACGATGGCCGATACGCTCGATGCCGCCGGCGTTTCGTGGAAGTATTACGCGCCAAAGATTTCACAGTCGGGCGGAAGCACGTGGTCGTCGTTCGATGCCATCAAGAAGGTGCGTTATAGTTCGGATTGGACCAACCGCGTGATTTCACCGCCGACGCAAATTCTCAGCGATGCGGCGAACGGAAAGCTCGCCGGCGTATCGTGGGTAATCCCCGACGCTAACTGGTCCGATCACCCCGACTATGGAACGGCTTACGGTCCGTCGTGGGTATCCGCCGTCGTTAACGCAATCGGCGCGTCGAGCGCGTGGAAGACGACCGCGATCGTCGTCGTGTGGGACGACTGGGGCGGCTGGTTCGACGATGCGGCGCCGCCGCAGAAAGATTTTCGCGGCTTGTCCATTCGCGTGCCGTGTTTGATCATTTCGCCCTACGTTCAGCCGCATGTCGTCCACACTGTGTACGAGTTCGGCAGCGTTCTGAAGTTCGTCGAGCAGGTTTTCAGCTTGCCGGCCCTCGGTACGCAAAGTGCCGGTTACACCGATGCGCGGGCCAACAGTTTGCTCGACAGCTTTGACTTCACGATCGCTCCTCGACCCTACAAAAGCATCCCGGCTCCGTACCCGCCGTCATTTTTTGTAAGCAAGGCCCCGTCGCTGCGTCCGCCGGACAATTACTGATGTGACGGGCGACGACTGCAAGTGTCAGGCACTGCGTGTAGGACCAACAAATGCTTCGAGAGCCTCGCTAAGCCATGCCAGGCTGGAGTTACGGAGATTACGGCGTAAGTTTGTACGCGACGCCCGCGCCGAACTTGCCTCCCAATAGCGTTGTGCCGTACAGCGAGCCGTTCGACACAACCAGCCCTGCCAGCGGCCAATTCCCGTCGGCGTTGCCTTGGAATCGATATAAGACTCGAAAATCTCTACCGTGGGGTTTTACGCTATATATCGTACCGCACCCCACGCGGTGCGGGTTTTGGCCAAAAGCTCCTTGGGGACTAAGACAGGATGCGTTGTCGACACCGCCCGCAACGGTAATGCCGTAGATCGTGCCGTTATAGTAGGTTATGTTGGCGGCGTTTTGTCCATCCGAGAACGGTCCAAACCGGTGAATGATGGACTCGACGTACGAACCGTTTTTTGCCGGCGACAACGAATAGACGATGCCGCAACCGCCGTCGAATGTTTGCTTTCCGCAATTGCGGCCCGCTTCCCGTTACGCGTGCGTTGACGAGTTCGATGCGTTCGTTGGGGCATACGTCACACGAATAACCGGCGCGGACCGCGCCGCCGCCCGGCAACTCATCGTAAGGCGACCACCTTAATCCGACTTCTACGCCGACCGCGCAGCGCTGAGAATTATTTCGACCACGCGGTCTGGTTGCGAGAGCATCGGAACGTGACTCGAATCGAGTTCGGTCGTCTTGGCATTCATGCGTTTCGCAAGAAAGCGTTCAAGTTCCGGGTTGACGGTGTGATCCTTCTTTCCGACGATGTACCAACTCGGTTTGGTCTTCCACGCAACGCCGGGCGCATCGTGCGCGAAGATGTTGGCAGCCGGCGCGCCTTGTGTCGCCCACACGAGCTGCTGCTCAGCTGCCGGGAGATCGCCGCAAAAATACTGTAGGCCTTCTTTGGTCAGCCAGATACGTCCGTCGACGACCTTGATGTGCTTGAGCACGTCGGTCGTCGGAAACTTCTGCTGTATGCTCTGCGACGTCTCTCCGGCAGCGGTATCGGGAGCAAGCGCGTTGATATAAACGAGGGCTTTCACGCGCGGGTCGGTTCCGGCGGCCGTAATCACCGCGCCGCCGTATGAATGTCCAACGAGCACGATCGGACCGTCCACCACGTCCATCGCCCACTTGGCAAAGGTGACGTCGTTTTCGGGTGTGTTGAGCGGGTACTGTGCAGCGATGCAATCGTAGCCTTGCGCTTGCAGCGGCCCCATCACTTTGGTAAAACACGACCCGTCGGCCCAAAGGCCATGACAGAAAACTATGCTAGGCTTGCCGGCGCCGTTCGTCGTTGCAGCCACTTCCATTTGCGCCGATGCAAAGGAGTAGCTCGCCGCGGCGGCACCGACCGCTGCCGCGCTCGTGGCAAGAAATCGACCGCGTTTGACGCCGCTTGTTTTTGAACGCATGCTATTACTCCTATTCTTTTTAGAGTGATCCCGGCCGAGCGTTAACCGTAGGGAAGATCGGTGCTTTGCCCGACCTCGATGATATAACCGTCAGGATCACGGATGTAACAGCGAATCTCACCATACTTCGCAATCGGTTCGGTTAGGAACGTCGCTCCGCGGCTTTTCCAAAGTGTGTAGCACGCCTGAATATCGGCGACGCGGATATTCATGAAACTACTTATCAGATTGGGATCGGGCGTTCGGAGCGTAACGGTCGGTTTGTCCGGAGTCGGTCCGCCTCCAACGTTTATGATGAGCCAGGTGTTGGCGATTCTGATGTACGGCGGAGCGTTTCCATCGCCGCGGCTCACGATCTCGCCACCGAAGACGGTTGCGTAGAAATTCATAGAGCGTTCGAGGTCGGCAACGGTAAGAAAGTGCGTAATCGTAAACCCGTCTTGGGGTGGCATCCGATAACTCGACTGCTCAACTTGTACTTCGTCCATTATCGACTCCATTTCAGATAGCGCGCAGAAGAGAAACATGCGCGGACTCTATTGCTTTGTCAAGCAAGCGAGCGATCAACGAGATCGGTCGAGTTCAATAGGCACGATTCGGACGCGGCGGCACGTCGCGTTGAGCGACGCGTTCGTGATGTAGATTACGCTAGGTAGCGGCAGTACACTAAACGGCACAAGCGCATCAAGGCCGCAGGGTGTAGCACCTTGCGGCCTCTTAACTCTCTCGTACACGATTCGGCCGCATGACGCAACTGCAGCTGGATCGTTCCGCGGTCTTTAACGCACGCGAACTAGCGCTAGGAGAATGTCGCTCAGGTTGTCGCGCGTGCCGTCGAAGCGGTAGGCTTCTTCCCATACGACGACGTCTGGTCGGTGAGCCCAATCGACACCCGTGCTGAAGGTGCCGGTCAACCGATAGTCGAGTGCGCCGTGCGAGAATGCATAGCTCTGCGTGCTTGTCACTTCGTTCGCCGTCAGATACGAATTCTCGGTCGTGCAAAAACTGAACCGCAGCCGGTAGTCCGCGCCGGGGTTTTTCGGCGTGAACCCGAATCCGCGCGACGTTCCCGGCTTCGCCGTCTGCAGCGTCTTATATTGATACGCCGTGGGATCGCACGAGAACGAGAAGTCGGGATGCATCGCCTCCGTGATGCCATCCGATTCAACCTCACGCCGGTCGAATCTCACGGTACCGGTGCTCCCGTCCGAGAGGGCGAGCGTGCCCGTGCCGCCCTTCTCGGTCATCTCAAGGTCGACGCGAAGCCTGCCCCCGCTCGTCGCCGCGATCGTGAAGGACTCGTGCGCGAAGCGGGGAGCGCCATCGAACATGCCGTTATTGGCGCCGTCGATCGCCTTACCGCTTTGCGTCGTGATGAGATACGCGCAGCCGTCCTGGTGGAACTTCGTAAGATGATAACGCCCGACGTACACGTACACCGCGGTTGGCGGCGGGCTTGGTTCGGAGGTCGGCGCCGGTTCGGCGGACGGCGTTACCGTGCCGTACTCCCAGACGCCGGATCCGACGAATTTCTTGAAGGCGAGTTGGCCATCGACGCGCAGGATCGCGTACTTCCCCGGTAGGGGCTGCTCCGCGAGTCCGCAATCGCGCGCACGCGCCGAGCGACCGGCAAAATCGGAGGCGGCAGAGAATCCCGGCTGCGTCGCGCCGCGGGGCGCGAGGGAGGCAGGGCCGCACGAGGCTAGCGTGGCCGTCGCCAAAGCGGAGAAGGCAAAACGCATAAGTTGCATATCGTAGAGTACGTTCGTTTGCCCTCAGTCGTTCCCCGCACCCGTGCTCCCGTCGAAAGTCCGCGTCTTTCGCTCCGGGTGTCTAGCGCCTACGGGACGTCACGAGGCCGTAATCACGAACTCGGCGACGTAGAGCTGCGTTCCACCATGAAATTGCAGCCAGAGCTTATATATTCCGGGTTCGCTTAAGGCGACGTGCAGCATCATGTTAGGCGGGGATACTGCGGTCGGCGGCATCTGCATCATGTCTGTTTCCGTCAAGTGCCCGTGCATGCCGGCGGTCGTGCGGATCGGCATAGGATGAGCGTGAACGTAGCTCAGATCGCGCGCGTTGAGAAATACCGCGTGCGCCGCCGCGCCGAGATACGGGTGCAGGTCGGTGGCGGGTTCGCCATTCTTGAGGATGTGAATTACGATGTGCGCTTCACTTCCGGCCACTAATGTATTTGAGGACAGTCGCACCCAATACGGACCGGCCTTTACTGCGAGTGCGCGTTCGCTGAGGTCGCGAGCCGCCGCAGGAACTGAAGTGCCGGCGCCAAGGTCGAAGCGAAACACCTGCTTTGTGCGGCTGGTCGGTTGGGTATCGGAGTATATGTGATAGAGCGCAACCCGAGGGAGTGTCTGATCGAGTAGGAAGTGTCCGTCGGATTGCAGCGTCGGATGAACGTGCAAAAACGTTCGGAAATCGTCGGTAACGATGATCATATGCAAGCGCTTTGTCATATCGATCCCATAGGATCTGATTGGGGTGTCTGATCCTCGCGGCGTCAGCCAGGTATCGAGGTGAAGGGCCAACGGGTCACGATGGATCTCCACGGCTTTCAGATAGCCCACCGTGCTGACGGAACCACCCTGCAGCGCAAACGTTCCTTGAATGAGATCCGCCGCGACGGCGACCGCGAGCGACGTTAAAAGGGCGCAGGCCCAAGCGATGCCTTTAACCATGATGAAAGCCCCTGTTGGGCGCCCTAGCAAGGAATACCCCCTACCCAGGGGGTATGGGGTATTCCCAATGAAAAGGACTAAGAGGGTTGCCGCGGTTCCGCTTTCCGATGAGTCTCGGGCCAAGGTGGTACTCCGGCTCAAGACGGCCCGTGGGCATGTCGAGGGAATCCTCGGAATGATCGACGCCGACGCACACTGCATCGATCTGCTGCGGCAGCTTTTCGCCGTTCGCGCGGCGCTCGAGGGCATTAGCCACCTTATCGTGCAGCACCACCTCGAGCAGTGCTTCACGGAGCTGGTGCGCTCGGACGAGGAGCGTGAGGCGGTTGCCGATCTCTTGAGCACGCTCGCTTACGACTCGCGTTTCCTCTAAGCCGGAAAGTATGGTCAGCTTCGTACCCGGTGATGGGCGCTATATCGTCAAAATCGGAAGCGCGTCGATCTCGCAGAGCACGTTTATGGTGCTCGCCGCAATCGTGGTGGGGCTTGGCGGCGGGTTCGGCGCCGTAGGCTTTCGAGCGCTGATAGCGGGAGAGAACTGGCTTGCATTCGATGTCGTGGGTGCTTTTTTTGCGCGCCACGTCGGATCCGTTGGCGTCGTGTTGCAACTCGCTCTCGGCGGTGCGATTGCTGCATTCGTTGCGACGCGCTTCGCGCCGGAAGCAAAAGGGCACGGCGTACCGGAGGTCATGGAAGCCGTTGCGTTGCGCGGCGGCATGATGCGGCCACGCGTTATCGCCGTCAAAGCGTTGGCGTCGGCGACCTCGATCGGCTTCGGCGGCAGCTGCGGTCGCGAAGGGCCCATCGTGCAAATAGGATCGGCAATTGGCTCGGTGCTTGGACAGGCATCGCGGGCCCCGGCTCCCATCGTACGCACGCTGGTTGCCTGCGGTGCGGCGGCCGGCATCTCGGCAACGTTCAACGCACCCATCGGCGGCGTGTTCTTTGCTTCCGAGGTGATTCTCGGCGAGTTTGCGCCGCGCTCTTTTGCTGCCATCGTCGTTTCGTCGGTGATCGCGGCCGTAATCGGGCGCTCTTTCCTGGGGAATCATCCCTCATTTTCGGCAGCCGGGTTCGCGCTCGTCTCTCCAGTTGAGCTAGTACTGTACGCGGTTCTCGGCGCCATCGCAGCCGTATGGGCAATGGGATTTGTGAATCTTCTCTACGCACTCGAAGATGGTTTCGAGCGTTTCGCGCTGCCCCAGTGGCTTAAGGGAGCGATCGGTTTCGGAGCGGTCGGCGTCATCGGCATCTGGTTTCCGCAGATCTTCGGAGTCGGCTATGGACCGATTCAACAGGTCTTCTACTCGCACGTTCCGGCCGCGCATGCATTCATCTTGGCCGTGCTCAAACCGGTGGCCACGTCCCTGACCCTCGGCGCCGGCGGTTCCGGCGGCGTGTTCGCGCCCTCGCTGTTTACCGGCGCGTTCTTAGGCGATGGCTTTGGAGCGCTGGCGCATCATGCGTTTCCCGCCTGGACGGGTCCGGCGGCTGCGTACGGATTGGTTGGAATGGCTGCAGTCTTCGCCGCGGCTTCCGAGGCACCGATTACCGCGATTATGATCGTCTTCGAAATGTCCGACGATTATACGATTATTCTTCCGCTCATGGTTGCTGTCGTCATTGCAGCGCTGCTCGGACGAAGGCTGCTCGGATCGACGATATACGAACGTAAGCTGCTTCGACGCGGCATCGACTGGCAGCGCATCCGCAAGCCACGTGTGTTTGCACGCATTTCCGTATCACAGGTCGGGAGAACGCCGCCGCTTATCGCTCAATCGAATCAAACGATTCGATCCATCGCGCTCGAAGAGAAGGGGGATACGGAATTGGCGGTGCCGGTGTGCGATGGGGACCGCTTCGTGGGGGTGCTGAATCTGGCAGACCTCTCTCGTGCGCTAGCCGCCGGCAATGGAGATCGGCTGGTTGCGACGATCGTGCTGCCCGCCGGCGGCATCCTTTCTCCCAGTGACTCGCTCGAGCGTGCTGCGACACTCATGGCGGATCCTCGCGCGCCGTTGCTACCCGTCATCGCTGGTGAGGATCGTTTGGTAGGAATAGTGACGCGACGAGACCTCTTGATTGCTTATCGGAGCGCACTCTCGGCGTGACGATCGAGGAGTTCGGACCGAATATCTGGACTTCCGACGCGCATGATTGTGGTCTTACTAAACGACGGCACTCTTTGGATAAATTCCCCCATCGCAGCGACGCGATCTGAGATGGACGAGATTAGACGGATCGCGCCGATAAGCCATCTGATTGCTCCAACGCCGCTGCACGTGTGGAGGCTCGCAAGTTGGAGGGCTGCGTTTCCGGCGGCGACGGTTTGGGTGGCCCCGACGATGCGACGCCGTCACCGATCTATGCCGGTTGCTAACGAACTAAGCGATGAATCGCCGGCGCAGTGGGCGCAAGATCTCGACCAGGTCGTCTTCCGGGGCAACGTCTTTCTGGATGAAGTTGAGTTCCTGCACAAGAAATCGCGTACGCTAATCTTCGCGGATTTCATACAAAACTATTCTGCACAAGAAAATCGCCCTTTGGTAAACGCGCTCATGAACCTGGGCGGCGTGCTCGAAGGCGGCGTGCCACGGGACATCAGGTTATCGTTTACTGCAAAGTCACTCGCGCGGCGCTCGTTAGACAAGATACTATCGTGGGATTTCGACAAAGTCATCGTCGCTCACGGCGACTGCATCGACAGTTACGCGAAGACGTTCTTGCAAAAAGCCTTTCTTTGGCTAAGGCCTAAATAGGAGCGCGCGGCGATGGGATCACGGACCGAAAGCTAAGCCCGCCCAGCTCTTGGATTTACACGTGACACCTTTGGGACATCCGAACGATGCGGTCGGCGCCGCGCGGTTGCCGGCGATGGGCGCCGCAAACTCGATGAGACCTCCCGTTTTGAGTAGCTGCCCGAAGAGATTGCCCTGCGGATCGAATGCCAACGCGCGCACCGGGCCGCGGAGATGCAAAACCAACGCCGGTTTTTCGTCGTCCGCAAATGGGGGCTCGTACACGTCGATATCTGCGGCCGTTTCGCTGCGATCCATTTCCACGAAAAGCCGATTAGTCGAATCGACCGTCGCAACGTAGGGTTGCGCGTGTGGGAACGTCCACGTGACGACCGGCCTTCCGAGATAGGGAGGTTTAAGGACGAAGACGTGACAGGCCGTCTTTTCGCACGCATGATTGCCCCCCACGTCGGTAACGAACATCAGTTTCGTCGCGCGATCCACGAATACATCGACGGGCTGCGTCGCGACCTTCAACGTCGCAATCGCCTCCGTCGTGCTGCTAAACGGCGGACGAAACTCGAAAATACTATTGCTTTCGTCGTCGGTCACCCAGAGGTTGCCGTCAGCGTCCCACGCGGC
Organism: Candidatus Baltobacteraceae bacterium; assembly: GCA_036488875.1. NCBI lineage: Bacteria > Bacillati > Vulcanimicrobiota > Vulcanimicrobiia > Vulcanimicrobiales > Vulcanimicrobiaceae > Vulcanimicrobiaceae bacterium. The sequence continues at coordinate 208,689 of DASXGW010000012.1, read as the reverse complement.
CGCGCGGGGATGCACGAGTCGGCGGGGCGTAAACGTCACGGCGGGAACCGACGCCGCCGAATACGGCGGATGGTACAGCCGAATCGAGAGCTTCCCGAATACGCCGCCCGATGTCACGGCCATTACGCCACTCGGGTCGAAAGCGATGGAGTTGGCACAGGGTTGCGCTATCGCCGCTACGGGCACGGGGGGCGTCGCGTACGGCGGAGTGAGTATGAATAGCTTATTTACAAAGCACTGGCCGTCGAACATGCGCGAGAAGGTGGAAGGTGCCGCGCTCGCGGCAGAAGCAATAGAGTAGGCAAGCGCCGCGGCAAATGCAAAAGCGAGAGCAGGTTGATGCTTCACACAAACTTGCTTATCACTCGCAAGACGGCGCTCCTCTGAGGGCGAAACCTCGCCTACAAAGGAAGTCGCATATGCTACGTCCTAGCAGGCGCGTTTTTTTCATCTTCATCGTCGGCATTTTGGTCTTTGCGATCGGACGTTCGTCGGTGCGCGCGAGCAAACTCGTCGCGCAGACGCCGCTGGATGCGTCGCCCATACCGCAGTTCGTTGACGATCTTCCGGACTTTTCGGCGACCGGCCGCGTGAACGGTGACATTCCGTACACGGTGCGGTCCGAAGAGTTTCAGCAAAAAGTACTACCATCATCGATTTATGCGAAGTTGCCGGCGCCGTACTCGGCCGGGACGATGGTCTTCGGCTATGGGATCGATCAGGGCTCGAAGCATTATCCGCCTCTCCCTCGCAAGGGACTCTATCCCGGCTACACGGTGGTAGTGACGCGCGACCATCGCGCGATTGTGGACTATCACAACAACCTTTTTGCCGATCCGAACCTGCCCGGGCAGTTCCGCAACGCCAAGGGTCCCAGCCTCGAGAGAACCGTCACCATCGACCAGAGCATCCATTGGGCCAATCCGATGAACGCCCCGATGCAGATGAACGGCATGGGAAACGCACAGCCGTACCTCGGCCCGCTTCCGCAGGTCACCCACCTTCACGGTGCCGAGGATCCCTCGTCGTTCGACGGCGGCCCGAACCAGTGGTTCACCCCGGGTGCCGAGGGCACGCGCAACGATGGTAACCACAGAGGTTTTCGCGGATCCGCCTTCGTTGCGAGCCATTACTATTATCCAAACGAGCAAGAGCCGGCCACGCTTTGGTTCCACGACCATACCATCGGATTGACGCGAACCAACGTGTTCTCCGGATTGGCTGCCTTCTATTTGATTCGCGGTAACGGCGACGACGGAATCCCGGGAGCGGGCAAACTGCCTGCCGGGCGCCAGGAAGTCGAACTCGCGCTGCAAGACCGACAGTTCGATACCAACGGACAGCTCTTGTTCCCCGACGGTTATCCGTCCGGCCTCGACGGCCCGATCCAAGAGCCCAACGTCCATCCGTACTGGATGCCCGAGTTTTTCGGCGACGTCATTACCGTCAACGGCAAGAGCTGGCCCAAGTTCCGTGTCGCCGCGAAACGCTATCGCTTTCGATTGCTCGAGGGAGCGTCGGTGCGATTCTTCAACTTACAGTTTTGCGTCAACGCCGGCACGGGCGCCGACGACGGGCATACCGCCTGCCTCAAGGGCGAGACGAACGTTCCCTTTTACGTCATCGCTAACGACGGCGGCCTTCTCGACGCTCCGGTGCGCGTGACGCATCTGCTCTTTTCACCCGGAGAGCGTTACGACGTTATCGTGGATTTTGCCAAAGTCCGCGGAAAAATGGTGATGGTTCGAAACAATGCGGAGACACCGTATCCCAGCGCGTTTGCGAAGTTTACGCCGTCGCTGCAAGGACGCGTCATGCGCATCCTCGTCGCCGATTCCCCTTCGTCCGATAGCAGCTACGATCCGTCCAAGGGCGGAGCACTACGCGGCAGCGGCAGCACGGTCGCTCCAAAGTTGGATAGGATCGTGCGCCTTCCGGGAACGCCCGGGGGTTTGCCGCTGCGAAAACCGATCGCCGACGGCAATGCCGTGCAAGTCTACCGCCAGCTCACGCTCAATCCGATCTTCGAATCCGGCGGCTGTCACTGGCCCGGACGCGGCGAAACCGACCGGATTGACGGGATGATGCTCAATAACGAAGGGTTCCACGGGAAGGCGACCGAGACGCCGCGCGTCGGTTCGACCGAAGTGTGGGATCTGATCGACTTCAGCAACGACGATCACCCGATCCACATTCACCTGGTGCAGTTCCAAGTGATCGGACGCATTCCGTTCGACATGCAAGCCTACGGTGCGAAGTACTATGCGGCGTTTCCGCACGACATGTGCGAACCCGGTAAAGGACCGCCCAACGCGTACGACGCTCCCAATGCTGCCGGTGCGGTCGGCGGCAATCCCGACGTGACGCCGTTTTTCATCGATAAGGTGCAGAAGTATTGTTTGGACGATGGCATCTACGACGGCACGACCGGACCCGCTCGTCCCGAAGAAAGCGGCTGGAAGGATACGGTCATCGCCGCGTGCGGCCACGTTACGCGCATCGTCGTGCGAATAACGCCGCAGGACGTCCCAGCCATCAAAAACGGTGTCGCGATAGATTACACCGGCCGGAATCTCTTCCCGTTCGATCCAACGGCCGGCCCCGGATACGTCTGGCACTGCCACCTGATCGACCACGAAGACAACGACATGATGCGTCCGATAACCGTCCGCCCGTGATTTAGTCAGCCGTTCTTGATGCGTTTCGAGCGTAGCGTCGTGGAATCACCGCTTTGCAGGCTTTGGTTATAGCCGAGCTTCGGGCGGCGCGCTCTAATCACGGTTACCGTGGCTCCGTCGATGTCCTCATCGGCCACGTTCTCGATCAGCAGATGTGAGATACCAACGCGCACTCGAGCCGAGGTCGCGAAGCGCCGGCCGGTGCGTTTCGCCAGCGCCTCGAGTTGCGCGATGAGATCAAGCCGCGTCGACGCGTGCTCGCCCGGGAACAAACAGAGTTCGGTGCCCTTTGCCGCTGAGCGGTTACGAACCGAGCCGGCCGGTTCGGTAACCTTGCCATCACGGATATACACGGATTCACCGACGCTGCTTCGCAGCTCTGCGAGGACGGCGGACCAACTTAGACTCTGGGGCGATCGTTGTTGCATCGGTTCTAATGGTTCCGCATTGGCAACTCGGTGCCATTCCGCGCGCGTTTTTACGATCGCGCCAGGGGCGCCCAACCGCGGGTGGTCAATTTTGGCACATCGCTATGCCTCTGGGAATCACCATCTTGACGTCCTTAAGGATCGTCTGGCTGCGCTTGGCGGCGAGGTTGACGCCGAAGAGCCCCACCTTATAACCGACGACGCCGATGACGGCAAGCTCCCGACGTTCGCAGGGCACGATTGAAACGGGGCCGGTTGCAACAAACGACGCCTCGTAGATCACTCCGACGTACGGGCCGCCACCGTTTTCTTCACCACCCAAATATTCGGAGAGTTCTTCCGGGATGCCGACCTCGAGACCCACACTCGGCATCATGAGCGAGGCAGATAGTCCCAGCGGAGCGAGGGAAAGCGTCCCACCGTACGAGTCGATCGTAGCGTCACCATTTAGCGATTCCGACCCAGCGTCGCTCGGTGACCCATCCGCTGAAGCCGTTGCGGTCGCACCGCCGCCGAACGTTACATGGTACTCTCCTTGCGCGACCGTCGTCTTACTCGTGAAGACCGGCGCAAACGCAAATCCCGTCTTGACGGCGATCTTAAACGGTATCGGGCCGACGAAAAACGGTAGCTCGAAGCCAAACGGCAAGTTCTCGACATGCTGCACGTTTAGCGCCGCAAGACTCGCGGGGCCGTTGTCCTTGTCGAACTGTACCGCCCATTTCATGTCGACCGAGCCGCGTAGGTTGTCGTTGTTGAACGTCACTCGAGTCGTGCTTCCGTTGTTGAGCTGAACGTCGAGCGAGTTGGTGAGGTTCTCGATCCTCCCCGTTCCGCTGAGATCGATGACCGCGCCGCCGCCGCCAAAGGTTTTCTTTGCATCGAAATCCATGTCCAGATTGTTGTTGTCGGGCTTGACGGTCAGGTCGATTTCCCATTCATGGACTTCGCCCTTGGCATGGAAACCGCGGCCCACGCTCTCGACATGCACGCCGGTATCTATGTCCTCGGCATCAGCCGGGGCCGCAAGCTGCCGCTCGATACGAGACTCCAGATCGTCGGCAACGTCGACGCGGTGCATGCCGGGTAGCGGTTCCAACGCGATCCGCGAAAAGTCTACGGGCAACGTAGCGGCGATATGACCGTTTGAAATCGCCTCGTCGAGCGCGGCCGGCTTCCCCGCGACGTGAAGCAGACCGCCATCGTTGGTTACACCGCTGACTCGCAGCAGCGCGACGCCGGGAATGACGACGACGGTCCCGGCAGCAAGCGATGCGATCGGCGTTGCCGACGGATCGAACGTCAACGTGCCGTCGCGGCTGCTCGCGCCTCGATACGTGCGCGCCACGAGATCTTTGTCCAGCACGACCGTCTGCGGCTTCCACTGAACGTCAAACGTCGTCTGCGTCGGCATCATCGGTGTGGGTGCCGCACCTGGCCCGGCCCCTTGCGCGGCCGTGGGAGTGGGCGCGTGCGAACAGCCCGTCAAGAGCGCCAACGCGAGCACGAGCCGGGTTTTGTGCGGCGTTAACACGGTTGCGCCTGCCCATCGAGCCAGTGCAGCCCACAACGATATTCTCATTACGATTAGTCCTTTCGGAAGCGTCGGACGTAACCGTATCTCACGGACGTGCCGCGGGCGTGCGGACCCCGAAGCGCACGCACCGCGCACGGCGCCGCGTTATCGTTCTTACATGCAAAATGCGACACCACGACGATCGCGTCACGTTGGCACCTGGATTCTGGTCATCATCGTGCTCGTGGAATCTGCCGCTCTCGCAGTGGTCTTCACGTTCAGGATCCCGCTGTGTGCCGCGGCGCCGCACGCTCAGATCGGCGGTTCGATGCAAATGCCGTTGGGCGGCGGCGGCAGCGACGCGGGCAGTGGTACGGCAGCCGTTGCGCCTGTCGCTGCGCCCTCCGCGCTTCCCGCGCCGACCGGTTCGCCGGCGGACGCAGCTGCGCCGGCCGGGAATGCGAACGCGCAAGGCGACCTCAATCAAGTCCCCGATCCGAATTGCGTAGCTAAAGCTGCCGCCGGCGTGCTCAACACCAACTCCGTTTCCGCTACGCCGTCCTGTCCGCCGATGAGCCCGTCCCCCGAACTGAAAAATGCCGAACAGCAAGTTCAAAGCTCGCCATGAGTGCCTCGAAGGCATCAATCGGCGTCATGCTCAGGGTTGAATCGAGTAAACCGTTCCTTTCCCGTTCAATCCGCCGGCCGTTGTCGTGCCGAAGAGCACGTTTCCTACGCTCGCCAAACTGCCGCTCGGGTTGGCCCCATCGACGCCGCCGCTGAAACTGTATAGCACGCTTTCTTTACCGGCGGGCGTGATGCTAAAGATCGTGCCGGTATTGTTCTTCCCACCGACGCTCGTCACGCCGTACAACGTTCCTTTGAGGTCCACGAGTCCCCCGAATGGCGGGGTTGCGCCGTCGGCACCGCCGCGAAAACTATGAAGCACCTTTACCGCACCGGACTTCGTCACTGTAAACACCGTTCCAAGGTTCTTCGCGCCGCCGCTGGACGTGGTTCCGTAAAGGATACCCTTAACTGCGAGGAGTTTGCTAAGTGGACCGTTGCCGTTGCTGCCGTTGAAGATGTGAATGACTTTTTCGTTGCCGGAAAACGTGATCTTGAAAACCGTTCCCTCTTGTTTTGGGCCGCCCCCATTGGTTGTGCCGTACAGCACACCTTTCACGTCGGTCAGGCCGGCTGTCGGGGATCCGGCGTCGTCGTACGTGCTGCCTTTGAAAGCGTAGAGCACCTTTTCCGATCCTGACGTTGTGATCCTGAAAACGGTACCATCACTATGCGTCCCGCCGTTCCTCGTTGTGCCGTAGAGCGTTCCCTTGACGTCGAGCAACGGTGCTTCCGGTAAGCAGCCATCGGCGTTGTTTTTGAAGCTGTGGAGCTTCTTTTCCGCGCCGGCCAAGGTCACTCTAAAGACAACGCCGCAGCTAGCGGCTCCGCCCGTAATCGTCGTACCGTACAGCGAGCCGCCTGCGACGATCAGCGGCGCGTACGGTGCACTTCCGCTCGACCCGCCTTTGAAACTATAGAGCACACTTTGCGCTCCGGCCGGCGTAATTTTAAACACGACGCCCGGGCCTTGGCCGCCGATTGACGCCGTGCCGTAAAGCGTGCCGTTCACGTCGACGAGTCCGGCGTACGGAACAGCTCCGTTGGCCCCATCGAACGAAAAGATCGACTTGTAGGTGCTCGACGCCCGGCTCGGCCCCAAAGCGCGATCGGCCGCGGAAGACGGCGGCAGCGAGCGAATCGCACCGGAACAAGACGCAAGCGCGACGCAACTCAAAATTACGAAAACGATGCGCATGGTCACCACCTCACCGCACAGCAGAGGAGTAGGCATACTGCCCCGCCGGAGTTTGAACCTGGCAAGCTAGCGGTGGTGGCTGCGTGCAACGTTGACGGCGGCCGCCAGTTCGCTTTAGTTCCGCTTCAGGGAGATCGGCGTTAGGCGATCGCGTTGGAGCAGCGCATTGAGCGACTGCAGGCTTGCGCCAAAGAGCGAATCGTCGGAGGCGATCGCCTCTTTGAGATCGGTTTGAAGCGACACCGCTAACTCGCGCTGCCCTTGAGTGGGTGCGTAATCATTTCCGATCATGCTGCTTGCCAAACTCGGGATTCGCTCGTAGAGCCGGCTCGGTTCGCGCAGGGTGTCTTCCGAGCTTTGCGCATCGGCAATGTAAAGGCCGGCGAGCGCCGCCGTCGCCGTCTGCTGCATCTGGACAATTGCGTGCCGTGTGTCGCTTGCGCGTGCGAGCTTGGCGGTCTGGGCGAGCTTTTTCTGAAGCGCGCGTAACGCCTCAATCTCTTTCCCGGTGCGAGTGAAGCCGTCGCGCAGCTGCATCGCGAGCGCGAACGCATCGCGCATCTCGGCGACCGTGGCAGGCGTATGTGGATCGGCCAACACGTGGAGCGGCGCGTCCTGTTGCGTGCCGTTGGCAATGAGCCGCACCGTGTAATCACCCGGCAATGCCTGCGGCCCCGTGAAACCGCCTTGCTGTGCGTGATAGTCCGCAACGAGCGGAACCGTATCGTACATGAGATCCCACCAGACGCGGTTCATCCCAACGACGGGATGCTCCACGTTGATGCTGCGAATGACCGTCGATCCGTCGAGAATCTCAACCTTCGCCGGATGCTTCTTTTCGGGCATCACGCCAAGGTAAAACGTCACGTCCCCTAAGCCTGGCGGATTATCGCCGGCGCCCTCGCCGGTTGCCCACGTTCCCCGCGTCCCGTTCCAGCGATACGCGTTACCGGGTGTGAAGAGGTGTGCGCGTTCGGAGACGATTTGCGGCTTCCACTCTTGCAAAGCACGGATATCGTCGAGAATCCAGACCCCGCGTCCGTGCGTTGCTACAACCAGATCGTCGAAACGCGGCTGCACGACGAAGTCGTAGACCGGAACGTGCGCGAGATTGTTCTGCAGCGAGTCCCAATGGACGCCCGCATCGAGCGAGTACCACAGGCCGGTCTCGGTTCCGGCATAGATCAATCCTGCGCGCTTGGGATCCTCGCGAATCATGCGCACGTAACTCTCCCGCGGAAGGTTCGAGACGATCGAGGACCAGTGCGCGCCGAAGTCGTGCGTAACGTACAGATAGGGTGCACGATCGCCGAGCTTATGATTTTCGGCGGCGAGATACGCGGTGCCGTCGGCAGCGGCCGACGGATCGATGTTCTCGATACGTGCCCACTGCGGCAAGCCGGAAAGCGCCGCGGTGACGTTCGTCCAGTGCGCTCCGCCGTCACGCGTCAGCCACGCGAGGCCGTCATCGGTTCCGACCCAGATCTCGCCTTTCACGGTAGGCGATTCCGCGATGCACGCGATCGTGTCGTAGACTTCGGTGCCTGCATTATCCACCGTAATCGGCCGCCCGGACGCGACCTGTTTGCTCTTGTCGTTGCGTGTGAGATCGGCGCTGATCGCCGTCCACGTGCTGCCGCCGTCATCGGTGCGCAACAACATTTGCGCGCCGAAGTATAAGGCGTTGGGTTCGAGCGAAGAGACGGCGACCGGCGCGACCCAGGCTCCCCGATACTTATAGGCATCGGCTCCGGTTCCCGAATAGGTGTCCGGCCACGGGCTGATGAGCCGCGTCGCCATTGAGGTGCGATCGTAGCGAATCACCGCCTCTTGATATCCAGTGCTGTAGATCACGTTTGGGTTTGCCGGCGAGAAAACGATCCAGCCGCTTTCACCGCCGTTGGGCGAGAACCACTGATCCGGCGTGATCGCACCGCTGAAACTCATGCTCGGTCCACAAACCGCTCCCGGATCTTGAAACTCCCCACAGATCGTGTACGGCATCTCGTCGTCGACGGAGATGTGATAGGGCTGTGAGACGATCAGCTGCGGATCGCGCCACGTTTTGCCGCCATCGAGCGAAAGGCGAACACCGGCATCGGCAGCGATGATCGCGCGTTTACCCCGAGCGGGATCGATCCACATCTGATGGTGATCGTAACCGTTGGTGTCCATCTTCTTGATGGACTTCCCACCGTCGAACGACTCGTTGGGAAAGATCGACATGAAGAAGATGTGTTTTGGATCTTTCGGATCGATGGTGAACTGCGAGAAATAGTACGGCCGCTGATCGAGCACGTGCTTGTCGCTCGCAAGGCGCCAGTGCGCGCCGCCGTCGTTGCTGCTCCAAAACACCCCGCTCTTGGATTCAATCACGGCATAGACGCGCCGCGGATCGCTAGGCGCGAAACGCACGCCGATGCGCCCCATCAATCCATTGGGAAGGCCGTTTCCGGAAAGGCGAGCCCAGTGCGCGCCGGCATCGTGCGAAACGAAAATGCCATCGGCCGGTCCCCCGCTGGTAAGCATCCACGGGCGGCGCTGCACCGTCCACGTTCCCGCGATGACGTATGAGGGATTTGCCGGAGAAATCGCCACCGTCGATGCGCCGGTCGTCGGTCCGGTATAGAGCGAACGCACCCAATGTTTCCCACCGTCGCGCGTCACGTAGACACCGCGGCTGGTTCCCGGCGCAAACGGATCGCCGACCGCCGCGACGTAGGCGACGTCGGGATTGTGGGGATCGACGGCAATCTGAGCGATCTGCGAAGTCCCGTCGAGGCCGAGGTGCCGCCAGGTCTTTCCGCCGTCATCTGAGCGCCACACGCCGTCGCCAAACGCGATGTCGTTGCGCATGTTCGGTTCGCCCGTTCCGACGTAAACGATTTTGGGATTCGACGGAGCAACCGCAATGGCGCCGATCGAGCTCACCGGCTGCTTGTCGAAGATGGGTTGCCACGTAACCCCGCCGTCGGTCGTGAGCCAAAGTCCGCCGAGGCCGCCGGCGTAGTAGGTTTGCGAGTTTCCCGGAACGCCGGCAACGGCGTCGATGCGGCCGGTCGTCGGTCCGATGCTGCGAAACTCGAGCTTCGCGAACGGTGATGGAACGGCGGCTGAGGCCGCTCCGTAAAGCGCAGCCAGAAACGCGGCACATAGCGCCGGATATCGAAGCATCCTCATCGGGCCGGACTTCGGGGATAGCCCTCACGCGCCTTTCGGAGTATTAGGCTCCGCCGGCCGCCCAGTGTTCGTAAAAGTCTTTCTCGATCGGCGGCAGATCGGTACCGGCCGGCAGCACGTAGCCTACCGGCGGCGGCGGAAACGGCATCGGATGCGGAGGTTCTTTGAATGGATCTACGCCGGGCTCGTAACAGAACGGCCAAGCAATCGTACCCGACTCTTCCGCACCGTCCGGGTACGTGTATTCGTAGCGTCCGTAATAACAGTTTAGTCCGTGGTCGTGCCAACTCGTCGTGGGCGTGATGAGGCCGTTTCCGTGTTCGTCACCACGCATCGACGCGGGAATTTGAAACTGATACGTCTTCATCGTCGATCCTTGCGATGCAGGGTCGATCGTTGGTATGGCGTGCGGATCGTCGCTTTTGTTGAGCATGGCGACCTCGCGCGCGAACTGCGCCCGGTCGCGATCGAGCCGTGACTCTAACGGTGCGTGCCGCGGAGGCTCCGCGGCGGCGTGGGGCAGCGTCTTCGAAAGCTCGTGCTGCGCCGGCGACGTTGCGGGAGGCGTGACGACGAGCCGGCGTTTCGCACTACGAACCGTTGGTGTCGCCGGCTGGGCTCGTTCAATAGATGTGACCGTGATTTGCGAAACGCTTTCCCGAGTGCCCTGCGGCACGATCGCGCGCGCAAGCAGAGCGAACAGAACGCTCAAAACGAGAACGTGAACGATCAGCGAAACGATCGTCGATGATGCGAGCGCCCTGCGACGACGGTCGAGTGGAGCGGAGATCACAAGGAGAAATCATAGCACGACCCGCCAAGGCACCTCTGAGCCCCTCGGCACGGGTGTGGCAGCTTCCGAGGCGGAAAAGCGACGAACGCCTACTAGAAGGAGGTTCCACTTGCGATATGTCGTCCTGGCCGCACTTGCGGCGGCAATAGCCGTACCCGCGGCTGCTAGCACCGGCCTTACCACGTACGCCATCACGTACGGCGCGCACGATCTCGGCACGTGGAACAACATGAAGATGAAGGTCGAGAACGGCACGTACACCGCAACGAGCTTCGATTCATCGGCCGGCGGCCCGGGCTTCAAAGCGATTGCATTTACGCGGCCGTTTGTCGCAGCATCGGATCGCGACATCTTTAAGAACGCTCAGCCGCCGGACGTGACGCTGACGGTGAAGGCCGTCAAGGGCGGCGCGACGGTGGGAACCATCACCTGCCCGACGTCGCGCATCTACACCTTTGGAACCGACGGCGATCCCGGCAACGGCACAGAGAACATCGAGTTCGCGTGCCTTTCGATTTCGCCCGGAAAGTGAAGATGCCGCCCTAACGGGCGGCACCTCCGATCATCTGGTTACTACTGTCTATACTAACGACGACCACCTCCTCCGCCCGCTGTTTTCCCTCGCTTCTCTCTGTCTGAGGGTGGCCGCGAGCTAATGTATGGACCACCTTCATCGCGTGCGGCGATAGCCCTTCAGATCAACCGTGGGATCGCGCGCCCGTTTAAACGCACCCGTTCGAGCTCGTCAAAAGGACGTAGGCTTGGGCTGGGCCCACCGACAACGCGCCGATGCCGATGGTGCCTCCCATGAGGTTCGCGTACGCGTGCGAAAGCGACACGCTAACCGTTCCCCCGACCCCAGGATTCACGATCACCAACCCGCCGCTGAACTTGCGCTCGTACGCATACCCGCCGGCAATGGTGCTATACGACCCACAGGCTGTGCCGAGCTTCGAGTTAACGGTCGAGATCTGCGGGTAGTTGATAATTTCCCCGTACGAGCCCGGCGAGATAAACAGCGAAGCACGGCCCTCGTTCCCGATTAGGAACGTCGCGATTGCATACGCGAGCTGCGCCGGCGAGATGCCCCCACCGAACTTCGCTACTTCTAAAGCTTGCTTACCTTTTGCCTGAACGAGTTCCATGTAATCGAGCGTCGACTTAAAGAGATGGGGACTGGTCGCGTAGTGACCGTAGTCCGTGAATCCGGTTTCGTTGACGTCGCCGTCAACGTTGGCGGCGACCGTCAGCTCGTCTGGATTGCTGACCGATCCCGCCGGATGGTTGACGAAGAGCTTGATGTGGTGAGGTTCTAGAGCCTCGTCGGTGGTAAGAATCGTTTTCGCACTCGCCACCCAACCAGCAACGTCGTGATTCCACTGCGGATCGTAGTTCGGAAAACCGCCCTTCGCTGCGCCCCAGCGACGGACGAAGCTTCCGTCGCGCGCGTACACGCCGCAGCCGAACCAGCCGGGTTGCTGATTACCATCGTAATCGAAGAACAGCGTTTGGTCGGCAGCGATCGCATTTGCACCGTGTGCAATCGCAAAGGCGGCCGCGGTATGGATTTGATAGCTTACGACGCTGGGATTGTGAATGTCCAGCGGAACGTCTTGCGGCAAGCCCGGCTGATAGGCTACGGTGCGTGTCGGACGGTTATACTCGTCGCAATCGTATACGATCCAGTCGGGGTGATTGGATTGCCACCACGCGAGGTCGTGGTGCGAAACCGCATAGTGATCCGTCGGCTGCACGACGTACTGCGTCGCGGCGAGGTGCGAGTTCCCGGCAAGCCAGGTGTGTGGGTTTGCGCCGGCATCTCCGATGCCCGCGCCCCAGACCACGCTCATCTTCGGCGCGTTGCTGGTCGATTGCGCTGCCGTGATGTCGTAATCGAAAACCTGGAACTGCTTTATGACGCCGGGCACCTCGCTACTGGGCGCCGGCACCGGCGACGGCGACGTACTTGGCAGCGGCGAGCTGCTCGGCGTGGGCGAGCTGGAGGCCGTCGAAACGATGCTCGCGGAGGAAGCCTGAAAGTTGCCCAATGAGTTGTAAAAGCCGACGGCCCTAACGGTGTCGCCCGGTTTGGCCGTTTTTAGCTCGCTCGTGTAGACGGAAGCGCTTTGCCCACTGACGTCCACCACAACGTGAAAGTACGGCGTCGGTACGATGCTCGTAACTCGGCCTTCAATGGTGATTTGTCCGCTTACGGCCTGTTTCAAGCGATGCGCGTCGGCGACCGGCGGCAAGGCAGCGGGTCCGCCCGGTGAGACGCCGCCTCTGGAGCACGCGACGATCGATGCGGCAAAAAGACATAGCAAAGCAGAGCGTTGCAAACGACGACTCATGGACGAGACCCTTCTTAATAGACTACAAGCGCGACCGACTAAGCGAGGCGACGGTCGCCGACATAATGCTTATCGGCAGTTACTCCCGCAGTCGGCCATCGCGTCGGCGTTAAGAAACGTGCCAGTTTCTGCTCGCTAAGCGCACCACCAATGGGTTGCTAGAGCGTAGGGCGAGCGGGCGTCTACAAACCTTGCCTACGATAACGTCAGCGCTTTAGCGCACATTGGTTTACGCCGGTTTCGAGTTCGGCGATGCGCGCTGCGGGAACCTCAGCGCCGAGGTTGACGCGCCGGATCTCGGCATACTCCGCGGGCTGCGAGCTTGCGGCCGCGGTCGTGCTCACGCGTTCCACAAAATGCGCGCGGTCCGAATCGAGCTGCGCGGCCAGCAGGTCGCTCAAGACGCGCACGCACGCGCCGCGATCGTCGTAATGCGAAACCGAGCCGGCATGCGCCGGGAGTACGGTCATCCGCGAATCGCACGCTTCCGAGACGGCGGTCAGAGTCGTAAAGATGCTCGGTCCATTCGCGGGCGTGATTTCCAAGATCGGGGCGTCCGATGCCGTCGGGGAGCAGTGTGTCGCCGCTGATGAGATACCGCCCGCCAACGGAGAACGCCGTGCTTCCAAGCGTGTGACCCGGAACCGGCAGCGAAAGGACGCGAATCGGCGTCTCGCCGACGTCGATCGTACGCGGAATCGATTCACGAGCAACGGTCGCACCTTCGGCATCGTCGTCGGCCAGGTAGTAGGGTGCGGCACCGGAGGCAAGCGCCGAGCTTCCTGAAACGTGATCGGCGTGCAGATGCGTGTCGGCGATGCCCACCAGCGTAACGCCAAGCCGCTCTGCCAGGTCACGATAGACGTCGGTCAGACGCGTGCAGTCGATCGCGAGTGCCTGCGTTCCGGAAACCACGAGATAGGACAGGCAGCCCTTGGCCGGACGGACTACTTGATAGATCGCAAATGCCTCGTCGGGCGCACTCACTCGAACGACGCGGTGATAGGTCGCCCACGCCGCCATGCCGCCCTGGACGATGCCGGCCGCTATCCCATGGCCGCGCAAAATCTCGGCAATGTCGGCGGCCGAAATACCGCGTGCACAGAGCACGTGAACGTTTTGCGCATCTTGGGGAAGCTGCGCAACGGCAGCTTCGGCATCGCTTTCAAAGGCATCGTACGGAACGTTGAGATAGCGGGCGCCGTGGCCCTCCGGATGCCATCGCGCGGCGGCCTGCGGATCCCGCGTATCGAGGATCAGATCGCCGCTGGGTTTTGGCGCCGTCAGCAGATGGTCGAGTTTGGCGACATCGATATCCATTGCACTTCTCCCTGGCCGCGTTATTCCACGGCGATCCATGGCACGTTTCGCCCGTCACGCCTCCGTACCCGTCCGGCGTGAGGCATCTTAGGCTCTCCGTTTCGCTGGCGAGCACACGGTCCGTAGTCAACCGGCCAAAAGGAACCATCGCGATGCCGGTTGCAGCAAGACGGCGTGTCTATTAGTGGGCGAACCTCGGAAGGTACGTTAGCCGAACAGCTTCGCGACCAATTTATCGAGCTTCGGTCGTTCCTCGAAAAGAAGTTCGATTCCGTCGGCGCGGCCTTCGATCACGTCGACGCGCGAGATACGGTCATCGACGGGCTCCTCACGGGGCTCGAGCGTCGCATCACGGCTTTCGAGCAAAAATTTACGGCTTTCGACCAAGAGTTTACGGCCTTCGAACGTCGGTTTTCGACCTTCGAGCAAGCCTTTATTACCTTCGATCACCGTTTTACAGCGTTTGAACTTCGGTTTACGCAATCCGAGCACGGCTTTGCGGCATTCGAGCAGAAGTTTGCAGCCTTCGAGCGCAGATTCGTTTATTTTACCGAAGAGTTTAACCGGTGGCGCCAGTAGATATAGCCGTCGGGATCGCGGGCAGGGAGATTCTTACACCCTCTCCGGGCTGCATTGAGCGTTCGGATTCCGTCGCCGCGATGCGCTCGAAGAGATGTTGCCAGCAATCCATCGTTTCCGCCGGCACGCTCTCGGGTTTACGCATCGCGCGCCGCTGAACGTCGAGAGCGAGATCGGCTCGCCAGCCCGGCTGCAAAACGATACCCTGGCGCTCGCAATAGGCTTCAACTTGAGGGACGATGGCACGCGCTGCATCGTAGTCTTCGCTGAAAAGCCTCTCGTCATTCGTACGGTAGAGAAACGCGATCGCTGAAAGCATCAAGTCGCGGGGCATGAGATCTTCGATCCCCGCATTGGGAACGCCGGCGAACTCGCCGGCTTCGAGAACGCGATCCGGAGCGCAGGTGTAGAGGCGATCGCGAAGCGCACGCGCCGTCTGCTGACCCGTCGCGCACGACGCGAGCAAGACCGGCGGTGGTCCCTTCGAGCCCACGATTGATGCGGTTGCCTCGATGGCGTCAGCTCCCGACGCCGGCAAAAAGACGAGCTCGCGCGAAGGCTTGATGCGTCCGGCGGCAATGAGCGCCGTCTTGGCAATCGTGAGATACGTCTGGTCGCTCGTCTTCTCCACGATCGTTGGACTCGCGTAGCGCATAAGCGGGTGCGACACGGACAGTCCCAGCGCCGCGTCGACTGCGAACATTGCCCTGGCGCGGCGTCGATCGCGCTCGGGCTTACGCAAGTCTGCGGAGACCTCCGTTTCGCCGCGTTCGTTGATGAAAACGACGCGCACGCTCGCAAGCCGATCGGGATCGATGAGGAAGGGAGAGTGCGCCGTGTAAATCAGTTGATTGTCCTGTGCAAGGCCGGCAAAAAATCGGAAGAGATCCTCTTGCGCCAGGGGATGAAGCGTTACACCCGGTTCGTCCAGGAGCAGCACGGCATTGCTGTGCTCGGCCGCGCGCTCGACGAGGAAGACGATGAAAAACGAGAAGAACCACTGCAGGCCGTGGCTGCGGCCTTCGAGCTGGACGGGCTCCGAACGTGTGGCATCGGATACCCAGATCGTAAAATAGTTACCGTCGGCGCTAAGGCGAAACGCGTAGTTCCCGCGCTTCCACCAGTCTTTGAAGCGCTCGGACAACGCGGTCGCAGCCGAAACCAGCAGCACCTCGCGCTCTTCCTTACGCCGTGCCGTTCGCCGCATTTCTTCCTGACCGAGATCGGTGTCGGGCTCTCCCTCGAGCCCGAGATCCATAATTTCCTTCGGTGACAGACCGACGAACTGGAATAGGACGCGCAGCGTTCGCATCTGCGCGGCCGCTCGGCGCCCGAGGTCTTCGGTCGGCCGGCTCAAGTCTTCGATCACCCGCGGCAAGTAAATTCGGGTATCCAACGTGCCGTAATCCGAATAGTAGATGAATCGAGGCATCGTTTCGATGACGAGCCGATTGACGCTGGCAATGTCGTTCGGCCGCTGCGCTTTGGCGCCGGCAAAGAGCGCTTCGACCTCGTCGAGCATCATTTGACGGACGTCGTGGCTGGGTACGGCATCGTCGGGCAACATCGCGGCAGTAATGGCCGCTATTCGCTTAGCCGCGGCGGCATGGGTGTAGCAATCGGTGTCTCGCTGCGCTGCTAGAAGTTGCGCTTGCGCGGCGTGTAACGCGGCCGTCCAAGTCGCGTGATCCTGTGAGGCGAGTTGCGAGAGGCTGCTTACGATATTCCGGAGCGCGGTGACGACTTGCGCGGGGGACACTACTAAAATCGGGTCGGCTTGCGGAAACGTCACGCTGTATTCGCCGTCATAAGCACGACCGATGATGACGGTTCTCATCTGATCGGCGTCGCAACCCGCCAAACCGCCGAGTTCGTTCGCCAACTCCTCGTCGACGTGAAACTCCGCTTCGATGAAAGTGATTTCGCCCAGACGTCGCCGCATTTCCGAATAGTGACGGCGAGGAATGTCGGCCAAGACCTCGATTTCACCGCCGCCTCCGGCCGGGTTGAGTTTCCACAGCGGCAGCAACAGGTTGGTCTTGCCCGTTTCGTTTTCGCCGACCAATGTGGTTACGTCGTCAAGGTTGATCCAACCGCTATCGACGACCGAGCGAAAATTAGTAACGCGATATCTGGCGATTCTCATAGAACCGGTTTACCGCCTGATGCCTTTCACGCCTTGTGCATAAGCATCCACCGATGGGGACGCGCGCCGGCCCCTTAAGAGGTTCTTAAATGCCGTGGGTGGTCTAGACTATGTCGCCTGTGGTCGATAGGTTCCAAAGCTCCAGATATGGCCTTCGAGGTCGCGCACGCCGAAATCGTGCGAGCCATAATCGGTGTCGCCCAGTTCGCGAACGATTTCGGCACCTGCCGCTTTCGCGCGCTCATAGCACTCGTCAATTTGCGCCGGGGATTCAAGGGCAATGTAAATGGTGCCGGTCGTGCCACCGAGACTGCGCGGGCTCGAGCCGTAGCAGTCGGTTTTCTCGCTGCCCAGCATGATCAAGTTTCCCGCGAGCTGCAACTGTGCGTGCTCGATCCGCCCGCCGTCGCCTTCGTATACCACGTGCTCCGCGAAACCTAACGCTGATTTCAACCATGCGATCGCTTTTTTCGCATCTTGGTAGCGGACGGCTGGATAGATGCTTTGTATCGTGTTTTTCTCGGTTGTATTCATGGGTCGATGCTAGCACGTCGTGCTCGGAGGCGTATTGGAAAAATGATCAGGGCTCGGCGAGGCTCGCGGATCCGGGATACCGGTGCCCGGCGAGGAATTCGCCGGGCGTCATTCCCGCGAATTCTTCGAAGTCGCGATACATGTGGGCTTGGTCGTAATAGCCAAGCTCGGCAGCCGCTCCAACGATGCTTTCGCTGTGCGATAGCGCGGAGAGGGCCGAGCTGAACCTCACGATACGAGCGAAGTACTTCGGCGTTACTCCCGTCCGATCGCGAAAGCGTCGAGCAAATCGAGCCCGGGAAATCCCCAGCGCACTACCGAGGCCGTTCACCGAGACGACCCCGTTGGCGTTGCGAATGGCACGCGCTGCGAAGTGGACCAGCGGGTCGCCGTCAGCGCCGGCGTCGATGTGACTCACCGTCCAATCCGCGGCGGCGCGCACGATCGCATCGGCATTTCGGGACGCGTTCCACGCTGAGGACTCCGCGGCGTCCGAGCAGCGTGCGCCGAGTTCGTCGGCGCCTCGTCCCAGCACGCTGCGTAAATCGATCGTGACGTCGAGGAGATCGCTCATCTTCGAACGCAGAAGTGACGCGGCACCGAGCGGATTGAAAGCGATTCCGAGAACCCGGCACCGTCCGCGTGGCGCGACCACGACCGACGGACGCGTGCGCAAGCCGTTGATGCACACGGCGGGAAACGGCGCGAGCGTCTCCTTATCACCGTCACGGTGCCGCTCGTCGAGCATCACGATGAGCTCTGCACCGCCGTCGGGAAAAACGCGCTCGCGCGGGTGCGCCAACGCGCCGTCGAAATACCAGATATGCTCTACGAAGTCCGACAGCTGCGACGCGCTCGGGGGAGACCAACGAGCCACGGTCCATTGGCCGAGTGCCGAGTCCTCAGTGTTTACGGTGACGTCGAGCGTCTCCATCGCGATGCTCAATGATCGACGAAGTTTGAGATCTCGTCGAGCGTTGCTTCGCGATGAATTGACTCGAGCGCGAACCGGCGATGTTCGCCCGATTCGAGCTTCACGATAGCCTCGTGCGGATGCACGTCCGAGACGACACCGCGAAGGCCTTCTCCCGAGATGGAAACGTTATCGCCGACTTTTAGTTCGGCATGGGCTTTTTTGGACGGCACGTTTACCTCCGATCGGTGGGTCTCATCGTACGCCTATTGGGCTGCCGGCGATAGGTCCGGCCCAGCGAGAAGGCGCCTAATCGTCACCGGGAAGGTGGATAACCTGCGGATAACACTAAGCCCCCATGGCACCTGACGACGAGATCCTGTTCGGCCGCGTCCGCGATGAAGTAAGGACGTCCTACGAGCGCGTTCAAGATTCGCGCACCTTTGGCGCTCTCGGTGCCGGCCTTGCGCTTGCCCTCGCAGAGTTCGAACTTCATGGCGCGACCCTGCGTTCGCTGCGCGGCTGGTATCCTTACGAAGAACATATCGGCGTTGCCCTCGCCGATTGGGAGCTCCTGAGTTTAAGCTTGACGTCCCAAGGCCTTGCCGTTTCGCGCGGCCGAGGACGGAGTAAGGACTAAAGTCCCCAGCGCGAAGCGTGCGCTGAAATGATCGAATAAGGTAACCCCCGAACAATCACTCATGATTCGACCGGTCCTCGGGGCGCTGCTCGCGATCGGCGTCGCGGGGTGTTCTGCGCCCGGAATCTCACCGTCGCAATACGGCGGGTCAATCGATGACGTCACGCACTCTCGCGCTTCCTCGTATCGCATCGTTTACCGTTTCCCGGGTGGTGCCGGAGGCCAACATCCAGCGTATGGTGCGTTGGAGGCCGACGGAAACGTCTTGTTCGGAACTACCGAAAAAGGCGGGGCGAAGGACGGGGGCGTCGTCTATGCGCTCAGTGCGGCCGAAAAAGTGCGCGTGCTGCACGTCTTCGGGAAAGGCCAAGACGGAGCGCGGCCGGTCTACGGGTTGACCACCGCCAAGAACTACCTGTACGGAACCACGACGTTCGGCGGGGGCAGCGACGGTATCTGTCTGAGCAGCGGCTGCGGAACCGTTTTCCGGATTACGCGTGGCGGCACCGAGCAGATCGTCCACGCTTTTCAACGCTCCGACGGTTCGTTTCCGTACGGCATCGTCATGGTTGCCGGTACGCTTTACGGCATTACGTCGGAAGGCGGCAAGTTCAACCGCGGAACGGCGTTCAGCTTATTGCCCAACGGCAGGATGCACGTGCTCCACGAGTTCGGCGCAGCCTCCGACGGGAGTCATCCCATCGGCACTTTGCTGTTTGCCAATGGAGCGCTCTTTGGAACGACCCGTACGGGGCCGGGAAGCACCGGAGCCGGTATCGTCTTTCGGCTCTCGCTCAACGGCGTAGAACGCATTTTGCACGTCTTCAAAGGGAAACCCGACGGCGCAAGTCCCGCCGCAGGCCTGATCAAGGCGGGCAAGGTGCTCTACGGCACCACGCAGTTCGGCGGCACGCGTGATTTCGGAACCGTCTTCAGCATCACGCAAGCCGGCGCGGAACACGTCATCCACAGCTTCACGAATAGGCCCGACGGTCTGCAGCCGCTTGCAGCCCTGACCGTTCGTGGCGCAACGTTCTACGGTACGACGGTTTCGGGCGGGGCGAACGGCGGCGGAACGATCTACAGCCTGACGGCCGCCGGTAGCGAACGCGTACTACACAGCTTCGGTAGCGGGTCCGACGGTTTCTCGCCGTTCGCAGCGCTGACGCTTCTCAATGGAACGCTTTACGGCACGACCGCAAACGGCGGCAACGGTAACCAAGGCACGCTGTATGCATTTACGCCCTGACGCGGCGTCGGCAGGACGCATCGCGCCTCTTCACAAGTAAGCGCGCCGCAGCCATAGGGTCACCTTGGATTGGGCCTAGAGAGAGTGTGTGGTTGCTTGGACGGTGTACTATAGAGCACTTTCCATGCTACTCGGGGAATAAGGCACCTATAGTGGAAAATCCGGTAGAAGACTCGCGCGTACCAATCGCCGTTTTGGAAGTCGGCCGAAGGGCCAAGAAAAATGACCTCCCCGATCAATCGTTCGAACCGATCTACGGCGGCTATGCGAACGCTCGCGGGGAAGTGAGCCTCTTTGGAGCCCGGTGTGCCTATCGGGTGAATCTGAAGACGCAGACGCTGCGCCAACGGCCGTCCCTCAATCCCGGCGCTCAGGCGAACTACGATGCGGTCGAGGCCGGCGAGCCGTTTCTCTATGCCAACGTCGAATTTTTACGCCTAAGTCACGAACGCATCGCCGAGATTTGCGCTTCGGGCGCCTTTCGGATAACGATCTAGCGCGTTCGAGTCGCGTTTAGGATTTGCGCGCTTCGCCCGCACGATAACGATAAACGATGCGGCCCTTCGTCAAATCGTAGGGGGAAAGTTCGACGTCTACGCGGTCGCCCGGAAGAATCTTGATGTGATGCCGGCGTAAACGGCCGGCGATATGGGCTAGAACGGTATGTCCGTTATCCAGCTCGACCGAAAACGTCGTGCTGGGGAAGACCTGTAGAATGCTGCCGAAGACTTCCAGCGGCGCTTCCTTGGTGTCTTTTACCGTGTGGTTTTTCGAAACGCGCGGGTTTGCATTGCGATTTCGATTGCGTCTTGGCATAGCGATCCTCCGTTCTCCGCTTTACCGGCGGCGCCGCCGCTGAAACGTCCTGCGGCGCACTTCCGGCGGGGTTGTCAATGCACGCTCGGCACCCAAGTCGACGAACTCGTGCTCCGTGCGCGGTAAACGCGCGCCGATGGCGCCCTCGATACGCGCGAACAAGCCGGCCTCGTCGCGCGATACGAAGGTAATAGCTTCGCCGGATTTCTGAGCCCGTCCCGTGCGTCCGACTCGGTGGACGTAATCGGTAGGCTCCGCGGGGACGTCGTAGTTGATGACGTGCCCGAGGTCGTCGATGTCGATTCCTCGCGCGGCGACGTCGGTGGCGACCAAGACGCGATGGCGCCCCTTTTTGAATGCCTCGAGGGCACGCGAGCGCTGCGCCTGCGAGCGATCGCCGTGAATGCGATCCACGCCGACCTGATGCCGCATCAGGGCTCCGGCAACGCGCTCGGCTCGCGATTTGGTTCGCGTAAAGACGATGGCGTTGAAGATGCGGCCGTCTTTGAGCAAGTCCACGAGCAGGTCCGTTTTCTTGTGCGGCTCCACGTCGTATACCGACTGGGTCACGGTGCTGACGGGCACGGTACGCGGCGCTAACGCAATGCGCACCGGTTCGCGCATGAAATCGCGTGCCAGCAGCGCGACTTCACCGTCGAGCGTGGCCGAAAAGCACAACGTTTGGCGGCGGGCTGGAAGCTTGGCGATAATGCGCTTTACGGCCGGCAAGAATCCCATGTCGAGCATGCGGTCGGCTTCATCGAGCACGAAGACTTCAACGTTGGCTAGCGAGACTTCGTTCTGCTGCATCAGATCGATGAGCCGGCCGGGCGTTGCGACGATGACGTCGGTGCCGCGCCGCATGGCTTTGATTTGGGGATTCATCGCCACGCCGCCGTATATCGGCGTAACGCGCAACTCCGTGTGCTTCGCTAATTGCCGGAGGAACCGAGCGACTTGCTCTGCCAACTCGCGCGTGGGCGTCAGTACGAGCGCGGTGCTTCGACGGCCGCGCGATTCGAGCAACGTTTGCAGCAGCGGGATGCCGAACGCCGCGGACTTGCCGCTTCCGGTTGGAGCGCTTGCAAAGACGTCGTGACCGGCAAGGGCCACGGGAATGGCCTTGCGCTGGATCGGTGTAGTCTCGGTAAAGTTGAGGTCCGCGATGCCGCGAAGAATTGCAGCGTTCAACGGAAGTTCTAAAAAGGTGGAAATATCGAACCTATCTTTCGGTGGGCGCAATTCATCGACCACTCGAAAGATCGCGCTTTGGGCGGGAAGGAGTGTCTCACAGATTCCTCCCCGGCGCAACCCCTTATACAGCCAAACGTCCATGGGCAGCGCCACCTGATCGCGGAGAGGCCAATCTGCTGCGTCTGAGGGCCTTATCAAAGGAAGGGTAACCGAGCAGATCGCTTTCGCGCAGCTAGGGCTTCGTGCTTGATGCGCTCGTGCTTCGTTTTCGTAAATGCTTCGACGGCTTGCGACCATGCGATGGTCGCTCTTACGCTCGTGGGCGTAAGGTTCCCAGGGGGATGCTGCGCTCCTACACGAACGATTCAAGCAGGTGACTGTGTTTCGGCGTCTGGTGCCGTGGCTTTTTGCCGTTGCGGCGATTGCCAATTGCTGGGAGCTGGCGACGCTCACGGTGCTGCATTGGAACGGCAGTACTGGAATGACGTTGTTGCAAGGTGACGAGCCCTTCGAGCTACGGGCGGCCGCAGTTTCCGACCCGGCGCTTAGCGCCGGATTTCGCGCGGGCGATCGTCTAGACGCCCGTGAACTTTATAGCCTCGAAGGCTTCGCCAATCCAATACCCGGCGTGCCTTTCCGCATGATTGCGCACCGCGGGACGCACACAATCGCGGCCACTATCGTTCCGGTCCAAGCGCCGCTGGATCCCTCCCAGGTCGAGCGGCTCGTTGCGGTGTTCTGGTCGCTCGGGTTTGCCGCCCTGATTGCGATCCGCGGCGCACCGACGCGCGAAAACGGGTTACTGCTCGCGATTTTGCTCGCGCTAGCGATGGTCAGCTCGCTGGATCGAATGGTTTGGCCAGACAGCCGCGTCACGTTTTTCGCAGGAGCGATCATCTCGCCGATCTGCTGGGCTGTCGCAAACGTCGCGTTGGTCCTTTACGCCGGGTGCTTCGGCCGGCCGCTATCCACGTTACGCAAATTGCTGGCGGCAATCGTCTACATAGGTGTTCCGTTCGACCTCGCGTCGGCGGCGGTCGGGGGGTCGGCGGCACTGTATCCGTGGACAGATCCCAATAGCGGTATTTTGAACGGCAGCTTCTTAGGAGGCGCCCTCACTTGGCATCAGCTTTTCTCCTCGCTTCTGTGCGTGGCCGTGGCGATTCCGGCTGCCCGCCTAGACGAACGCCAACGGTTGGCTTGGGTTATCGCCTCGTTTACACCCTATTTGCTGGGCATCGCGGTCGGCATCTATTTCGCGAGGATGCTTGGCGCGGGAGATGTTGTTTCGGCCGCGTTTGCCGTGCAGAACGCGTCGTTTTTCTTCATCCCGGCCGGACTAACATACGCTGCGCTCGCGAAGCGGATGTTCGACGTCAGCTTCGTCGTGAACCGCGCTGCGGTCTTTGCCGGCGTCTCAGTCGTCGTCGTGGGCGCATTCGTTCTGGTCGAGTGGGCGCTCGGCAAATGGTTCGAAAACGTCAGCCACGCCACGAGCCTAGCGGTCAATGCCGCCCTGGCGCTGATCTTAGGTTTCTCCATCCGATTCGTGCACCAAAAAATCGACGCAGCCGTCGATAACGTGTTTTTCCGTAAACGGCACGAGAACGAGACCGCGCTCCGGCGCTTTGCGCGCGAAGCCGCATTTTTTACCGATGTCGAAACGCTCGTGGAACGCGCCGGTAC
This sequence comes from Candidatus Baltobacteraceae bacterium, assembly GCA_036488875.1. Lineage (NCBI taxonomy): Bacteria > Bacillati > Vulcanimicrobiota > Vulcanimicrobiia > Vulcanimicrobiales > Vulcanimicrobiaceae > Vulcanimicrobiaceae bacterium. The sequence goes on along the minus strand of DASXGW010000012.1, from coordinate 184,841 downwards.
GACCATCCTTTCGCATAGCGAAGCGACGACGGCCGAAGTCGTAATGGCCGCCGAAATCGAGCCGAACGACGCGGCAGCCGTTACCATGCGCGCGTGGCATGAGCCGGTCGATCTCAACCAATGCGACACGTCGCTGCCCGGCGAGATGGCGTTTCCGATGCTCGCACACGGAACGTTCGTGGGAGCGATCCTCTGTGGGCCGAAGCGTACGGGCGAACGCTACGCTCCCGACGAGATCGACGCGATTCGCGAACTCGCACACGGCGTCGGTCTTGCGATCGACAATCTCGAGCGCGACGATCGAGACGCGTCAACGTTCGCGCAAATTGCAGCGATGTTTGCCGCGCTTTCGGCGCGTCTCGATCGACTCGCGCCGCCGACGGACCCGGGCAACGCCAAGGCCTCAACCCCCTAGCGTCCAATAGCCACTAGGTGATGAGCAGAGGTTTTGTCGAGTGTCTGCGTGTGGCCGCCGCGCTCGCCGTTACCGCGATCGCGGCCGGGCGCGCGAGCACCGCGCTCGCGCTGACGCCGTCGCCGTCTACCGGCGCGTTTCCGCCGGCAACCGTATCGAAACTCGACGCTGCCATCGCAAACTGGTTTGCAGCGTTCAAAGCACCAGGCGTGGTCGTCGCGATCACAATTCCTGGCAAGGGGTCGTACATCGTGGCTCGCGGCAAGGGAGATCCAGCGACCGGGAAGGCGATGAGTCTCGACGATCACGTGCGGATCGGCAGCGTGACCAAAACGTTCACGGTTACGCTGCTCTTGCAGCTTGCCGATAAGAAGCGGCTCAGTCTCGACGATCCGGTAAGCAAGTACGAGCCGTTCGTCCCCAACGGCAAAAACATCACGCTGCGCATGCTCGCGAACATGACCAGCGGCCTCTTTAGCTATACGTTCGACAAGCAGTTCGTTCACGACTTATTCTCCGATCCGCATCGCCCGTGGACTCCGCGTCAACTCGTCGACATCTCCATCAAGCACAAACCGCCGTTTCTGCCCGGTAAGGGTTGGCAGTACTGCAACACCAACACCGTGCTGCTTGGAATGATTCTCGAGAAGGTTACGAAGCACGCCATCGGGGACGATTTCAAGACGATGTCGTTTGCGCCGCTGGGACTCACGAATACGTTCTGGCCCACCGGCGGAAATATGCCTTCGCCGTACGCGCATGGCTTCTCTATTCAGCCCCTCAACAAAGAGAAAGTCGACGCGTCGCTTTGGAATCCAAGTTGGGGATTTACCGCCGGCCAAATCGTCTCGAACGCGCAGGATCTGCGGACGTGGGTGAAAGCGTACACGACCGGAGCACAGCTCTCGGCCGCGATACAGAAGCAGCGTTTGACGTGGGTCACGCTGCCGCCGAACGTGCCCGACCATAAGTACGGATTGGGAATCGGTTTCGATCACGGCTGGCTCGGTCATACCGGCGAACTGCCCGGATATAATACCGCGGCGTTCTACTTACCCGCCCAAGACGCCACGATGGTTATCGAAGTCAACTCCGACATCCCCGGTCCAAACGATAAGGATCCGGCCCCCGCGCTCTTTCGGGCTCTCACGACGATCGTCACACCGAACAATATTGGAGGCTAGGCCCGTGACGAATTCGTCGTTGTCGCTTGCGTTGGCGGCGCTCGTGCTCGATCCGAAGGTGACCGAGAAGTACGGCGCACTGACCGCTGCCGAACAACAGTCGCTTTTCGATTTCCTGTGTCTCTCGCGCAGCGCACTAGGACGCGCCTATCGCGAAGCGGCCGCGCTCAATCCGGCGGTCGCCCGGGTTCCGCTCGATCGTTTTCTACGGCGCTGCCAAGAGGTTGGCTTGAGGCTCTTTGAAATAGAAGGATCGTGACGATTCGAGCCTATCCACTGATTTGCGCGTTAGTTCCACTCCTTACGGCGCAGTCACCGGCGACGAATCCCGCTCCGTCGCCGGCGCAGATCCTTTCCCGGGCTCTAGAAAAGCTCCGCACCTATCCGGTGCCGAGCTACGCGGTGTGGACGAACGACTGGTTCATCGCGCGCACTGCATCGCAACTGGTGAAGTCGACGACCGGCGGGTGGGCCGATAAACGGTCGAGGTGGCGTCGTGCAGAGCGTTTTGCCGAACGAACGTCGGACGGGCTTCAAAACGTCACGTGGACTATACCGGCGCGGAGCGGACCGCTTCCCGACGCGCACTTTTCTTCGGTATTCGAGGGACCGTTCGCGTGGACGTTGCAGTCGAACGTCACCGCGCAGTCCGCGGTCCCTTCGCCGATGCGGCCCGATATCGCCGGCTTGAAGACGATAGCAACGGTTACAGCGTATGCGAAGCCGGCCTATGCACTCGACTTGATCGGCACCGAGGCGGCGGACGGGCACAATGCGTATCACTTGCGACTGCGCCCGCTCGACGATCCTCAACGACACAATTTGCGCGACCTGTGGGTTGACGTCACAACGTTCGATATCTGGAAGGCGCACTTCGTCGGAAGCTATCCTGCGTTGGTGCCCTATGGCACTCCTCCGCTCGTTCCGAGCGACATCACCGCTTATTTCCGGCCGATTCCGCCGTACTGGATCGTCTACCGACTGGCGTGGAGTTACGATTACGACGGTTCGCAGTTCGGATTCGATACGCACGTCGGCGAAATCGCCTTTCCCAATGCCTTACCCGATTGGCTTTTCGACTCGGCCGCATATGCCCAACACGAGAAGGCAAAAGAGCACGATATCCTCTACGACATCCTGCAAAACGTTCCGCAGCCAATGCCTTCGTTCTATTAGGGGGCCGACGGGGACGCGGCTCCGTGAAATGCCAGCTCGTCGACGTTGGCAAAGAGCGGCGCGTCGGTCCGAAGCGTTGCGAGCCGCTTGAATAATAAAGCGAGCGCGCGGTGTTCGCCGAGCACCTCGGCCGGAAAGTCCTCGATTTTGCCATATCGCGCGATCAGCGATGCGGCTCCCTTCGCACCAATGCCTTTGATGCCCGGAAAGCCGTCCGCCGCATCGCCTACGAGGGCCAGATAGTCGGGGATAAGCTCGGGATCCACGCCGAACTTCGAACGAACGCCGGCGGCGTCGCGAATGATCTTGCTCCTTCGGTCGACTTGCACGACGCGATCTCCGCGGACGCATTGAGCCAGGTCCTTATCCGGCGTCCAGATGCAGATTTTTTCAACCCGGGAATCGCGCGACGCAATCTCGGCGGCGGATGCCAGCGCGTCGTCGGCTTCGAGCTCGACCATGGCCCACACGACGACGCCGATCCCTCGCAACGCGTCCTCGAGCGGTTCGAACTGCGCGAACAGCGCCTGGTCGATGCCCTCTCCCGTTTTATAGCCGCTCCAAAGCTCGTTGCGAAACGACTCGATCACGTGATCGGTCGCGACTCCGACGTGCGTGGCTCCCTCGGCTATCATTTGCCGGACCGTGTTGACCACGCCGGCAACGGCCCCCAATGGACCGCGCTTCTCGGCCGGCGCTCGCTGCAATCCGTAAAAGTGGCGAAACAGCTCGTAGGTTCCGTCGACGAGATGAACGATGATAGGCTTACCCTCCAGCGCGACGTTCGAGTCGCCTACGGACGATCGCCGCGCGTCGCGCGTCGAGTGGGAACGGCCACGTGCAGGCTAACGCCAGGAGCATGAAAACTCCCGGCACGACGAAGTACGCCGCGATCATCGCGGGCTGCACCGCGTGCGAGCTCACCCGGTGGACGTCAAACCGCATCGCGCTGAGGATGAAGAAGGCGATGGCGCCGCCGATCGCCACTTGCAGCCGAATGACGAGCAGAATGATAGCCGAGTAGTTTGCCGAGCGATTCGAGCCGGACTTTAACTCGTCGTAATCGATCACGTCGCCCATGATCGAATACGGCAGCGACGTCAGCATGTAGGTGTTTGGAAGTGCGACGACGATCGACGAGACGACCAGCGCCGCAAAGGTACCAAAGAGCGGTGCTACGACAAAGTACGCGGGCAGTCCGAGGAAACTCACGACGAGCGCTGCAGCCCAGCACTTATTCTTGCCGACGCGCTTGGTCACCATCTCCCAAAAAGGCACCGTGAGAATCGAAAGCACGAGTCCGGCCAGCGTTAGCGCGCTAAACGCGCTCGCAAATCCGATCGAGGCCATAAACTGCAGCGCGATGGTCAACTGCATGCAATATCCGAGAAATGCGAAGACGGTCGCCCCGGTGAGATAGAGCATCGGCACGTTGCGCACCATGTCGGCGACCAGCGCAAAGACGCCCGCTTCGGCCGGGGCCGTTTCCTCCGCCTCCGCTTTCGGTCCCCACAGCAGCGCGACGCTCATCGTTACCATAAGCAGCAGCATGGCCACAAAACCAAGACGTGCGATCGTCGACGCTTCGAGAAGATTTTTTCCGCCAAACGCGGGCGTCATCGGAAGCGCGAGAAAAACGACCTGGCCCAAGACGGCAAACACGGCTCGGTACGAAGCAATGAGCGAACGTCCGGCGTAGTCGCGAGTCAACTCGCTGCCCCACGCAATATAGGGAACGTCGATCATGCTGAAGCCGAGAAGCGCGAGTGCTGCCGTCCAGGCGAAGTAGTTAGGCCCGGCGTGCGCCGGCGGCACGAAGACCAGATAGACGCTGATCACCTCGACGACCGTTCCGGCGACCATCCACGGTTTACGCCTACCCCACCGGGTTGTAAAGCGGTCGCTCAAGTAGCCGACGACCGGCCCGCTGCACGAGTACACCAGGCGTGAGATGAGGATTGCGGTTGCGTACGAGGCGAGTTCGCCGCCGCTGAAGTTGACGTAAAACGACGGAAGAATCGCGAGAACGGGAAAGATCACGAACTCGATCGCGAGGATCGGCAACGAGTAGTTGACGAGACGAATCTTGCTGATGCGGCGGTAACTTCCCCGGCCGCCGCCTAACTCATTGCTCATGCACGCATTACAAGCGGCGATCGACGCTTACGAATCGACCAACCGCGACGAGCACGGACCCCTGCGGGGAGCCGCGTTCACCGCGATCTATCGCGCCGGGCAGGGTCTGCCGATCTCGGGCATCGCGCCGGAAACCGAGACGCTCAGCGAGGAAGCCGCCGCGTGGTGCCGCGCGGCGCTCGGCCGCCTCGATGAAATCGACGCGACGTCGCTCGACGATCAGGATCGCCTCTCGCTCGCGGTGCTGCGGCACGCCGTCGCTCGCCGGCTCGAAGCAACGCAACACTACTGGCACGTCATCACCGTGACGCCCTACCGCTGCTTCCCATCGGCCTTTCAGATGATCTTTCGCGGCCTGGCGGTCGACGACGATGAAGCGCGCGAACGCTACTTTTCCGTATTGCGCGACGTCGGCACGTACGCACGTGCGGCAAGGGCTAAACTGGAGGGCCAAGTACGGCGCGGTATCGTGCTGCCGCGCCGCGTGCTCGGAGCAATCATCGCCACGCACCGCGACGCTATGTCGATCGAGAAGAGCCCGTTTCTTCCGGGCCGCGGCGGCGCACCGGACGGAACGGACGACGCGCTGCGCAGTCACGTCATGCCGGCGGTTGCCGAGCTCGTCGCGTATCTCGAGGGGCCCTACGCCGCCGCCGCTTCCGAAGGCTGGGGGCAGTCGGCCATGCCGGGAGGCGCGGAGCACTATCGCTACTGCGTGCGCGACAACACGACGACCGAGTTGACGCCGGAGCAGATTCACGAGCGCGGCTTGCGCGTCGTCGGGGAGTTGGGGGACGCTATGGCGGCGGTTCGCGCGCGGCTCGGCTTCACCGGTACCGCCGCCGAGTTCCACGCGCGGCTGCGCGTCGATCCGCAGTTCGTTCCGCAGTCGCCGGACCAGATTGGCGAGAAACTCGAGCACTTCGCTCGAATCGGATATGACGCGCTCGACACGTTCTTTGCACGCCGGCCGAAGGCGCCGTTCGGCGCAAAGCGTCTTCCCGAAGATCTGGAAGCGGGAATGACGTTCGGCTATTACCATCCGGGCGCAAAAACCGGCGAGGCCGGCTACTATCTCTTCAACGGCTCAAAGCTCCCGGAGCGATCGCTGCTCAGTCTGGCGTCACTTGCGCTGCACGAACTCGTCCCCGGCCATCACTACGAGATCAACGTTGCGCGAGAGAACGAAGCGCTGCCGCGCTTCCGCGCCTTTCACGCGATTTCGACGTATATCGCCGCCTATCACGAGGGCTACGCCGAGTACGCCGCCGACCTCGGCAAAGAGTTCGGTGCCTACGAAGATCCCTACGACCTCTACGGGCGGCACGCTCTCGACATCTTCATCTCGTCGCGGCTCGTCGTCGATACCGGGATGAACGCCTTGGGCTGGAGTCACGATAAGGCCGCCGATTTCTTACGCGAGCATACGCTCATGTCGGAAACCGAGATTGCAAGCGAGCTCCCGCGGTACGCGACCGATCTTCCGGGTCAGGCTCTTGCCTACAAGCTCGGATCGCTGACGTTCGCGGAGCTGCGAGAAAGGGCGCGCTCGGCGCTGGGCGCCACGTTCGACGTACGCGCGTTTCACGACCGCATCGTTACCAACGGCGGCATGCCGCTGACGATGGTCGCTAGCGAGGTCGATCGATACGTCGAGACGTTCCGTTAGCCGCGCCGACGATCACGTCCGAAGCGATTCCAAAAAAGATTCCCGTCGCGACGACGCCATGGATGTACCGCAGCGTTTCGTCGAGCGAGCGCGGATCGTCGATCTGCCCGAAGTGACAATCGAAGATCCAGTTGTGGTTATCGGTGACGTACGGCGTTTCTTCGCTACCGCGGCGCACGATCGTCAGGTCCCCAAACCTTCGTAAAATTTCGCGGCGGACGTAGGGCGCCGCGTACGGCACGATTTCCACCGGCAGCGGAAACGCGCCGAGCCTGGCGACGAGTTTTCCTTCGTCGACGATCACGACGAACCGCTCTGCCGATAGCGCGACCGCCTTTTCACGGAAGAGCGCACCGCCGCCGCCTTTGGTGAGCGACCAGTCGGCGGCGACTTCGTCCGCGCCGTCGATCGCGACGGTCATGGGGCGTTCGAGCAAGGTCAGCACGGGAACGTTCCATTGACGGCACAACGCCTCGGTCTCACTCGACGTCGCGACCGCGGCGATGCGCTCGCCGGCCGCTACGCGTTGCCCGACGCGCTCGACGGCCCAATATGCGGTCGTTCCGGTCCCCAGACCGATGCAGTCACCATCGGTCACATAACGGTCGACCGCAGCGTAGCCGGCGGCCCGTTTTGCGTCGTCACTCATGCCCGCCTCTTATTGTTTTACGGCGCTAGTGCCTGTCGCCCAATCAGTTACGGGCCGTCCTGTCGCGCGCGCAGCGCCGTCGCAGGGAGCGTTGCCCGCTGGTTACCGTCGCATTGCGCTTCCAACCGCCCGTCGTCGCCGATAATTTGATCGAAGGTGCAACTGCCGTAGTGCAACGGATGGTCGACGAAGGTAATCGAGAGAAGCTTGCCTTCTTGATACGTGACTTCCGAATCCGGCAGCAGAGGCGAACCGAGCACGGTCATCGACGGCGCGTTTGCACCGATCTGAAACCAGATGGTGCCGTCGCCGGAGTCGCGCACCTGTGTCGCCGCGCGCCACACGTAGCCGAAGCGCGGAAAATCCGACGACAGCACGCACTGCACGCCGTTTGTGAAGTTCACTAGCCCCGTACAGGGCACGCCGCGAACGAGTTGCGGCCGCGCGAGCGTACACTGGTCGAGCTTTCCCAGAAAATCGGTGTGCACGACGCCGGCACGCGAACACAGGATCCCGTCGATCGCGGTATCGGCCAGCAGCGTCGTGTCGCCGATCGCTCCGGGAGTGTAGTGCCGATTGTGGATTCGAATGTTATCGACGATGGTGCTGCCGATGGACATGAGATTGACGAAGGCTGAAGTGAGCCACAGTACCAACGCAACGCCAAAGACGATGCGCACGGCGAGTGCGGGTATTCGCCAGGCGGCAAGTCCGGTAATCGCTGCGGCGATCGTGAGAGGCCAAAAGACCAGGCCGAAAAAGCCAAGGACGATGGCCCACCACGGGATGTCGATGCTGATCCAGTCGGCTAGCACGAACCTATCTTCGCACGGGCCCCGTCCACAGTCCGTCCAATGGATCGAGCCGGGCTAGTCGCGCGAGCAGCCGAGGGCTACGGCCTTGCTTTCAGACTGCGAGCGGCCGAGGCGGACGTAGTGCGCGATCGCGGCGGCGTCGAGCCGCTGCGGTAGAAGCTCCAGCATTTTATCGTATACCGCACCTTCGGTCGGTTCGCGCTTCATGCCGTAGCGCTCGTAGAAAGCGTCGACGTAGCCCAGCAGCAACGATGCGGTGGCGGGGTTTCCTCGCGCGGCGTGCACGAGTGCGAGGGTTTGCACGCCGATCGCGACCCACTGCGGAATCTCGCACGCGCGGGCGATCGACGTCGCCTCGCACGCGGCGGTAAACGCGTCGTCGTATTCGCCGGCCACGCTCAGATACGAGCCGAGATTCACGAGCGCGTGTCCGAGCGACAGCGGTGAGTGCTTCGATCGCAGCCCGTCAACGACGCTGCGCGCGTGCTCGATGGCCAGGCGCACGTTGCCGGTGCGGAACTCCAGCTCGGCCAAGCGAATTTCGATGCGCCCGGCCAAGCGCGGCCAATCGCCGGCGCGGCTCATGCTTTCCAGCAGTAACCGGCGGCCTTCCGAAGGGTCGTGCTGGGCGAGCGCATAGGCGTAATCCTGTTTGGCTCGCGTGGCGTAGAACGGGTTTTCCTGTGTCTCGAAAAAGTCGCTCGCGCGGTGCAGCTGCGCGATGCTATGCTGCGCGTCGACTCCGAGCAGACAGCGCGACGCGCCGGCGAGATGATTGGCCGAAGCCACTTCGGCCGGTGTTGCGGCGAGCGTCAAGGCGCGTTCGGCCAGTTCTAGGCAGCGCCGAAAATCGCGGGTCGAAAAGGCGCAACGCGCGACGGCCAGCAGAACGCCGGCGTCGACGCTGCCGCGTTGCGCTTCCACGTGCGCGAGGACCGTCGACGAGCGCTGCAAACCTTCGCTGACTTGCGTGTTGACTTCCCAAAACTCCGCCAAGTTCGCGACGATGCGCGTCGCCACGTCGAGATCGTTTTGCGTCGTCCAGTCGAGCGCCGCGCGAAAGTTTTCGAGGTCGAAGGCGTAGCGTTCGCGCCACGTTTCCTCGCGTTCGAACCCGAAGCTCGACGCCGCCGCGGCGCTGCGTCCGGCAAAGTACCGGGCGTGCGCGCGCCGCGCCGAATCCTGTCCTTCGTTTTCGTCGAGCCGTACGATCGCGTACTCGCGAATCGTCTCGAGCATGCGGCAGTGCGTGCGATCGCCGCCGGGAACGAGCAGCGATTTGTCGACGAGCGCCCCGATTTCGCGCAGTACGTCACGCGGTCCGATGTTCTGGTCCGACGCGATGGCTTCGGCGGCTTCGGGCGTGAAATCACCGCAAAGCACGCCGAGGCGATTGAAGACCTTTCGCTCGCGGTCGTCGAGCAGATCGTAGCTCCAATCCAGACACGCCTGCATCGTTTGATGTCGCAGAACGTCGGCGTTTCTTCCGCTCAAGAGCAGATTGAAGCGGTCGTCGAGATGTTCGAGCAGCTGCTCGAGCGTCATCGAGCGCGTACGTGCCGCGGCCAACTCGATTGCGAGCGCCACGCGATCCAGCCGCGCGCAAATCCGTGCGACGGCGGGTCCGGTCGCCGCGTTCGGCTCAAAGCGTGGATTCGCGCGGCGCGCGTGAGCGACGAATAACTCTACGGCCGAGGATTCGTCGAGCGCATCGAGGCGGTAGACGAACTCGTGGGCGATGCCAAGCGACTCGCGCGACGTTGCGAGCACGTGTAAGTTCGGGCACGCGGAGGCGAGGTGCGCGACGAGCGCGCCCACCCCTTTGCTTATTTGTTCGCAGTTATCCAGAACGAGCAGTGCCGATCGATCCCCGAGCGCGGTCGCCAGCGCCTGCGCGCGCTCCTGATGCGGGGGCAGTTCCAGGCCGGCAGCCGACGCGACGGCGTCGGCTACGAGCGCCTCGTCGTTGATCGAACTCAGTTCGACAAACGTTGCCGCCGCGCGGCGATTGCGGCGCCTCGATGCGATCTCGGCCGCGATGCGCGTTTTTCCGATGCCGCCCGGGCCAGCCACGGTGACCAGCCGCGCGTCCTCGAGCAGCCGCTCGATCTCGGCGATCTCGCGCCGGCGGCCGACGATTTCATCCGAAAAGCGCCGGAGCGCTTCGCGTGCGGCAATCATGGACCGGTCCTCTTCTACGGCGGCAGGCAATCGCCCACTACGTTCCTACTTTTTGTAGAGGCCGGCGATCGAAGCGGTTCCCAGAACGTGCCCGCGGATTGCGACGTTGAGGTCTTCGACGCGAGCGGAAGGCGACAAGCTCAACGCCGTATCCAGAGCATCGAGCGTGAAGACGTAGTGGTGCGTCTTTCCGCGGGGCGGGCACGGACCGTCGTAACTGAAGACCTGCTTGCCGTATTTGCTCGAAGCCGTCGCGGCATTTCGTGGAAGGCTGGTCGAAGTTTTCGAAATGCCGTACATCCCCCAATGCCCGAGCTTGGTGGTCGCGTCGAACATGAGAACGGCGAAGCTCTTCGTTTTTTTCGGCGCGCCGGTCCAGTGAAGTTCCGGCGACATATTGCCGCCGTCGCAACCGTTGCCTTTGCGCACCATCGTTAGCGGCACGAACTTGCCGTCTTTGAACGTCGTGCTGCGTAACGTAAAGGCGGCCGCCGTGGGGACGGCGGGGGCAATCGGTCTGCCGCTTGCATGAGGAACGAACACCGTATTTCCCGTGGCGCTCGCGCTCGGCAGTGGGCTTGGATTGCTCGACGCGATGACGACCGGTGTGCCGAGCGGTTGCGGAACGACCGAACCGCCCCCGGGCGCCGGCTCCGCCGATTCCGCCGGCTCTGCCGACTCCGTGGTTTCGGGCATATCCGGACCGCCGTCAACCGAACCCGGTACGCTCGGCGTTACAGGGAAGCCGCTATCTCCGCCGCCGCTGCAAGCGGCGAGCGTTGAAAGCGTCGCAGCGAGCGCCGCAACAAAACACCATTTTTTCGTCAGCATGAGCTTGAAGCGAGTGGAGTTACACGCGTCGCCGCAAACGCATGCCGAGCAATCGGCGTGATGCTTGCCGAAGCTCGGCCTCGCTAGTTAGCCCTTGCGGGCGAGGGGTATATCGCGCAATAACTTCGTAACTGTGAAGGCCACGATGGGAAAATCACCCAAACTGCACGTGCTGCGCATCCTCGACGCGCGCGGCGATACCCAACTGAGTTTTGATCCCCAAAACACCGATCAAATCAAAGACGTCGAGACGCGTTTTCGCGAGTTGATGGAACGCGGGTTCACCGCCTTTGACGTCTCCACGATGCCGGGGAAGGTGTTGAAGACCTTCGATCCGCGCGCTTGCGAAGTGATCGTTACGCCACGCTTTGCCGGTGGATGAGGTGACGGTCGCCTTAGCGCTGCTGGCGGTTTCGGTTGCTCTCGCGATCCTTCTCGTGCTCCCGATCAACGAAGGGACGATTTCACCGGTTTCCTGGTTGCGCGCGAAGCGACTCTTTCTGTCGAAGCTCGACGACGCGCAACGCTATTGCTGGCAGCACGACCGGCACTTGACCGTCGTCGCGAGCAGCGGACGACGCTATACGCTGCGGCCGTACGAAGCGTTTAACATCCGTTCCGGCGATGACGAGTACTGCCTGCGCGTCTTGGGATGGGTCCCGGCCTACGACAAGCTTCTCGCACAACGCCTGCTGCTCGAGTCCGACGAGGCAACCTTTCTGGCGACCGCCAACCGGCGAGATTTACAACGCTAGCGTTGTTGCGGATTGCGCTAACGCAAACGTTTGAAGCGGTGACGAGCCGCCGTTCGCGTAGACGGTAACGGTGTTGACGCCGTGCGCCGGCGCGTTGAGGACCAGCAGGTGCCCGGAGCGATCGATCGCGAGATCGACCGGACGATCGACGCCGGTGCGGATGACGCGTGCGACCGACGACGTTCCCGCGAGATAGACGCAAACGTTGCCGGAATGCTTTCGCCGGCCGAAGTTGGCAACGTAGAGATTGCCGGCGGCATCGAGCGCGATGGCTAGCGGCCGATCGAATCCCGTAGCGATCCTGCGAGTGACCTTGCCGCCTCCCGGCGCGTACGTGAGGACGTCGGAGGTATGGTCGAACTTCCGATTCAAGACGAACAGCGTGCCGTCGGGCATGACGGCAAGTCCTTCGGGAAATCCGATGCCGTCGCGCACCAGTCGTGACGGCGTGCTTTCTCCGGGCGCGTAAACGGCTATCCACCCTGGAAAGACGGCGAAGTTCTGCACGTATAACCGTCCGGACGCGTCGTAGGCTGGTGCGCCTGCCAAGGCTCCGAGGTCCCGCAGCTCGCGCACCGGCCTTGACGATCCGGCCGCATAGCTCGCGACGCGGCTGCGAAGCTGACAGCACTGGAACACGTACTGGCTTGCCACGTAGGCGTCGCCGGTGCGATAGATCGAAATGGCGTGAGGATCGCCTTTAATATGCGGGATCGTACTTTGCGGCCGTACCCGTCCGGGTGCATAAATCGTCACCGACCCGAACGCTTTGGTGAGATTGTTTCCGACGTACAGTTCCGCGGTCGCGGGGTTCACCGCAATCGAAACCGGATTTTGGATCCCGTTCGTGATGGTCGCGCCGCCGAGAATCTGAACGAAGCCGCCGGCTTTCGGGCAGGTGGTTGAGCGGCGAAAGCACCTTTCGAGCACGTACGCAAGATCGGGCCGCGCTTGCGCCGCGAATGCTCGCGCGGGCACGGTCGGCGAAACGGGACCGCTGCAGGCCACGAGCAACGCCAGAGCAGCGCTCGAGGCGACGGAGAACCGCTCGGCCATAGGTTTTATACCATTGCGCTTGCGGCGACTTTTCGTCCGCCGACCATCACGAGCGCCGGAGCGCTCTCCATCGCCGACATCTGCCGCGTCGGATCGCCCTTGAAAGCCACCACGTCGGCAAACTTGCCGGGCGCCAAAACGCCGCGGTCCGCCGTGCCGAGCAACTCGGCTGCGTTTGCCGTCGCGGAACGCAAGACGTCGATCGGACGCATTCCAAGGCCGGCCATCAACGCAAAGTCCTTGTTGTTCTCGTGATGCGGGAACACGCCGGCATCGGTGCCGTAGGCAATCGTTACGGTCGATGCAATCGCGCGGTGCATACCCTCGTTACGCAACGTTGCGGCGTACTCGGCCTTTTGCACCGACGACGGCGGAATGTGATTCGGATTGCCCGGCTGCAGAATCGAATCCAGCGCCCAAATCGTCGGTACCAAATGCGTGCCGCGCTGCTGCATCTTCACGAGCGTTTTTTCGCTGACCCCGGTTCCGTGTTCGATCGAATGCACGCCGCCTTCGACCGCGATCGCGATGCCGGGATCGCCGTGCGCGTGAGCGGCAACTTTGCGCCCGAACTTCGTCGCCTCTTCAACGACGGCTTGGACTTCGTCGAGATTGAACTGCGGAATGTCCCATGTGTCGCCGTACGACAGCACGCCGCCGGTCGAAAGAATCTTGATGAGATCGGCGTGCAGCTTGACGTTCTCCCGGACTTTTTCACGGAACGCGTATGGGCCGTATGCGATCGCGCCGCCTTTCACGCTGGGATCCTCTTCCACCCAGCCCGGCACGTCGTTGGAATCGCCGTGGCCGCCGGTAATCGAAAGAGCCTGCGCGGCGGCTAAGACGCGCGGACCCACGATCGCGCCGTTGGCGATCGTGTCGCGCACGGCCAAGTCGATGCCGGCACCGCCGCCGACGTCACGGATCGTCGTGAATCCGTTGCGAAGCATCGCCTGCGCGTTGCGTACGGCGTAGATCGTCGCTTCGGGAACGTTGTCGGCAGTCCGGTACTTCGGAAACATCAACGTCATGTAATACGACGGCATGATGAACGGCGACACGTGCGTATGACAGTCGATAAGTCCGGGCATAATCGTCGCGTCGCCCAACTCGATCGTCGTCGCGCCGCTGCCGGCGTCGCCTTCGCTCATCGACGCGATGCGATCGCCTTTGATCACGAGCACGCCCGGCGTTTGGAGCGTCGTGCCCGTAAACAAGCGAGCCGCCTTGAGAACGACGACGTTCGACGCCGCCGACGCTTTCCACGGTACCATCAGTGCTGCGCCGGTCGCGGCCAATGCGGCGAGAAACGCTCGCCGCTCGAGCGAATGTTTGGCCTCGCGATAAACGCGGTGCGAGTACGGCGCGTGAGGACAACGGCAATCGATCATAGTGGGAACTACGTACGCCGAAGCGCGGGCGTCTCCCGCGGACGATCCGTCGCGGGGCGGGAATGTCTACGTCGCCGGCGACAAGAACGTCCGGATCGTGAGGATCGTGCCGTGATTCCGGCCGCCGCAGCCATGGCCGTGCTCCTGCGGGCAAACGCGCTGTGCGCCGCGGATAACGGACGCCTGTGGGGCGTGTCGCTCTGTGTGCCGATCATGCTTGCGGATCCCAACACGCTGCAAGCCGTCGCAAACCGCGACGTCGCTGGAGCGACGCGCGACGGCAAGCTCTTTGGCCTCACGTTACCGGCCGGGACGCAAGTCGCCAACGCGCCGTTTACCTATGCCGGCAGGCATTGGGCACAGATTCAATGGCCGATGTTCGGCGACGCCGACACGCAGGCCGTGACCTTGATGCACGAGTCGTTTCATATCGTGCAGCCCAAGCTCGGTTTTAACGGTAACGCCGATACCGGCAGCATTTCCGGCGACGAGTTCCTCGACACGAAGCCCGGACGAATCTGGCTGCGCGGCGAGCTGCACGCGCTGCGCGCCGCGTTGCAGAGCAGTGGAGAAGCTCGGACGCAGGCTCTGCGCGATGCACTAACGATGCGCCTGTATCGTCACATGCTTTCGGCCACCACGGGATCGCGCGAGCGGCAGCTCGACGTGCTCGAAGGCTTAGCCGAAGGCACGGGCATAGATGCCGGCCTCCCGCCCAATCGCCGCATCCGGTACGCGCTCTACGACATGACCTTTGTCGAAAAACAGCCGAGTTATGCGCGCGCGTTTGCGTACGCAACGGGGCCCGCATATACCGAACTGCTCGACGCCGCGCGATCGGATTGGCGGCGGGGCATCACGCCCGCAAGCGACGTCGCCCTTCTAACGATGCGCGACTACGGACTGGACGTCGAGACGCTGAGCGCCGTACAAGCGCAAGCGGCGCTCGCGCGCTACGGCGGAAAGGCGATCGAGGCGCAAGAAGCGGCGCGCGCCGCGCGCAAGGCCGCGCTCGACAAAACCTACACGCGCGAGCTCGTGGAAGGTGCGACGCTGTCGCTGCCGCTCGTGAAGTTCCACATTCGTTTTGACCCGCGCGATATCGAAACGCTCGATCGCTTCGGCACCGTTTATCACACGGTGAGCGTGGCGGCGCCGTGGGGCTCGCTCGACGTCACCGGCGGCAACGCCCTCGTCACGACCGACTTCAAAACGGTGCGGGTTGCCGTGCCGAACCTGCCCGGCGGTCGCGTCATCGGCGGTACGGGGTGGAGGCTCAAGCTCGCGCCCGGTTATAGAATCGTTGCCGATCCGCGCCGCAGCGGCTCGTATACGGTTCTTAAGTAACGTCGATTGCGTCGACGCGGTCGGGATAGAAAGCCAGGTAATCTTTGATCTCGGCGACCGCCGAGTAGGGGTTCTCGTACGACCAAACGGCGTTCTCGGAGCGTTTGCCGCCGCCTCGAATGCTGTAATACGAGGCTTCGCCCTTATAGGGTCAATACGTCGAGTGGGTAGTACGCTCCAGCTGCGACATGTCGACGTCACCGCGTGGAACGTATTGAACGATCGGATAGTCCATCTCGCGCATTGCGATCGCATTACGCGAATCGGCGATCGTCTGGTCGCCGTGCCGCACGACGACGCGCCCTGCCGCGGGCGTGAGCCTAATCGGGTGATCCATGCGTCTCACGACCGCGCGCGCTCAGCGAAGGTTTCAGTGATACAATCCCGCCATGAGAGCGTCAAGCCTAGCGATTCTGGCAGCTTCCTTTCTCGTCGGCGCGGCGGCTTCACCGTTGCCGCAGGGCGCTGTGGGACTGCATCTTGCCCCGTGCACGATCGGAAAAACGAAGGTGCCCTCGCGCTGCGGCACGTTCGTGGTCTACGAAGACCGCGCCGCACGGTCGGGTCGAACGATCGCGCTGCCGGTGGTGATTCTCAACGCGCGTCATCCCAACGGTCGCGCATTAGTGTGGAACCCGGGCGGTCCGGGTGCAGGCTCGACGCAGTTCGCCTCGTTCATCGCCGACGGTCAGTTCCTCAAGGAAATCGACCGCCTGCGCGACCGTTACGACATCGCGTTTCTCGATAATCGCGGCACGAGCGGACCGCATTACCAGCAGTGCGATCTCGCGCCGCGCGCGCATCCGGATTTGTATTTCCGGCAGACCTGGCCCGATTCGCTGTTGACTGCGTGTCGTGCCCGTTTAGCGCGCAACGCCGACCTCAGCCTCTACACCACGAACGTGGCCGCCGACGATCTCGACGATTTCCGCGCGGCCATGGGCTACCCGAAGCTCGTGCTCGACGGGAACTCGTACGGTACGTATTTCTACTTGGTGTATATCCGCCGTCATCGAGGCTACGTGGAAAGCGCGATCCTCGACGGCGTCGCCCCGCCGCACATCTTGATTATTCCGCTGGAAGACGCCTACGGCGCGCAGCTCGCGATGAACTCATTGGCGGAGTCGTGCAAAAGCGACCTGAAGTGCAACCGAAACTTTCCGGCCTTCGCAGCACATTTTGCGGCGCTCGCACGGCGTTTCGACGACGGCCCCCTCGAGATCACGATTCAAAACCCGGTCACGAAACGGTCGCAAAAGGTTGCGCTTTCAAAGGAAGTCTTTGCCGATCGGCTGCGCCAGACGCTCTATACCGCCGGGCCGGCCGCGTACGTTCCGTATATCGTCGAACGCGCGTATCGCGGCGACTACGTTCCGTTGGGCCGTATGATCGACCAAACCACGCAAGGCCTGGCGTCGATCTTGGGTACGGGCCTCAATCTCTCCGTGACCTGCGCCGAGGATATCCCGTTCATCACCGACGACGAGATCGCGCGCACCAGCGCCGGTTCGTTCGAAGGGGATGCGCGCGTGCGCGCGCAGCAGCGCGCGTGTAAGATTTGGAACGTCGAGCCGGTCTCGGCCGATTTCAATCAGCCGGTTCGCAGCGACGTGTCGGTGCTAATGGTCTCGGGCACCGACGATCCAACCAGCCCGCAACGATACGGCAAGGTGGAGCTGCAATATCTTCCCAACGGCCGGCGCGCCCTGGTGAAGGGAGCGTCACACGGGTTCGAAACGCCGTGCATCGATAAGCTCAAGGTCGACTTCGTGTTGGCCGGCACCGCGAAACATCTCAACGTCGACGCGTGCGGCGGTTCCTTCGCGCGGCCGCCGTTCGCGACGTCGATGAACGGGTTTTAGTACCCGGCCTCCGAAGCATGCAACTTGGCGGGTGAGTGCTTTCGTCTGTGTTGAAGAGGAGCCAAGCGTGCGAGCGGTTTTGAAGCTTTGGTCTGCTTGTATTGCCGTAGCCACGGTGTTCTGCGCCTGCGTGAACCACGGCGGCTCGGTTTTACCGCCGCCCGCTAACGCTTGGAAAGTAGCCCGATCGCAAGCGGCGGTGCCGGCCTACTGCAAAGGCTTCGCGGCAGGCAAAGGCAACAAAAACAGCGCGCCGCAGAACGTTCAGTTTTTCGATCGCAACGCGAGTTTGGGCGCGCAACTCTATCTATATCTCGTCACGGGATTCGATAATGGAGCCGGCGGCCATCAATACCTGACGAAAGCAGGCACGCTCGCGACCTTCCAAAACGGCGTGAGCGCGCCCGCCATTCCCCTCGTGTGCTTTCCCGGCAGCATTGGAGCGGGAAAGGGCTTGACGTTCGCGCTTCCGCCGCCGACGACGGCCAATACGAGCGGTAACTTATACCTCGTGTACGCCACGCCGGCTCCCGGCGGCGGCATCCCCAACCCGTTGCCGTTTAAAGGTACGGGCACGGGCTCGTACGCGGGACCGGTAACGGATTGGAACTCGTCGTTCTTCGTCGCGCTGCCCTACGATTACATCGAATACACGCTTCCACACGGCATTACGGACGTAACGCAAGTCAACAAAGTCGGACTGCCCTTGCAGCTGCAGCAAGGGACGGCGAACATCGGCTTCGCGTCCGGCGCGCAATACAAAGCGCTGCTCGACGGCGTACTCGCCGCCAAACCCTACTGGAGCAGACTGGCGTTTCCGGCCGTCGTCAACAAACATAAAGTGCTTGGCGGCATTCTTGCCACCCAGAACGGCGGCGTGTGGGGATTCCCGCAAGACTACATGTACGCCGCCAAATACACCGGCACCGCCGGCCCGTCGGGTTACGTCGGTTACGTCCTGGCGCAGTACAAGGCCAAGCCGCGGCCGTATACCACGGCACACCTCATCGACGTACCGACCAAAACATTCTGCGCGAGTTCGGACGGCACGGCAAATGTACTGTTCTATACGGTCGCGGGCCCCGCAGCCTGCAAAAAACCGCTCAAGAATCCGACGTACTCCATGCCCATCTGGAATACGCTCAAAGGCACCGGCGTCGTCGATAGCGGCATTTGCCAGAGCGCGATATTCGCGATGCCCTACGGCGGCCCGGGCACGATCTTCAAGGATCAAACAGAGTTCTATCTCTGGAAAGCGATGGTCATCGATTTCAACCGCGGCACGATCCTCTCCGACGCGGTACATCCCATCGGGACGTGGCAAACGGATTTTCCGGCCGGTAAACGTCCGCCGTTCAAGCTCTTCTACCAAGAGAAAGAGGACAGCAAGTATTCCCAGCTCGTGCACGCCTCTATGATCGAGCATTTGTCGTACGCGCTGGCATACGACGAGCCCGGCGGTTACGGCCCGACCTTCACGTCACAACCGTCGCAGGTGCTCAAAGTCACGATTCAGCAGATACCGCCGTTCGCCGGGGCCATCCCCAAGGCGGTGCCGACACCGCTGCCCTGTCCCAAGTCGTAAAGAGGAGTCAACGGATGCTTTTTGATCGCCGTATTATCGTCGCTTCCCTAATCGCGGCCCTGGCTGCCTGTGGCGGGGGAAATCACGTGCTTCCCGGTTCGCCAGCCGGATTTAGCCCGACGTTGCGAGAGCGCGCGGCAGGGTCGTCGACTACGCTGACGTTCGTCGACCAGAACAGCACGCCGCTGACAAAAATCTGGTTTTGCTATTATGGCTTGGACCCGGTAAACGGAACGCCGCTGTATCTGGCCGATGCGAAAGGCGCGCTAAAAAAGAGCGTCCAGTCGAGCAAGCCGTCGAGCGCCATGTGTTTGAACGCCGGCTCTGCCGCGTCGTTCGTCATCCCGGAACTCAACGGCGGACGCCTGTACGTTTCGTTTGCGAAACCGCTGCTCTTGACCGTTGGCGCCGACAAACGGATCATTCCGCCGAATCCTGCCGTTCCGAAGGACGCAAACTACGGAACCAAATGGGATTTCTACGAGCTCACTTACGTTCCCGAAACGGGAGCAACGAGCGGACGGTTCAACCTTAACGTCTCGACCTTGCAGAGCGCAAATCTTCCCATGGATTTTGCCGTCAGCGGCGTGATTCCGGGGACCAAGACCGCCGCGAGCTACAAGCGGGGCTGGAAACCCGGCGGTGCCGCGCAGTTCGTGAAGCAAATTCAGGCGAACGACGCATATAAAAATCTGGT
The DNA here is from genome assembly GCA_036488875.1 of Candidatus Baltobacteraceae bacterium. Taxonomy (NCBI): domain Bacteria; kingdom Bacillati; phylum Vulcanimicrobiota; class Vulcanimicrobiia; order Vulcanimicrobiales; family Vulcanimicrobiaceae; species Vulcanimicrobiaceae bacterium. Next base: position 165,092 of record DASXGW010000012.1, on the reverse strand, counting down.
CCTGCCCGGTACGAACCGCGTACTTGCGCCGGGAACCGGAATTGCCGCCTACACTTCAAAGAACATTCCGAAGCCGATTTTCGCGGCAAATTACTACGACAAGTACGTAAACGCCGTCTGGGACAAGTACCAAACTGCGACCCTGACGTTTATCGCCGACCCCCCGCCGAACTCGCAGAAGAAGGTCGCGTGGACCGGTAAGGTCGTCAACGGGCAGTTCATCTTCACACCCGAGAAAAATACCCTCGGTCTCGTCCCGATGGCCTGGAAAAAGCCGGTAACGGTCGACGTCTTCGAAAACAACTTCAAGTTCTGCGTCAAGGGATGCGGCACCGACGGTAGTCTACAGCAGAACTATGCCCTGCAGATCTTCGGCACGCTCATTGCCGCTTTCAACCGATCCGTGATGCTCACGGATACGACGTTCACGACCAATCCGGACGGCGCGTGGTGCAAGAACATGAAGAACTGGTACAAGGATCCGACGACCAACCTATTCTCGAGCTACATGCACGCAAATTCGCTTCAGGGTCTTGCGTATGCGTTCCAAAGCGACGACCACTGCGACGTGAGCAGTTTCGTCGCGGTCTGGAATCCGAGGAACTTTAAGATTACGTTCCTCGCCAACTAACTTTCAGTCCACCATCCCGATTTCGCCACTTCGAGAGACTGACGTTGATTTTGCTTGAGCTCGGTAAACTCGGGAACGATCGTGGATTCGGCCGTAAAGTCGAGGTTAGGTGGAGCGCAGCGTCAGGAGAGCGAGATCGTCGGGATGGGGACCGGGCGTAAGAAGGGCGCGAATCTCGCGCGCTGGATGCGCGGCCTCGCGAACCGAACGGCAACCAATCGCTTCGACGAGTTGCTCTTGTCCGCGCAGATAGTCGTGTTCGGCTTCCACTAGGCCGTCGGTGAAGAATACCGCGAACGTCCCTGGCTCTAAGCCGATCGTTTGAACCGATTGCTGCGACGCGCACAGGTCGCGGTAACCTAACGGCAATCCACGCTCGATAAACGGATCCGTCACAACTTGCTCCCGTTGGTTCCAGCACAGCGGTCCGGGATGACCCGCCGCTACGCAGCTCAACGTGCGCCGGCGCTTGTCGACGACCGCGATGAGGGCGGTTGCAAAGATGCCCTTCTCGGTTTCTTGCGTGATGAGCACGTCGGCGGCGTCGAGCACCTTGAGCAGATCGTGTTCCATGAGCATCGCGATCCGAAGCGCATCGCGCAGGCTTCCCGTAAAGGCCGCCGCATTGACGCCGTGACCCGAGATGTCGCCGATCGAAATGCCCAAGCGATCGTTGGGAAGCTCGAACGCATCGAACCAGTCGCCTCCGACCAGCATCTCATGCGAAGCCGGTTCGTACAACGAATCGAACTCGAAACCCGGCACTTGCGGCACGGATTTCGGAAGGGCCGCCAGTTGAAATCGCGTCGAGACGTTCATCGCGGTCTCGTGCACCTTTGCCGTCGCGATGGCGGCGCCGCAGCGCCGTCCAAGATCTTCGGCCAGATCGAGTGCGTCGGAGTTGTAGTGCAGGTTGCTGTAGTCGGTGTACACCAACGCGATGGCACCGAGCACTTCGTCTTGCGCGGTGAGCGGGACGATGATGAACGACCGAACGCCGGTGTCGAGGATGAACTGAACGTACTGCGCGCCGCCGCCCGCGGATTTCACGGTATCCGCGTCGATGTGTGGTATCAGCAGGCTTTTGGCGCGGCGCACGGCGGCCTCAAACCACGTACGAGGCCCCTGCGGATCGTTCATGAGGGCGACGGTACGGTGGCGCAAACGCTCCGAGCGCTCGGGAAGGACGTGTGCCGCCGCAACCACCTGCAGCTCGTCGTTGTCGTCGAAAAGATACATCGTCGCGGTATCGGCAACGGTCTGGGCGGCCGCTTCGCAAATGCGCTGCAAGGTCGCGTCGTACGGCAGCGCCTCGCCGAAGATCGAGCCCACTTCGGCGAAAAACGTGAGATAACGCCGCTCAAGCGGCGTCTCGTCCGGCCCCGGGGGCGAGTGCATCGTATGAAGTCTTCCTAAGCAGGGGGCGCGGCGCCTTCGACGATTCGGCTCCGGGAGGCCAAGCAAGCGTGGGTTGAGGTATTATTCTTGTATGAAAAAAGCGGATGCGATCGTTATCGGCAGCGGGCAAGGCGGAGTTCCGCTTGCGGTCGAGCTCGCCAAGGGCGGCCGGCACGTGCTGCTTTTCGAGCGCGACGAACTGGGCGGGAGCTGCATCAACTACGGATGCACGCCGTCTAAATCGTTTCTGGCCGCGGCACACAATGCCGGGCGAGCGCGCCGCGCAAAGAATCTCGGCGTACACGCGACCGTCAGCGTCGACTTTCCGTTCGTCATGAACCGCTTGCGCGATATCCGGCAGTCCTTCCGTGACGAGATCAAAAAGAAACTGTCCGATGCCGGCGTGGAAATCGTGCACGCCGAGGCAGCCTTCACCGCGCAACGCACGGTCAAGGGCGGCGACGTCGAAGTGACCGCGCCGCTGATCGTGATCAACACCGGAACTTCAGCTGCCATCCCTAACGTCACGGGCCTCGCGGATACCCCATATCTGACCAACGTGAGCTTCTTTGGCCAGACGGAGCTTCCAAAGCGTTTTCTCGTGCTCGGCGGCGGATACATCGGTCTGGAGCTCGGGCAAGGCATGGCGCGCGTAGGCAGCAAGGTCACGATTCTTCACAACGGCGATCGCGTGCTCAACAATGAAGAAAGCGACGTCAGTGCGTGCTTGGAAGAGTCGCTACACGCTGACGGTATCGATCTGCAGCTCAACGCTGCGGTGTCGAGCGTGACGTTCAAGGACGGCGTCTTTACGGTCGAGCTCGCCGGCGGTAAGCGCTTCGAGGGCGATCGGTTTCTCGTCGCGACCGGTCGAACGCCGAACACCGCCGCGCTCGACTGCCAGCGAGGGGGCATCGCGTTAGATTCCCGCGGATACGTCAATATAGACGAGCAGTTCCATACGTCTTGCAAGGGCGTGTACGCCATCGGCGACGTCAGCGGCCAGCCGGCATTTACCCACGTGTCGTGGGAAGACTATCGCCGGATGGTCGATATCATTGCCGGCGGAAAACGCACGCGCAGCGACCGCGTTCTGGGATACGCGGTCTTCACCGAGCCGCAAGTTGGTCGCGCCGGCCTCACCTACGATCAAGCGATCAAGAAAGGCATCCGTGCCCGGCGGGAGGAGATACCGCTGAGCGACGTCGCACGCGCTATCGAATGGGGTGAAGAGCGCGGATTTTATCGGATGGTCGTCGACGAAGCGACCGATAAGATCGTCGGCGCGAGCCTCGTCGGCTATGAAGCCTCGGAGATCGTGCACGTCTTTATCGCGCACATGCAAGCCGGCTCGACGTGGAAGACGCTCGACGATTCGGTGCACATCCACCCGACGTATTGTGAGGGCTTACCGACCCTCGCGCGAATGTTCGAGTCGTCGATCAAGCGGCCCATGTAACGTCGATCGACCCGGAATCGGTAAGGCTGCCGATGATGGACGCGTCCCGCACTCCGCCTGCGCGCAAAGCATCGAGCAATGCTTGAGCCTGCGAGCCGTCGACGGCGATCAGCAGACCGCCCGACGTCTGCGCGTCGCACAGAACGGTCGCGAGTCCGGCGGGCAGCCGGGCGCCGAAACGAGCGCCGTTTTCTAGCGCTGCGGCGAAGTTTTTGCGCGTGCCGCCCGGCATGACGTCGCGCGCGGCCAAACTCAGGGCGTGCGGCAGCAGCGGAACCGACGCGCCGTCGATCCGCGCGCCCAGCCGGCCGCCGAGCATTTCGCGCAGATGTCCGATCAGCCCAAAGCCCGTGACGTCGGTCATCGCCGTAATCTCGAACGGCAGCGCGATTTCGCTCGCCGCGCGATTGAGCGTCACCATTGACTCGACCGCCGGAGCAAGCGCGGTGTCGTCGACGACGTCGCTGCGGCGCGCGGTCGTAACGATGCCGGTACCCAGCGGTTTGGTAAGAATCAGCGCGTTGCCGGCACGTCCGGTATCGTTACGCAAAACCCGATCGGGATGAACGATGCCCGTGACGGAGAGTCCGTACTTCGGTTCGGCGTCTTTGATCGTGTGACCGCCGACGATCGCGATTCCGGCCGATGCGGCGACGTCGATACCGCCGCGTAAAATCGCTGCGATGACGCTGGGATCGAGGTCTTCCGGAAATGCCGCAATCGCGAGCGCGCATAGCGGCCGCGCTCCCATCGCGTAGACGTCGGACAGCGAGTTCGCCGCGGCGATGCGGCCGTAATCATACGGGTCGTCAACGATCGGCGTGAAGAAATCCACCGTGACGACGAGAGCGCGCTGGTCGTCCAAGCGATACACCGCAGCATCGTCGGCGCTCGCGTTTCCGACGATGACGTTGGGATCCGAGATCGGAGGCAGCCCGCGCAGGACCTGCGCGAGGACGCTAGCGTCTACTTTCGACGCTCAACCCGCGCAGTCGCTGAGGTGCGTTAGCCTCGTGATGTCTGCTTTCGTCACGAACTAAGACGCCTTAGCGGTCGACGAGCTGGGCGATGGTTCCGGCGATCAACCCGCCGGCGAAGATCACGCCGAACGTCATCGCCAGCACATTGGCCGGAAACGCCTTGCGGACGATGAAGAGCGACGGCAAGCTGATCGCGGGAAGCGTGATGATGAGCGCCACGGCGGCGCCGATGCTCATTCCGTGTGCGAGCAGCGTTTGCACGATCGGCACCTCGCCCGCCGTCGGAATCACGAACAACGTTCCGACCAGCGATACGAGCGTCATTCCGGCGACGCCCGAGGCGTGAATGGTAAAATCCGGCGGAAAGAACCACGCGCGCAATCCACCAAGAATGAAGACGATCAGCACGTAGCCCGGTATGATGGCGACGATCTCGTTCCAGAGTTCCTTGAGCCAGGCGATAGCCAGCGTTCCAAACGATCGGTCGGGGCGCTCGATCGCAGCGAGTTCGGGTGCCGGCGCTTCGCCGGACGCTTCGTCGGTCGTCATTCGGTTGGCGATAGCAACCACGATCGCGATGAGCAGCAGGCCCACGACCAGGCGAATCGCGCTGAACTGCCAGCCCAGGATGAAGCCCATGAAGACGAGCGTGGCCGGATTGAGAACCGGATTGCCGAGGAAGAAGGCAAGCCCGCTGCCGACGGCGGCATGCTGTTTGCGAAGGCCGATGACCACCGGCCCGGTGCAGCAGGTTCACATCATCCCGCCGAGCGAGAGCGCTCCGGCGATCGCGGCGGACTTCGCGTTTCGCGCACCCAGCATGCGCAGCAGCCAGCGGCGCGGAACGAAGATTTGAACGCTGCTTCCGAGCAGTAGTGCGAGGACGACGGCCATCCATACGGAGTTGAAGTAGGCGACGGTGTACTGCCACGCCGCGGCGAGCCCGGCGGCGGGAGGCGCGATACTCTTGCCGCTGACGATCGACGACCCGATGGCGTGCGTTGCGGCCGCTACGTGCGCCTTATTCCAATACGGAAACCACTTGACGATGAAGAGGCCGATGACGGCCATAGCCAGGAACGCCAAAGTTCCGTAGAGCAAGCCCGAGTCGGTCGTGCGTTTGCCTTCGATCTCTCGAACGGACACCGGTACCTCCTTCGTTAGGCTAGCGAGCGCAGGTGCGAAAACCCGTGATAATGTCGACGCGTTGCGGGCGATAAAAGTTGCGCCAGCGGTTGGACACCATGCGAGCCCGCGTCGACCACGCGCCACCCCGCAGCGACCGGTGCGTGGCAAACCAGGGCTCTGAATATTCCTTATAAGAATCCGGCGAGAAGCCTGGGTAGGGGAGAAACGTAGTCGCGGTCCATTCCCAGACGTTGCCTATCATTTGAACGCAGCCGAACGGGCCGGCCGAACTCGCGAAGGCGTCGACCTCACAGACGCCGCCGTAGTGCGCGTCGAGGTTGGCGCGCTCCGGCGTCCATGACGTGTCACCCCACGGAAAGCGAAGGTGCGCGGGCCCCGATGCCGCCGCTTCCCACTCCGCTTCGGTTGGCAAGCGGCGACCGGCCCATTTGCAATACGCCTCCGCCTCGAACGCGTTGACGTTGACGACCGGTTCGCGCTCGCGCAGCGCAACGTAGCGATCGAACTGCCGGCGTTCCCACAGGCCGCCGTTTTCGCGCCAGTACGCCGGATGTTGCGCCCGCGCTTGGTTGCGCCACGCTAAACCTTCGTGGCTCCACAGGTCGTCGCGCGCGTATCCTCCGGCTTCGACGAAGGCGGCGAACTCGGCGTTGGTTACGGTGCGCTTTGCGATAGAAAAGGAGTCGACGTAAACTTCGTGCGCCCACTTCTCGTTATCGAAGATGAAACCGTCACCCGGTCGCGCGCCGATCGTGTAGTTGCCGGCGGGCACGTGCGCGTCGCCTTCGATCCGTTCGGCGCTGTGAGGAAGCGGCGCGAAGCCGAACTGCGGTTGCGGGTACGAAAGGATGTGACGCGTGTAGATGAGCGCCTCGTCGTGCATGTCTTCGTGCAATAAAGATAACGTGTTGAAGTATCCGGCCCGCGCGTCGTCGCACGGATGATTGAGCGTGTCGTCGAGTTGGCGCGCCATGAAGTCCATCGTTCGAGCGCGCGACGGTAACGGCAGCGACCAGCGTGCGTCGTGCGCGACCTTCGCCGAATCGTAGAGTTTGTCGGCACCGGCGATCATGGGATCGCGACCGTGCAAGTGGCGCAGCGTCCAGAACTCGGTAAAAGAGGCGACGTGCCCGATTTCCCACAAAATGGGGTTGATGGTATCGAGCATCGGCACGAGCAGGAGATCGTCGCGCAAGTCGTCGACGAGCGCGAGCGTTCGCGCGCGCGCGTCGAGCAGCGCTTCCGCGGGCGGGACCGTTACGTCGGTCGTCATCGCATCTCCCACAAGTCCCAGTTCTCGGTCCGGCAATTCCGTCACCGCGCAGCGGTATTCCCGCATATTGCGTTCGTTGGGATACAAGACGCGCATTGCGGCGTCATCGCAAGCGGTCCCCGATGCCGGCATCCTGGTTGCTTTGCACGCGGATAAGAGCGCGCCGTTCGTTGCTGCCTTTCGCAAGCGCTTCCCGGATCGCCCAATCGTCGTCGTACTGACCGGGACCGACGTATACGGGAAGCTTCCGCACGGCCGGCGGGCGATGCGCGCACTCGAGGCTGCCAACGCCATCGTCACGCTGCAGCCGCTGGCCATCGAGCGGCTTCCCAAACGGCTGCGAAAACGCGCGATCGCGGTGGTACAGTCGGCGCAGCGCGCGAGCGTCAGACGAAGAAGCGTAAAAGGGCGACCGGCGCGCCTCTGCGTGCTCGGTCATTTGCGTCGCGAGAAGGATCCGCTGCGGGCCGCTTATGCATTACGCTATCTCGAAGGTGTCGACGTCGAAGTGCGGCAGGCCGGCGGCACGCTCGATTCCCACTACGCGGCGCGCGTCAAAGCGGTAGAGGCGCGCGATCCGCGCTATCGTTACCTCGGTGAAGTTTCACGATCGCGCGCGCTGCGTCTGCTCGCGGGTTGCGACGCGCTCGTGCTTTCGTCGCGCTCGGAGGGTGGCGCCAACGTCGCAAGCGAGGCGATCGCCAACGGCGTTCCGGTGCTCGCTTCGCGCATCGACGGAAACGCCGGTGTGTTCGGACCCGGGTATGCCGGCTATTATGCGGTCGGATCGAGTGCGGCGCTCGCGGCGCTCATTGACCGTTTCGTGAACGATCCGCGTTTTGCGCGGCTGCTGCGGCGGCAGATTCGTGCACTGGCGCCAAAGGTGAAGCTCGGTAGCGAGCGAGCGGGGCTCGCGCGCGCCATTGCGTTAGCGTCCCGCGGGGTTAGCGGATCGAAAGGGTAAACGCGTAGGCTGCGTCGCGATCGTCGTCCGTGTAGCCGAGATCGACGTCGATCGTGTACGTGCCAGCTGCCGGCAGGATGAAGGAACGTCCCGGCGTCAGCGTTTGATTGACGTCGTTACCCATCAGCCGGATAAGCGTTGGCCGTTTGCCCGCAACCGCGGAGACTTCCAAAGTTTGCCCTTTGGCGGCGACGACGGTGTAGTCGTCGGTCCAGCCGAGACCGATCGTGCCGTGCAATCGCGCGCTCGATGTCCCCGGCGCGAAGCGCACCGGAACGCTGATCGGCTTGCGGTCGTCGCCTCGCAACTTCCACGACTCGGCCTCCACGTACGTGCCGTTGCGGTAGGCGAACCGAACGACGTCCGATACGGCTGCGCTATCGTGAGAGGTTCCGACGACGTCGGGCACACCGCCGTCGGCCGGGACGACCCTTACGTCGTAGGCCCACGACGTCGCAAGCCGCTGGTCCTCGGTTCCGCGCACGCGGTAGATCCAGAACGGGCAGTTGTGCGCTCCGCAGACGCACGTGTCGTCGTACATCTCCACTAAGACCAGCTCAGGGCCGCGGGAAAGGAGCGTCAATTTCACGTTTTCCGGGCGCAGCGAACCAGGTCGCTCCGATGTGCAGGCCGCCACGGTCTCGTCGTCGCGAGCAAGTACCACGAGGGCCCGGTCTGCGTTAAAATTGGGGATAATCACTGCCGCCAACAGGATGCCGATCATTGCGCTACGAGAATTCGACTCCGATGAGGAGTTTCCGCCGCCTGCTTGCCCAAACCGCCGCCCTAGCGCTAGCCGTGCTCGCCGGCCACGTGACCGACGCAACGACGGGGCAGCCGTTGCCCGGCGTCGCGATCGCGATCGGTTCGCATCACACGACCACCGACGCGCACGGTGCGTATCGTCTGACGGGTCTTTTGCCCGGACACTACATACTCAAGGCGAACTCCGACGACGTGCCCCCGCAAAAGCGTGACGTCGTCGTGAAGCAGAGCGCGCAGACGACGCTCGACCTCGTGCTGTGCAGCACGACGCTCGACTACGGCTGCGGCGGTACGGGCCCGGGTTAGCGGATGCTCGCTCGGGAGACCGCGGCATCGTTATAGCGCGTAAACCACAGCGCGCCATCGGGGCCGGTTGCGAGTCCGAACGGATTGTCGTGCATGTCGTCGTGGCGTTTGCGTAAGTAGAAAGTCGTGACGCCGTGGGTCGTGATGCGCCCAAACTCTTGATCGTCGTACGTCGTAAACCACAGCGCACCATCCGATCCGGCGGTAATGGCTTCGGGTGGCGAGTGTTCGCCGACCGTGTAGTACGTGCGCGCTCCGTGCGTCGTAATCCGGCCGATTTCGCCGAGGGTCGTATCGGTAAACCATAGCGCGCCGTCGGGGCCGGCCGCGATCGCAAAAGGATCGCGGTCGCGGGCCTCGAGCGAACCGGTGGGATAGTCGCTGATCTTTCCATCGGTACCGATACGTCCGATGCCGTGATGGCGTTCGGTAAACCATAAGGCTCCGTCGGAACCCGGCGCAATCGCGTACGGCTCGCCGTCGGCGCCGATCGGATATTCGGCAATTTTACCGTCGACGCTTATCCGCCCGATTTTGCTACGCTCGTACTGCGTGAACCACAGCGCACCGTCGCTGCCGACGGCAATGCCGGTCGGGGAAGCCGAGCCGGCATCGTCGGGAATTGCGTATTCCGTATAGCTCCCGCTAGTGGTCATCCGTCCGATCGCGCCGGCGACGTACTCGGTGAACCATAACGCACCGTCGGGACCCGCCACGATCGACTGCAGGCCGAAGAATCGGTCCTTCGGCAACGGAAACTCCGTGAGTTTCCCGTCGGTCGTGACCCGCCCGATGGCGCCGGCCTCGTACTCGACGAACCACAACGCCCGGTCCGGTCCGACCGCGATGCCTTGCAGATCCGGATTGGTGTCGCCCGCGACGGGAATCAGGGTGGCCGAGAAACTCAAGGCGGCAACCAGCACTGCGCAGGCCAACATGGGCTCGTCTTTTCACGCAAAATGCGCGGCGCCCCTCGCCCGATTCGATGCGGTCACAGATTTTAGCCCACGCGCGTTACGGTTTCCATGCAAACGGCGTTGTACGGGCGTATCGTCTTCGGCGCGTCGGCGGTGCTGTTCGGCGTTATCGGCCTGATCTGGCACGACGCCGACACGTGGCAGGCTTTGCCGTACTTCAAACAGCCGATTCTCGCGGACGTTCTCGCGATCGCTCAAATTGCCGGTGGCCTCGGGATCCTTTTCCCGAGCGCAGCGCGTTCCGGAGCAACCCTTCTAGGCGTCACGTACGCGGTGCTTACGTTAGGATGCGTTCCCAGCATCGTCGCCCATCCGGGTACGTACGGTTCGTACGTCCTGTTTTTCGAAATTCTCGCGCTCGTGTGCGGCGCGTTTGCGGCGTACGAGCCGGATCCCTCGCGCATCGGCATGGGCATATGCACGGTCTCGTTTGCCTGGGCGCAGATCGCCTACTTGAAGTTCACGGCGAGTCTGGTACCGTCGTGGATCTTGCCGAACCAGATGTTCTGGGCGATACTCACGACCATCGCGTTCGCGCTCGCGGCAATCGCCATTCTCATCAACGTTCAGGCGCGGCTCGCCTTACGCTTGATGGCGTTGATGCTCGCGCTGTTCGGCTTACTGGTCTGGGTGCCCGCGCTGGTTACTCACGGCGAGCTGCACGGGAACTGGTCGGAGTTCGCGCTGAATTTCCTGATTACCGGAGCTGCGTGGCTGGTGGCCGAGTATACGGACCTTCCCCAAGATTCTCGACGCCGTAGTGCTTGAAGTTCGGCCACATCTGCGCTAGCGGGGGATGCATCCCACGGCAGAGCACGATCGGGCGGTTGCGCTCGAACGGCATCGCGTACGGTGAGTCGCCGAACGTCGCGACGGTGCGCGCCGAGTCGCAGAACTTCGACCAGATTGCGGGATCGACGTTGATCGCGATCACCGTCGAGCCGTCGTAGCCGCGCGGCCCCCACAAATAGTACTGATTGTTTCCACTCAACGCGGGTGGAAGATTCTGTCCATAAACGTCGATGGCTGCCGCTTCGCCGTAGTTCGAAGCGAAGATGGCGGCTTTCGCGCGGTCGACCGGAGGAAGCGCCGCGTAGACACCGCCCGTACGGCGCGCGAGCTCCGGCCATCCGAACTGATCGGCCATCTGGCACATGATGGGCGCGCCGAGGCAGGCGCGTTCGATCGGCGGCGGCTTGAAGGACATGCGATTCATCATGCGCAGCAAGCCGTCGGGAGAAGCGACCGGCAACACCAGCGGCAGCGCGAGCGCAGCATTGACGGCGGCCAGCAGCGACCACCCCGCGACGAGTAAGCGCGGTAGGTTCGTGCAGGCGGCGGCGCCGGCGGCGAATATCGCCGGATACGCGCCGGCGAGATAGTAGTTCTTGCCGTGACTGGCCATCACGAGTGCGGCCGTGACCACAAACGCGATGGAAAGAAATCGAGCCGTCTTGAGACGCGCCAACGTAAACGGAGCGATGAGGCCGGTAATCCAGAGCGGTGCGAGTACCACGTTTACCGAAAATATCTGATCGATCGTAAACGCCGCCGGCGAACCGGTGAGATTGCCGGCGTTATCGTTGCGCACGAGCTCGAGGAAGGGAAGTCCGTGCGCCGCTTGCCACGCGACGTTGGGCAGGGCGATCAGCGCCGCGATGCCGGCGCCGATCCACGCATCGCGCGAGCGCAGCACGCAACGCGGACCCGCGAGCAGTATGCCGGCTGCGAGACCGACGCCCCACATCACGACGCCGTACTTCGTTTCGAACGCTAGACCGGCAACCGCACCGGCCCACCAATACGCCTTGGGTTCGTTGCGAAGAATCGCGCGAGCGATTAGGTAAGCGATCGCCGTAAAATCGAGCGGTTCGAACGTCGACGTCGAGAACGCGGCCGTCATGGCGATGAGCAGCGGCGAGCACGCGGCCGCGACGGCGGCAAGCCACGCCGCGCGCGTGCTCGCGCCTAAAAGCTGTGCGAGCGCGACGGTGAGCGGAACGAGCGCGACGGCGGCGATGACCGCCGGCAGGCGCAGCGCCCACACGTGGGTTCCGGCAAACTGGGTGACCGCCGCCAGCAGTGGCACCAGCGGCGGCTGATCGACGTAGCCCAGGGCCGGGTGGCGGCCGCAGACGATGAAATAGAGTTCGTTGCGGAACGCACCGTAACGATCCGCCGCGGCGAGATGGACCAATCCAACCACGGCCGCCACGCTCCATGCGGCCCAGCGCGCACCTTTGCTCATGGGCGATTCTTGAAACAGTCGTTTCAAGAATCCTGCCGGCCCGCTCTACGGGCCGGGCGATGCGGTGGGGACCGGCTCCCCGTACAGGCCGTCGACGTTCTCCTCGCCGCGGTGCAGGTAATCGATGCCGTCGAACCATGCGGGGCGCGGTGCGTCTTTGAGCCAGTAGTCGAACCACTGATCGAGCCGAACGGTCCAGTTTTTCTGCTGTTCGCGCCAATGCAGTCCGTGAAACTCTCCGTCGTACGAGAAGAGATACGCCATCTTGCCGAGCCGGCGCATTGCGGTGACGAACTCGATCCCTTGAAACTGCGGAACCGCGCCGTCCTGATCGTTGTGGATCGTCAGGTACGGCGTCGTTACGTTCCTGATGCCGAACAGTCCGGAGTTCTCGATATACAAATCGGGACGGTCCCACGGCGTCGCGCCGATTCGCGACTGGGTGTGCTCGTACTGAAACTCGCGCACGATGCCGCTCTCGAGACGAATCCCGCCGTACGAGCTGAACATGTCGTCGACCGCCGCGCCGGCTTCGGCCGCGCGGAACCGATGCGTTTTCGTGAGCATGTAATTGATCTGATACGCCGCCCAGGAATGGCCTGAGATGCCGATTCGCTTGGGATCGACGTACCCGGTCGCCACCGCGGCGTCCACCGCGGGAAGAACGCATTCCAGCGAACTGGGACCGGGATGACCCGTGCGATAACGCACGTCGGGAAGCAGCACAACGTAGCCGTTAGAGACGTAGCGGCTTACGTTCGGCTCCGTTCCCGGACCGGGCCGGTAGTACGTGTGGAACATCGGCGTCCACACTTCGTAGAAGTAAACGATCGCCGGCGCGCGCCGGTTACGCGCTAATCCGTTGGGAACGAGCATGACCGAGCGCATCGGCGTACCGTCTTTGAGGCGATACGAGATCATGCGCTCGGTGCCCCAGCGATACTGTGACTGCTGCGGATTGGCGTCGCTGATTTTGACCGGATGCGCGAACGAATCGTCGCTCGTCCAAAGATTGAGATCTTCGAACGTTTCGACGAGATACGCGTATTGCGGCGCATTGCGGGCCGCGACCGGCGGCAGCGTGAGGTCGTGAAGACTACCGTTGAGCGGTTCGCGTTCGCCGTAGACGACGGCGTCGCGTTTGAGCAGTGTGACCGGCGTACCGCCCGTTGCGGCGACGCGTGCATAGCCGCTGGCGTAGGACCGCTCGTCGATCAGCGAGAGCAGCACGGGTTTCGACGCGTCGAAAGCTCGCGCGCGCGGATCGGGTTGAACGGGGCTGTACACCGTGCGTGACGCGCGACCCGTTCCGCGGGTGAAGTCAACGGCCTCGCCGGTCCGCGGATCGGCCAGCCACACGTCGTAGCGATCGTAAATGAAGACGCCGCGGTCGCCCGTCACCCAGCCGCCCATCCCATACGGCTGCGGCAGTTCGGGGCGATCGTCGTTTTCTAGATCGAACCGGACCGGAGCGTGCCGCGCGAGCACGACGTGCTTTCCGCTTGCCGTATCGACGGTTATCCAGTGGCGGCTCGACTCGTCCCAGTAGATTGCAAAGCGCCCGCCGGGTGAAAGCGACGGATCGTGCGCCCGCGTCGCCAGCGGCGTGCACGCGCCCCCGGCGAGCGCGACGGCGCAGAGATCGTCGTAGGTTTGCCCAAGCCACGATTCGGCGCGCAGATACGGCAGATCGTTTTCCGCCAAAGCCACGTTGGGATTCTGATTCCACTCGACGTCGCGATGCTGCGGCGAGCCGAGTTGCGCAAAGCGCGCGCTCGCAACGTCGTATACCGCCGCGTACGTGCGTTTGCGTTCCGCAGCGGCGTCGTGCTTTTGCTGCGATTGCAGCGAGTCGTCTTTCCAACTCCACAAGTCGACCGGCATGCGCTCGGGAATCGACTCGGGGCGCGGCGTCGGTGCCGCCGCCGTTCCGAAGAATACGCGCTTACCGTCATCCGAAATCGTGACCGTGCCGTTGGCGCTCGGGGCATTGCCGGGCGGCAACCCGTTCGTGCCGGCGTCGACCGCCTTCACCGCGGCCGGGTGTGCCGCGCGTAAGTCGACGACGTAGAGTGCGTCGTGTGGCGCGTCCGACGCATACGACGCGTTATCGCTCAAAAAAGCGAGAAGCGATCCGTCCTTTGCAATTGCGAGGTTGCGATAGCGTCCTTCGCCGTTTGCAACGTCGAGCGTCGCACCGCGCGCGACGTCGTAGATACGAACGCCGTCGCCCGTACCGGCCTGCGTCTGCGTCGCGTAGGCGACAAACCGATCGTTGTCCGACACAACGACGTCGGTCACGCCGGCAGCCTCCGCACGCGTGCCGCCGGCGAGATCTTCGATCGTGAGCGTGCCGCCGGGTTCCTTGATCTTTAGCGGGTCGGGCGACGCGGATGCTTTGGGCGTGGGCGATGCGTACGCGCGCAGGGCGATAACCGATCCGCTATCTTTGGGTACGACGATGTGTTCGATTTGCTCCGTGATTTGTGCCGGCGCGGTGGCGTGAAGATCGAGAACGCCCGCGCCGCCATGCGGCATTTGGTCGGGCGGTTTGTGCGCGCGCGTCGCCGCGTCTATCGCGGCGAACGGTGCGGTGCGCGTGAAGACGACGAAGCGTCCGTCTCCGGCGAAGACGGGATTGCTCGCGCGGGCCTCGCGGCGATCGCGACCGGTCGCAATTTCGCGGACGACGAGCCCCGGGTCGCCGTCCTCGGGTTTGAGAACGTACGCGAGATACCGTCCGTCGTTCGATAACGCGGCCGTCGACGGCACGCTCCACGCATCGTACGCGCGATAATCCAGGGGAACGACGGCCGCGGCGCCCAGCGTCAAAACGCCGGCCGCAATCGAGAGCAGCTTGAGAACAAAGCGCTTCATTTTCACCTTACGGATTCAGCCACCGCGCAAACCAATCGGCGAGCACGTGAAGTCGTTCCACGCGATGCAGCGGGCTCCCGGTTCGGTTCAAATCGTGGTTCTCTCCCGGAACCTCGACGAAAACGGCCGTTTTCCCCAACTGGCGCAATGCGGAGAACTCGTCCAGCGTTTGATCGATCGGCGTCTCGGTGTCTTGCGTCGAGTGCAGCAGCAGCACCGGCGTCACGACGCGCTCGACGTAGGTAAACGGCGAATCCGCCGCATTGGCGCTATGGGGGTCCCAGGGTTTTCCCCACGCGTAATTCCCGCCTAATCCATTGGGGCTGGCGAGAAACCACGTCATCGACTGCGTGGCCAGATCGCTAGCCGGCCGTTCGGAGATTGCCGCTTTGAACCGGTTCGTATGGCCGATCAGCCACAGCACCGCGTATCCGCCGTAGCTTCCGCCCGTCACGCCGATCCGTTTGGGATCCACGCCGGGACGTTTTGCAGCGGCGGCGACCACGGCCATCACGTCGCGTTCCATCGGTGGACCCCAATGGCCCTCGAGCGCGCGCTCGTAGGTGTATCCGTAGCCCGTACTACCGCGCGCGTTGACGAGGACGACGTTGTAACCCAGGCCGCACCAAAACTGCATTTCGTG
Source organism: Candidatus Baltobacteraceae bacterium (assembly GCA_036488875.1). Lineage (NCBI taxonomy): Bacteria > Bacillati > Vulcanimicrobiota > Vulcanimicrobiia > Vulcanimicrobiales > Vulcanimicrobiaceae > Vulcanimicrobiaceae bacterium. Next base: position 149,422 of record DASXGW010000012.1, on the reverse strand, counting down.
AAAGAACGTCTCGCCGGCCTCGGTTTGCGGACCGCCGTGAATCGCGACGATCGTAGGGCGCGGTCCACCCGACTTAGGGCCGGCTGCCGGCATGAACCACGCCGGAACCTCGAAGCCGGCTTCGTCGCGTACCGAAAACGGCTGCGGGACGGAGAGTGAGACCGAGTCGAGGTACGCGGAGTTGAGCGACGTCAGCCGCGTGGTCTTTCCGGAACGCGCGTCAAGGACGTACACTTCGGCCGGATGCAGCATGTCGGCGTAGGCGTACGCAATGCGCGTGCCATCCGAGCTTGCGGTGCAATCGGACGCCTCGCCGCCGTGCGTGAGCGCCGTGAAGCGTCCGCTCGCGACGTCGACGCGCACGAGTCGCGTCACGCCCGGACCGCTTTCATCGGTGACGATCGTTTTGCCGTCGGGCGCGACGATCGGTCCGCACACCGCACCGGGCATCTTCAAATCGGCGAGCACCCAGTCGCCGAGCAAGTGGCGGTTCTTGCCGAAAATCGTCTCGCGGCCGCTGCCGTCGAGCGAGGTGCGCACGAGGGCGGGATACTCCGCGCTGTCCTTCACGCCGCCGGCAAGAAAGTAGACGTGCGAGCCGTCCGGAGAAAAAGCCGGCGCCGTATTGGCTTCTTGCGGCGAAGCGACCCGTTCGATGGAGCCGCCGGTCGCGGCGATCGTGTACAGGTCGTTTTCGAATGCGAGCGGCGTCGCGTGCCGCAGCGATGAGAATAGGATTCGCTTGTCGTCCCGAGACCACGCGACCGGCGTCTCCGGCCAGCGATCGTCGCTCAACAGCGCCGCGGCGCCCGATCCGCCGGCGTTCATTACCCACAGATGCTCGTGCACGTCGTAGGTGTAGCCCTCGCCGTTGGCTTCGTACCGTTCGTCGTTGATGACGCGGATGTCGCTCGTCTTCTGCTGCGGCGACGGGGTGAAACCGGCTGCGGTGAAATCGATCTGCGCGGGCGGCCGTGGGTCAACTGAAATGCGCGTGAACGCGATGCGGCTGCCGTCGTGCGAAAACAGCGGCGCGACCGAACTCTGCGTTCCCGTAGTCAACGTAGCGACCGTGCCGCTCGCCGTATCCACCGTCTGAATCTGCGACGTGCCCGATGCGTCGTCGGCAAAAGCGATCGTGTGCCCGTTGGACGACCAAGAAGGCGACGACGCGTGACCGTCGGTCGTCAGTTGCTTCGGTGCCGTACCGCCCGTGGTACTCACGGTCCAAAGGTTGGTGTCGTAGCGGTTTAGGGGACCGTTCATGCGCGACGCGATAAAGACGACGGCACGCCCGTCGGGCGAGATCTGCGGATCGGAGATCAGAACGAGCTTGTAGAGATCCTCCGCACTCACCGGCGGCTTCGTCCCGGCCGCGCTTCCGACGGCGTAGAGACAGCATGCAAGCGCCGTGGCGACGGCGAGCGATTTCGATGCGAACGTCATGCCGCATCTATTCCAGGCGAGAAGACCGAGCCTTTTTAGGCGTGCGCGAGTTGCGAGCGGCGGCCCGCAAATGCGACGATCGCGAGAATCGCGCTTCCCGGCAGCGCCATTGCCATACCGCTGACGGCGGTGAAATCGATGCTGGGAGTTGCATTCATCGGACCAACGTACCACAGCACCAAATACACGATCTCGAACAACCGGCTCGTGCCCGATATGGCACCGCACGCCAGCGCTAGCGTGGGAACGAAGATCGCACCCACGACGACCGCGACGACGGCAATCCAGTTGCCCGCGACCGCCCAATGCAGCAGCGAGCCGCTTCCGGCGGTCAGTGCCAGGACGATGCCGGCGATCCATAGGGCGGCAAACTGCCGGCGCAGCGGGTGCAGCGACGGGAAGACGAAGCCTTCGGTGTCGTTGAGCGACTCGCGCGTTCCCATTTGCGACCACGTCAACATCGGCCACAGCCACGCCAACCCCAGCGCGATGCTTTGGCCCTTCGACGGCGAGGCGATCGTCGCTATCCAGAGACCGGCAGCGACCGCGTACCACCAGAAGCTCGAGCCTTTGAGCATCAAGCGCAGCTCGGCGAGCACCAGCGCGCCGAAGTCGCCGGCGAAGACGAAATCCAAGACCGGGGCGAACGCGCGCGCGACGGCGTTGGCCGTATTCGTCTGCCACGCTTTTGGTGCGCGCTCCCGAGCCGGCGAAACGTTGTTCGCGAACCGGTCGAAGAGCAGCGCGGCGAAGCACACGATTCCGAAGCCGACAGCGCACCACGTTAAACGGGCGGCGAAGTCGGCGCTCGTCCACGCGAAGCCGTGCCACACGAACAGACGCTCGTGTGCCGACGCGCGATCGCTGCCCATGATCAAGTCGAAGCCCTTGGTTACGTGCGTCGCGATCTTCGCGACCGCATGATGGACCTGATTGCCGACCATGAAGAGCCCGAGCGGATCGTTCCAGGGCGCGGGGATTGCTTTCGAGGATTGCGCGCCGATACTCAATCCGAAGATCCACGTAAAGAAGTAGACGACGTTGCCCAGGCCTCCGCGAAGGAAGGGAACGGTTTCGAAGAGCAGCGCCATCGCGGCGACGAGCGCGACGACCGGGACGTACACCATTGCGAACGGCGTCACGATCGCCAGCAAATGGATGCTGCGATCTTCACCGCGAACCAACTGCATGATGACCGCGTCGGCGATGAGGACGATCCCCAGCGAAAGCAGCACGGCGGCGTTTCCAAGCCACTTTCCCGACACGTACTGGAGTTTTCCGGCGGTCGTCGATGCGACGATCTCGCCGACGCGCGTTTCGCGATCGACCGCGATGGCGCTTTTTACGAGGTAGAAACCAAACAGCGAGAGCGCGGTCGTCGCCAGCATCGCCATCATCGCGCCCATCCAGGGCGAGTTATAGATGCCACGATAACCGTCGACGTTAAAGGCCACGTAGTTCGCGCTTTGCGGCGGAACGAAAAAGACGCCGGCGATCAGGGTAACGACCAGCGTCGCGAGATACTGATAACGCCGCGTCCGCTCTAAAAAGTCGGCGCGCGCGATGCTATAGACGATCTGCAGCTGGTTCACGCCGCGGCTTTGTCCGCTTCAATCGTGCGAAGATACGCGTTCTCCAGCGAGCCGGAACCGTTGACGAGCGATGCGGGCGAGCCGCGCTTGAGCAGTTTTCCGCGCGCGACGATCGCGACGTCGTCGGCCGTGGTCTCGACGTCCGAGCAGATGTGCGTCGACAAGATGATGATCCGCTCGCCCGAGAGCTCGCGCAGCATGGTGCGGAAACGCACGCGCTCTTCGGGGTCGAGACCGGTCGTTGGTTCGTCGACGATGAGCAGCTTGGGATCGTTGAGCAGTGCCTGCGCGATTCCGACGCGCTGGCGCATGCCGCCGGAGAAACCGCCAAGCGCGCGGTGTTTCGCATAGCCGAGGTTCACTATCTCGAGCAGCCGATCGATACGCGGACGCGCCGCGCGGCGATCCAGGCCTTTGAGCGCGGCGACGTATTCCAAAAACTCCACCGCGTTGAGGTGCGGATAGACGCCGAAGTCTTGCGGCAGGTACCCGAGGGTTCTGCGCAACGGGTCGGGATGTTTGGCCACGTCGGCGCCGTCGAGCGCGATCGTGCCGGACGTTGGGCGCGTAACGGTCGCCATCATGCGCATGAGCGTCGACTTTCCCGCTCCGTTGGGCCCGAGCAAACCGAGGATACCCGGCTTGAGCGTGAGCGAAAAGTTGTCGACGGCAACGACGCTGCGGTAGCGCTTGGTAAGCGCGCGGATTTCGAGTTCCATCGCCCCAGATACGAGGCGCGGCCGGTTATGTTTCGAACCTTCACCCGGTTATGAAGACGGCGCTAACCGAGTTGCTGGGCATTGCGGTGCCGATCGTCAACGCGCCGATGACGCCGCAGGCCGGCGGCGCGCTCGCCGCCGCAGTCAGCGATGCAGGCGGCTTCGGGATGTTGGGTTTCGACGAAGACGAAGGCGAGGAATCGATTGCGGTACAGGCGGCAATGCTCGGGGGCCGAACGTTTGGAATCGGCATGTCCGCGTGGGCGCTCGACGCGCGCCCGCACCTGATCGATCTTGCGATACGTTCGCGACCGAGACTCGTGAGTATCTCGTTCGGCGATCCGAAGCCGTACGTCGCAAAGCTTCATGCCGCCGGAATTCTCGTCGCATCGCAGGTGCAAAGCCGCGCGTGGGCGCAAACCGCGCTCGACGCGGGCGTGGATTTGCTCGTCGCGCAGGGTCAAGAAGCCGGCGGACACACCGGCAGCGTCGGTACGATGGTGCTCATGCAGATCGTACTCGGGATGACCGCTCAACCGGTGCTCGTGGCCGGCGGGATTGCAACCGGGCGCGGCGTCGCCGCGGTGGTGGCGGCCGGCGCGTGCGGTGCGTGGATCGGCACGCCGTTTCTGTTGGCGCGCGAGAGCCGATCCCCCGACGAAGCTCGCACGCGCATCGCGGCGAGCAACGAAACGCAGACGATCAAAACCCACGTCTACGATCGTCTGCAACACAAGCCGTGGCCCGACGAGTTCGCAGGACGCGCGCTGCAGAATTCGTTCGTGGAGCGCTGGCATGGAAAAGAAGACGAGCTCATGCAGACCCAAGGCGCGGTCGACGAGTTCGTCAAGGCGAAGGCAGAGCGGGATTACACGCGTGCTCACGTCTACGCCGGCGAATCGGTCGGATTGATCGATCGCGTGGAGAGTGCCGCGGACATTCTCGGCCGCCTCGAACGCGAGGCCGAGGAACGGTTACGAGAGGCAGCTCGAGACGTAGGCTAGCGTAGAGGCAAAACGCGTCAAACCCGGGCGGCGGATAACCCGAATTGATAGCCGAACGTTCAAAAGGCCATGAAATTCTCAATTGCGCTGGTCTTGTCCGCGACGCTTGCGTGCGGGGCGGTGGGCTGCTCTTCGACGTCGAGTACCGTAACGCCGAAGCCGGCAAATTGCTCGAGGTTCGTGCTCACCGGGCATCCGGCGTATCCGCCGGTTGCGTGGAAGTCCGGGAACACGCTGACCGGAGGCGGCATCGACGTCGTGCGCCGTTTGGCACAGGCAAGCGGCGTGAAGATGAGCGTGCTCGCGCAACCCACGTGGGACGATGCGCAGAAGGCGGTGCAGAACGGGCACGCCGACGCGATCGTCGGTATCTATAAGACACAGCAGCGCTTGCAGTACTACAACTATCTGTCGCCGGCGTTGGCTCCCGACCCCTCGGCCGTCGTCATTCGAGCCGGCGAAACGTTCGTCTACAAGAACTGGAACAGCCTCGTCGGAAAGCGCGGCGTGGTCGGCGCGGGCGAATCCTACGGCACGAAGTTCGACAACTTTCTGGCGACGAAACTCACGACGTATAGCGTGCCGACCCTGCACGACGTCTTCGAACAAGTCCTGGCCCAAAAGGCGCAATACGGCTTGAGTGGATATTACACCGCGATAACGTCGGCGCCGGCGGGCATCGCGTTTGCGAGCCAAGACTTCGTCACCGAGGGATTGTACCTCGCGTTCGGCAAGCAGTCGGCGTGCGGAAAGGCGCTCGCGAGCTCGTTCTCATCGGGTATCGCGACGATGAAATCCGCCGGAACGATCGATCGGATTTTCGCGCGCGAGCTCAAGCGCTATGAAAAGACGCATCCTCACTAAATGGAGTTGGCGCGGGCATCCGCTGCGAGATGTCCTCGCGTAGTCTGTTGATCGCGTCGGTAAGATCGAGCAACGCGTTTGCCGACGAGCCGCTCACCGTTAGCGCATCGAGCGAAGACCCCACGCCTTGCGCGAGCGTCGAAAGCGCTTCGACTTCGTCCGGCGCGTAGGATTCGCCCCCGGTCCGCTCGTCGAGGAGCAGCACGCCCAAGAGCCGGCCGCGAGCGAGCATCGGCAGCGCGAGCGCTCCCTGCAGATCCGTTCGATAGTGGTGCGGATCCAGTGGCCGATGCCACGCCTTCAGCGCGAGAATCGCCTCGTCGTTCTCGCTCACCGGCACGCGTTGGGAATCGCCGTACGATCGCGCGGCGGTAAAAACGCCGGCACCGTCGACTAGAATCGCGGCACCGCGAGCATCGGTGTGACGTTCCAGCCTCACGATCGTTTGATCCAGCAGGACGGGCACGGCGGTGACGAACGCCGCTTCTTTTGCGTAATCGCGCAGCTGCCGCTCGTCCTCGTGACGTTTGCGGAAAAAAATCGAGTCGACCGCAAGGTCGACGCGCTGGTGGATGAAGTGCAGCGAGAGTCCGAGGACTAGGGCAAGTGCGGCATTAGCAACGATACCGGTCGTGTGGCTGACGCCGGCAACAACGTTGCCCAGCATCCACTCGAGCAGCACGAATGCTGCTACTACGATCAGCGAGATCGTTGCCACGACGATGGTGCGGCTCAAGAAGAATCCCAGATCGAGAACTCGGCGCCGGAGAAGTGCGTAGGTAACTGCGAGTGCCCCGGCAATGTTACAAACGGTGCCCAAGAGAATGCTCGCTTGCGTCGCAGACCAAAAATGCACCAGGTCCAAGCCAATTGTATTAAAGGCAGTGAACGAGAGCATTGCGATTGGAACCGGCAGCAACAGCCACGCCGCGCGCGCTCGTTCGGCCTTAGGTGTTACGGCAACGGCCCAAATCACCACGCCGGTGATCGCCGCCGCGACGACGGTATTGATTGCCGTCGTCCACTCCACGCCGAGCGCAAAATTGTTTTGCCCGAAGAGCATCGGATCGATCTTCAGCGTTTGAAGGCCGTAAGAGAATGCAGTGATACCGATCAGCTGGAGTCCGACGAACGCGTAGGCCACGGTTTCAAAGATTCTTCGAGCCATCGTGCGCGCGCCGAAGCCGGATCCGAGGATCACGAGTAAAATCCACGCGATATCGTAGCAAACGATCTGCGAAAACATGCAGATCGCCCCCGCAGCCTGGGCGCTGGGCAAGGTAAAATAGTTATTGCTCAGACCCATGCTCAAAAGGATGAGAGCGAGAATTCGTGCCTCGCGCAACGAGGCGCGCCTCAGCACGAGAATCGTCGCGCAGCCCACGAACCAAACCGACGAGAGGGTCTGGACGAGTATCGTCAGGATTTTTAGTCGCCAGTCGCCGTCCCACACCGTACTTGGAACGATCGCGATCGAAAGAGGCTTCGCATCGCGACGCAGCTGCAGCGTGATCGGCCGCCCCGCGATCGGCTGAAACGCGAGCCACCAGCGCACCTCGGCCGGCTGCTCGCGAAGATCGAGGAGGTCACCGGCACGAATGCCTGCCCGCGCTCCGGCGCCGTCGGGTTGAGGGGAGTCGAATCGCACCACGTATGGTTGCGTCGTCGCAAACGTGTCGACGTCGTACCAACCGTAGGCGAAGCCGCGCACGCCGAAATTGCTAGCGGCAGCAGCCACGATCCACGCCGCACCGAACGCGCAAAGGCAAAGCAGCAGCCACCTAGACCGCATCAACGGAACTACTCCTCGCTCGGCCCGGGTACCTACGGGCCCCTAATGAAGTTCGCCGCTCCAACCGGCTAATACGCTTGGGCTAAAGCACGTATAGCCGCCTGTCCACGGCTGCGAGGGCTCATCGTAACACGGATCGCCGTACTTTGGCGCAAAGAGCTCCAGCGACGATGCTCCAAAGTGGCCGGCGAGTCGAACCGCCGCATTCCAGCCGCCGCGATTGGTTTGCCAAGCCGCCAGAAGCTTTACCGGCGCTGAGGTTTGAAAGGTGATCGATCCGCCTTGACGCTGCATATAGTTCCACATTTCGTAATACGACCGCGCTATGCTCGGCGTCTGCGACGGGTTGGGAGCGGGCGGCGGCGTGAACTTGGCCATCGTTTCGTTTAAAAGGATGCAGCGGGAGCCGGCAACCGTGCGGCACTCGTCGATCGCCGCTTTGGTAAACGCGAGATCGGTGGCCGGCCTCGCGTCGATTTCGCGGAACGGGTTGAACGAAAAATCGACCGGCGTCTGATGCCAGTACGGGACGTAATCGTTTTTGACCGCGTTGAGAAGGCAGGCTCGATATTTCGCGTCCGAATAATGAGCCGCGATGAGGTGCGCGCGCGAGTACGGATCCTCGGGCTGGACGAACGGTTCGGCCGTCAGCGAGCTGCACGAGCTCAGCGAGAATTCGCTCACGCGGGAATCGGCGTCATACGCCTTTGCGAGCTCGCTTACGAAGGTTCGCCACGCGGTTTCGTAGGCGTTCGCCCAGAATCGCCCGACGGTTCGAATCGACGTCGAAGGGCACGGCACGGCGTTTTGTTCGCAAATCTGAATCGGCGGCCCGCCGATCTTCTTAGCCCATAGCGGAGCGTCGATTCCGGCCCAGATTCGCAGGCGCACCCCGAGGTGACGTCCCGGCTTGCCGTTGTATGCCGCGATTGCCGTTAGTGCCGCATCGATACTCGACATGTCGATGGTTGCTCCATCGGTGGGCTGCATGTGCTCCCACGTATCGTTGACGACGATGCCGGACATCGCGGTTTGGCGCCGGCACACGTAGTAGAGCGTGTTCGAGGGCGGCTCCGGCATGTCGTCAGCGATGACTTGACCTAGGTCAATCAGGCCGTGAATCGGGGTCTTCATCGCGCCGGTTCGAGGACGTTGCGAACTCGCCGTGGGTGCCGGCGAGGGCGGCGGCGTCTGGCCCGTGCAGACGTCGGCCACACTGGGCGTGACGTTGGACACCGGCGGCGAAAGCGAGCGGCCCGCGCACGCTGCGACGGCACACGTCAACGCTGCCGCAAACGCGATAGATGTACGCGCCACGCGGGGGCGTAAGTAGCGCACGATGAGCACAGTACGCGCAGCGGCCGCTGCGGCCCTCGCCATCGTGGTGCTGACCGGCGCGGCGAACGATGCGGTGCGCGGGGATCGGGCCGAAGGATGGCTCCCGCAGAGCCGGTCGCCGGTGATGGCGCGCAACGGCGTCGTCACCACGAGTCAACCGCTGGCGGCGCAAGCCGGATTGCACGTGCTCATGCAGGGCGGCAACGCGATCGATGCGGCGATTGCCGCCGATGCCGTGCTTAACGTTACCGAGCCGATGAATGCCGGAATGGGCGGCGATCTCTTTACGATCGTGTACGTTGCCAAAGAGCACCGCGTTCACGTCCTCAACGCGAGCGGTACCGCGCCGACCGGTGCAACGCTCGCGCACCTCAACGAGCTGGGTTACGCGTACGATCCGAAATCGCCGCGACCGGGCTCGGGCATGCCGGACGGCGGAATACTCGACGTCACCGTACCGGGCGCCGCATGGGGATGGGACGACCTCGAGCGGCGTTACGGAACGATGAAGTTGTCGCGCGTTTTGGCGCCGGCAGTCGATTACGCGCGAAACGGTTTTCCGGTTTCCGAGCGGATCGCGCACGAATGGCAGCTTCCCGAAGCGCTTCCGCTGCGCAAATGCTGCACGCAGCTCGATCCCGATTCCGTGGCGACGTGGTACGTTGACGGAAAGCCGCCCGCGCAAGGGCAAATCTTTCGTAACCCGCGGCTCGCGCACGCGCTCGAACTCTTGGGAGCGCGAGGGCGCGACGTGTTTTATCGCGGAGAAATCGCGCGGGCGATCGTGGCGAAGTCGAGATCGCTCGGCGGAACGATGACGCTTGCCGACCTTGCGGCGTATCGCGGTATCTGGACGCAGCCCGTGCGGACCACCTATCACGGATACGACGTCATGGAGCTGCCGCCGCCGTCGCAAGGCTTTGCGACGATCGAAGCGCTAAACGTTTTACAGCAGTGCGTACCGAAGGTCGCCGGCGGTCAGACGCTGGCGTCGCTTGGACCGGCGAATCCGCTGTATTGGCATCTCCTGATCGAAGCCAAGAAGCTCGCCTACGCCGACCTGTACGCGCACGACGCCGACCCAGGCGTCGAATCGGTTCCGCTTGCGCGCCTGCTCTCGACCGATTACGCGGCGTCGCTCTGCGCGAAGATCGATCCCGCGCGCGCTTCGGCGACGTCGCCGCCGGCAATGGACACCGGGCGCGGCGATACGATCGTGCTGTCGACGGCGGACCGATGGGGCAACATGGTGTCGCTGGTCAACAGCAACTACGACGGATTCGGATCGGGAGTCACGGTGCCGGGGTACGGCTTTATTTTGCACGATCGCGGCGGCCTCTTCACGCTCGATCCAAAGAGTCCCAACGTCATTGCGCCGCACAAGCATCCGTTCAACACGTTGTGCGCGGGATTCGTCATGCGCGACGGCAAGCCGTTTGCCACCATCGGTTTGATGGGCGGCGACATGCAAGCGCAGGGACACGAGCAGGTGCTCGTCGATCTGATCGACCTCGGCGCCAACGTGCAGCAAGCCGGCGACATGGCGCGCTTCCGCCACGACCAAGTTTCCAATCGCCTCTACCTCGAATCTCCGCTCTACGCGCTCGTCGGCGATTCGCTGCAGAAGATGGGCTACGACGTCGTATCGCGCAGTCGCGCGCCGATGGGCGGATATCAGGCGATCGTCGTGCTCCCCAACGGCGCGTATAGTGCGGGGTCGGACTTCGGCAAGGACGGCGAAGCCGTCGGATGGTGACGATGAAGCTCGGTCGACCGGGCTTTCTCCGCTCGCTTCTCGCGCTGCTCGGGCTGCCGATGATGCCGCGTGGCGCGAGCGCGGCCGACGCTCCGGCGGATCTGATCGTTACGGGTGCAACGGTACGTACGGCCGACGATTCGTCGAGCACCGCGCAAGCGCTCGCCGTACGAGGCGGGCGTTTCGTTTTTGTAGGCGATACGAACGGTGCCATGCGCTTGCGCGGCGACGGCACGCAAGTGCTCGATCTCTCCGGTAAAACGGTACTGCCGGGGCTCATCGACGCGCATCTCCATCTCACCGACATCGGACTCGCGCTGCACGAAGTCGACTTGGACGGCGTGCCGTCGTTCGAGGAGTTGATTCGCCGCACCGTTGCCTTCGCCAAAACGTCGCCCGACGCGTGGGTCTTAGGCGAGGGCTGGGACCAAAACCGCTGGCCGCAGCGCGTTTTCCCGACGCATCAGGTACTAAGCGCGGCGATTCCCGATCGCCCGGTTGCGCTCGATCGCGTCGACGGTCACGCCGTGTTCGTCAACGCAAAGGCGATGAAACTCGCCGGCATCACGAAGGCGACACCGGATCCGTTCGGGGGTCGCATCGTGCGCGACTCCGGCGGTGAGCCGACCGGCGTGTTCGTCGATAACGCGATGCAGTTGATCTACCGCGCCGTTCCGCCGCCGACCCACGATCAACTGCGGCGCGCGGCGCTAGCCGCCGCAGCCGAGTGTCATCGCTGGGGTGTCACCGGGATCGGCGAAGCGCGCACGTCGGCCGCGGATTTGGGCGTCTACCACGAGCTGGCGGCTTCGGGCGAGTTGTCGTTGCGCAACTACACGCGGCTCGAAGACGATGCCGAGTTGATCGATCGCGAACTGTCCGCCGGCCCGCGGTCGGCGCTGCACGACGGACGGCTGTGGATTCGGGGCATCAAGTTTTTTGCCGACGGCGCGCTCGGGTCGCGCGGCGCGGCACTGCTCGCGCCGTATTCGGACGATCCCGGCAACACCGGATTGATACGAACCCCGCAAGCGCATATCGAGCGAGTCGCGGAGCGCGCACTGCGGGCAGGTTTTCAGGTGAGCGTTCACGCGATCGGCGATCGAGGAAACCGTATGGTGCTCGACGCATACGAGGCGGCTTTGCGCCGCGTTCCGGTCAAGGGCCATCGCTTTAGAATCGAGCACGCGCAGGTCATGACCGCGCAAGATATTCCGCGTCTCAAGCAGCTCGAGCTGATTGCTTCCATGCAGACGACGCATCAAATCAGCGACATGGGCTGGGCGCAGAGCCGCCTTGGACCCGAGCGGATCAAAGGTGCGTACGCGTGGCGATCGATTCTCGATACCGGAACGATTATTGCCAACGGCACGGACTCGCCGGTCGAGCCCGTAAACACGCTGCGTACTTTCCACGCTGCAATCGCGCGCCAGAACGAACAAAACGAACCGCCCGGCGGATGGTATCCGGATCAGCGCATGACGCGCGACGAAGCCCTGCGCTCGATGACCGTTTGGGCGGCGCGCGCCAACTTCCAAGAGGACGTCATTGGTTCCATCACGACCGGAAAGTACGCCGACTTCGTCGTCATGGACCGCGACTGGATGACCGTCGCCCCCGAAGAGGTCATGGGCACGACGGTCTTAGCTACGTACTTTGACGGTAAGCGCGTGTACGACGCTGCAGATCCCGAGCACGTTTCGCGTGCGACGCTTCGTCCGCGCCGCCGGCGCGGGAGCTGCTGCACCTAGGTCGCTTACTTCTTCTTTGCTCCGGGCAGATTGCACACCAGGCAAGGAGTGACCATGACCGTACCGCTCCAAGCGCCGGTGTAGTCGTTCTTGCCCGCGCTGCGTGCGCCGGGAATCCAGTACTGTTCGTAGTTTTCCGGCGTGCCGGCTTGTGCCGAGTCTGCGTAGACGCTGCCGTTGGGACCGTCGACGGGTTTAATCCCCAGCTCGTCGGGCGTACCCAGTTGCGAGTAAGCCGCTGCGGCCCACTGCCAATGAATGCGCATGCCCGCGTCGGGACTCGTAAAGTGAGCGGACCACGTGACCTTTTGATGCGCTGAGAGTCCACTCGGTAGGTAGACGATCATGCCTGTCATGAACTTTCGCGGGGAGAGCGTGGACGGGTAAGTCGAATCGAAAAAACCTCCGGAATAATTTACGGTAGCTTGCGTTGCGGACGTGGAAACGTTGACGACCGCATCGGGGCCCGTGTAGGTTTGCCCGTCCAGCAGAACCTTGGAGTTGATCACTTGGAACGTCCCGCTGCTCACGCCGTTGAGGAAGAAGCTGCTGATGAACCAGACGTAGCTTCCCGCGGGGATGGTCTTTCCGTTGAAGTGAACCGTGATACTGGCATCGCATTTTGCCGGGCGAAATTTCGGCGAAACGACGGTGGCCGGCGACACGGCTAAGCGCATTTGCGTGGGAACGACCGCCTGCGACGGGCCCGAAGCGCCGCCACCGCAGCCCGCTGCGAAGACCGAACTCGCAGCGAAAATGCAGAGAAGTTTCGTTGGGAAACGCATGTGAGAACCTCCTGGTCCCAATATGCGGCTCGCACGACCGGCGAGTAAGTAACGAGGGTCACCTTCGGCGGAGGCTTTAGCCCATCGGAGTCGTGACTTTAGAATCGGGCCGAAAAGGTTAGGTCCTGGGGACGGGGTAGTCACTCTGCGATGTTTCCTGCCTTCGTACTCGTCGCTACGGTAGAGCAATGCAATACCGGGACGACCTACGATATGCGAACGTGCTGGAGCAAGCGCGCCGATACCGCAAGCGAGGCGCTGGATGCTGCGCAGCAGCGTGTCGCCGCCGAGCTGCAAAAGCTGCACATCGATCCCAAGCCGTTTGCCGCGGCGACGGCTGCGTGGAGGAGCGCTCGCGACGAGACGTGCGCATTCGAATACCGGCAATACTTGCCGGGAACGATCGCGCCGCAGCTGCAGACCGAGTGCGGCTTTCGCATGACGCAGGCGCGGGCGCAGCGACTGGAAGCGTTGACCGAGTCCTTACGTGATCACGGTGCCGTTGCGGCGCAAGCCCCGATATCGACTGATGTCGACACCGAGCTCAGCCGGGTTTACGGTCTCTATCGAACGCGCATTACGCCTGAGCTGCGCGCGCCGTTGGAAGCCTCCCAAAGAGCGTGGCTCGTCTATCGGAAAAAGGAGTGTGCGGTCGAAGGCGGCTCGTGCATTGCCGAGCTCGCAAGAGAACGCGTCACGGAACTCGAGGATTCCTGGGTGGGCGAAGCGTTTTGGTAGGCGGCTAATACACCACGCGAGGCTGGGTCGCGGCGATGAAGGCCTTTTTCACCCTCGTACTGTAGCACACCGCATGTATAAGAGACTCGTTGCAACCCTCTTCGTACTGCTGCTTTGTGCGGGAACCGCCCAGGCCGCGGCGCCCTTCCAAGTCAACGGCGACGTTGGATTGTCGTCGCTGATCGCGCTCTCCGACGGGCGCATGCAATCGATGGCGTCGATACTCGAAGCCATCGCTGAAAGTCCGTCCGTGCAAACGGGTCAATGGAGCCAAATACAGCGACCGTTGCGCGAGGCGGCGGCACTCGGAATCCCGGGCAGTTTGCTCTTTGCGCAGCCCGACGGTACGTATTGGACGCTCGCCGGCGGAAAGATTAACGCCAACGTTGCCGACCGCGACTACTTTAAGACGGCGATGAGCGGACGGATTTCGATCGGCGATTTGATAACGGGCCGTTCGACGGGGAAAGCACAGACGATGGTCGCCGTCCCGGTTCGAAACGCAAGCGGTTCGGTGATCGGCGTGCTGGCGGGATCAGTCTTTCTCGAAGAGCTGAGCGCAGCGCTCAAGCAAGAGCTCGGCATCGGACCGAACGTCATCTTCTGGGCGATCGACGGCAGCGGGAAGATCGCCATTCACAGCGACGCGTCGAACCTTTTCGTCGAGCCGCGCAAGATGTCGCCCGCACTGGCCAAAGTGGGCGACGAAATGCTCGCGAACGATAGCGGGACCATGACGTATTCGTTCCGCGGCGCGGAGCGAACGATCGTCTATCGCAAATCGAACGTGAGCGGCTGGCGCTACGGCTTTGGCATCGTAACCGGCCGCTGACGTAAAGCCGGCGACGGACACGGCGATGGGGAGGGCGGCGGCGACGCCGTCTTCCCCGACCTGCCGAGAATGTCGGCGGCTTGCGACAGCGTTTTTTGCCAAGCACGATGGTACTGGCAATAGGTTGGATACTGCGGATCGTCGGCAGTCAGCCACTCTTGCGGATAGAGTTCGAAAATCTGCGCGTGGTTGAGCATGGCGTACGGCAGCAAGCTCGTCAGCGGTGCGATGGTAATCTTCGTGTCCAACGTGAAGTTGATGGGCTGAAACTCCTCCGGCACGGTTCCCGCGGCGGCGTTGAAGGCGCCGCACCAATACTCCGCATTGGTGCAAGGCTCAGGCGTAGAACCGTAGTTACCCGAACCGAGATTCTCGGTTCCGATTCCGACGCCCACGCCGGCCGCGGCCGATGCCACGGCACTTGCGACCGGATACGGCGACGCTGTATCCATAAAAGGATTGAGCGCAACGATCTGCTGCACCGTCGAGCGGTTTGCGCGCGAGGTTCGGCCGATGTAGCGCGTCAAGTCCGCGCTAAACGTGGCCCAGAAACGCGCTCCCGAAAGTCCGTGTTGCTGCCAAGCCGGGAAGCAATTGCCGTCGGCACCATGCTGCGCAAAGTCCTCGGCACCCGCTCCTAAACCAAAACGCATATAGCCGATGCGCGAATCGCGCCCGTATTTCTTGATGACCGCCGCGATGAACGCGCGCCACGGGCCTTTATACCGTGGATTCCAGTAGATGGGCGTCGGCGGTCCCGGATTGATTCCCGGCCCCGGACTCGTGCACGCCGCGACGGTCGGAACGGGGTTTGGTCCCGTGAGTACGTAACTCGGCGTGGCCGTATCGATCGAGCCGGCTTCGTTGACGCCGATAAACAACATGTTCGCGCGTTTCCCGGCGGCGATCCACGGCGCGATCGTCTTTTCGACGAGCGACCAGTGATATTGGTGCGCCGCGGTGGGGCCCTTGTCGATTCCCGACCAGAGGAAGTCGATGCTCGCGCCGCACAGTTTCGGATCGCTCGGCAGATATTCCAGAATGTCGGGATTCGCCGTGGTTAGGCGGGTGCTGTCGATCCAGACCATGAGACCGTGAACCGCCGTCGGATCCGCGGCCTTCGGCGCGTCTCCACGACACGACGCGCCTCGCGGCGCCATAGCCGCCGGAACAAACGTGGATGGCCCATGCTGCTGCGGCAACACCGAACCGCAGGCCGTCAACGCCACAGTGAGAAATAACGCGCGCGGTTTCATAACGTGTCGCCCCTTTGCAAAGGTACGTAAGACGTCGAGCGAACGTTCCCTTGTGGTCGTTCCCGTGGCGCTCGTGACGGCGAGAATCGTCCTGATGATCGGCGACACCGGATGCATGGCGCGGGGGCAACACTAAGCAAAGCGCTCGCTCCACCGGATCCGGCCGGTGAGCTGCATCGCAACGAAAAGCGTAACGATGGCACCGATGGTGATCGTGAGCCCGCTCCAGCCCTCGTTGAACAGTGCGTACGAGAAGAGGACGAGGTAGACGAACTGGGCAAAGGCGCTTTCGACCGCTGCGAACCGCAGGCCGACCACGAGCCGCAGATACGAGACGGTGAGGAACATCGACACGATCGAACAGATCGCGAACGCGGCCTCTAGTGCGATGCGGTCGACCAAGTACGCGAGCAAAAGGTGGAACGCGAAGAACGCGGCCGCGAGAAAGAAGTAGTTGACGGGATGCAGGTCGATGCCGCGTAGCGTCGTGATCAGAAGCATCACGAAGAAGTAGAAGAGCAAGGCGATCGGCGCCCAGAACGTGATGCGCTCGGCGAGCGGTCCCGGCTGCAGCGGATACGGAATGACCATACCGATGCTGTCGCTCGTCACCAGGCTCTGATAGTTCCACTGGAGGCGCGAACCGCCGCCCGATCGCGTCTCGAGCGTCGGCGGAAGGCTTTGCGTTGGGAAATCGATGGCATCGAAGTTGGTCGTCATCGTCATTGCAAAGTCGCGGACGGACTCGACGCTGGTGGCGCCGGATTGGTCGGCTTTGAAATCGTAAGTCCAGGAGTCCATGCCGTGCGAGCGATACCCTACATCGATGGTCGTCGATTGGCCGGGATCGAGATTGAACTCGACGCGATCCGCGTTGAGGGCGTTGGCATTGTCGATGAGACGGCCGCCGATACGAAAGGCCAAGTCGATGTAGCTTCCGCCCGTAGACGGCAAGGGCAATTCCACGACCAGGTGCGGTGACGTCGAATCGTTGCGTACGACGTAACGTCCGGCGAAGCTGACGTCGTACATGTTGTACCAGAGCAGCCCCTTTCGCCGCTGCTCCACGTTGAGACCCACGTTGATGCGGCTGCTGCGTATCGGAATGAAGACGAGAAGTTCCTTATCTTTCTTCAGCGCGACGCGGCTAAAGACACGCGGCGCCACTTGCGTTTGCGTCGATCCCCACAACGAGCTCAAGCGTTCGCGCTGCGTGCTGTCGGATTGCGACGTGCGCGCGACGAGCGTTTGACCGAGGATCATCCAAGATAGTGCGGCGCCGCAAAAGATCACGGCGATGGCGATCAATCGTTTGAGCACGGAATAACGGTCCCTCCGATTAACTTTGTATCACAAAGTTATTGGGGACGCAAGGCCTGCACCGGCGCACGTTCGAAGCACTCGGGCGCTATGCGTATGAATGCGTTTGTGGTCGTCGCCGGACTGCTGACCCTGGTGGCGGCCGCTCCCAAAGGGTCCGGCTCCAGAATGTGCGTGCTGACGCCGGCCGACTTTGCCGCAGCGGGCGTTTCCGGAACGTCTCATCCGTCGGCGAACGTCGATGACGGCGGCAACAGCGTGTACTGCGTCTACCGCGGCAAATCGGGGGCGACGGGCGGCGTGGAGCTCGACGTCTTCTATCCCGCCGGCGCGGCGACCGATGTCGAGCAGACGTTCAAAACCGTGCTAGCCTCCGATCCGGGAGCTCACTACGATCCCGAATCGGTGCCGGGGAGCAGCGAATCGATGTACTCGCTGAAAACCCCGCAAAGCGGCCATCCCGATTTTGCCGCCAACGCGGTGCGCCGCGGCGACCTCGTCTTTTCGGTCTCGCTCCCGTCCTCGCCGAATGCTAAGGCGCAGTTGCTGCGCCTTAGCTCCATCGTCTTAGAGCGGCTTTAAGCTAGCGCGTAACGGCCGCTAACCGTTCCTCACCGGCCGCCGCAAGGGCTTTGATGTCGGCGAACGCGGCGTACTCCGCGGCGGTCGGCTTCTGGTACGCGCCCTCGAGCGAGTTCATCAGGAATCCGAGCTGTTCGCGGATCATGTCCGGATACAAAACGTCGGACTCGCTGGACCGCATCTTGAGCATCACGAGCTTGGCGATCTCGGCATCGATCGCAGCGCGTTTGGACGGAGTCCGCTTTGCAACGTCCATCGCGCTTGCGATCGCGCGATCGAGCGTGTTGATCGAGTCGAGAATCTGTTTCTCGAGCGCGAGACGCGCTTCCAAATCGCCCGCTCCCGGGTGCAGGCGCGGATCGAGTTCGACGGTGAACGGCGCCTGCATGGTCTGGCCGCCGTACTTGAACACGACGGTGTACTTGCCGGGCAGAATCGTCGGACCGTCCGACACGTCCGGAAAATCGTCGGTTTCAGCGCGACGGAATCCGGGCGGATCGAATCCCGGCTCGTTCTTCATATCCCATTGGAAGACGTTCGTGCCTGGCTCGACCGCGGTGAGGTCGGCGAGGTTGCGCTCACGCGACTGCGTTGAGTCGAGATTGGCGCGCTGTTCGTCGGTGAGTTTCTTTTCGTGTTTGGGCTTGAGGTGCAGGTTAAAGCTGCGAATCGTCGCCCCGTTGGCGTCAACGAACGAGAGCGTCGCGGGCGTGCGTCCGTCGTAGCTCTTGGGAAGGTTGAAGAAGACGGTCGCGCCGTACTTCGGATTCTCCCCGACGTTGGGAATGGGGAACGGTGAGCTGCCGAACTCCGACGTGAGCCATGCGGTGTCGGGTGCAAATACCTGGGCGTTGGCAACCGAATACGACGTCTGACGCGCGAGCTGCTCGAGCAGCGCGAGATTGTCGAGAATCCAGAACGAGCGGCCGTGGGTTCCGGCGACGAGATCGCCTTGACGTACGCTGATCGCTAAGTCGCGAACCTGCACGCCCGGAAGATCCAAGGTCAACGGCTGCCATTGCGCTCCGCCGTCGAGGCTCACGTAGACCGTGCTGCGCGTGCCGGCGAAGAGCAGGCGAGGTTCGCGCGGGTCTTGGCGCACGACCATTACGTACTGATCCGGCGGCAAGCCATTGGTCATCGTCGTCCAATGCGCGCCGTAATCGGTCGTCTTATACAGGTAGGGGTGATAGTCGTCCCATTGGTAGCGCGATGCGCTCAAATACGCAGTGCCTTTATCGGTGTGCGACGGCTCGATCGTGGTGATCTCCGTCCACTGCGGCATCTGCGGCGGGGTGATCGATGTCCAGTGCGCGCCATGATCCGTGGTCACGTGCACCAGGCCATCTTGCGAACCGGCCCACAGAATGTTGCCGTCGAGCGGCGACGCGGCCAGCGACGCGATGTCCGGGAACGTTTCGGCGCCGGTCTCGTCGAGGAAGATCGGACCACCCGACGGTCCCTCGGTAGATGGATCGTTACGCGTCAGATCGGGGCTAATAGCCGACCACGTTTGACCCAGATCGGTGCTCGACCAGACCACTTGCGATCCGACGAGCAGCTCCTTTGGATTGCCCTGACTGAAGAAGATCGGGTGGGTCCAGGCAAAGCGATACTTCTCTTCGCTTGCGTGACTGCCGGCCATGTAGCGCGGCCACGGGCTGACGTTCTTGAACTGTCCCGTATCGCGATTGAGCTGCACCATGGAGCTGTAATATCCGCTTCCGTAAGTCGTATGCGGGCTGTCGGGCTGCGGTGCGACCCACGTGCTCTCGCCGAGCGCGACGGTGTGCACGTGCTGATCGCCGATGCCGTCCCACGCGGCGCTAACGGTTTCGTACGCGCCTTCGTCTTGCTGAGCGCCGTAGACGTGGAACGGGAATTGATCGTCGATGGCGACCTTATAGAACTGGCCGGTGGGCTGATTGTGATCGGTGCTCCAGTTGTCGCCGCCGTCGACCGACACCGTCGCGCCGCCGTCGTCGCCTTCCAGCAAGATCTTCGGATTACGCGGATTGATCCAGACGATGTGGCAATCGCCGTGCGGGGGATTCAGCGCCGTCCACTTCTTGCCTCCGTTGGTCGTCTTCCAGACGCCGTCGACGTTGGGAGCGTACGCAACCTGCGGATTGGTCGGATCGACGAAGATCGCAGTGTAATAGAAGGCACGCTGGCGCAGCTTCATCTCGTCGTTGACCCGCTGCCACGTCGCTCCGCCGTCGGTGGAGCGGAAGACGCCGCCGTCGGCCGCTTGTACGATCGAATAGACGATGCGCGGATTGCTAGCCGCGACGGAAACGCCGATCTTGCCGAGCAGTCCGCGTGCGAAACCCGGATTGGATGAAATCTTCTTCCAGTGCGCGCCGCCGTCGGCGCTCTTGTACAGCGCGCTGCCCGGTCCGCCGCTCGTCAGCGTCCAAGGCTTGCGTTGAACTTGCCACATCGCGGCGTAGAGCACGTTCGGTTGGCTCGGGGCCATTGTAAGGTCGACGGCACCGGTGTTTTCGTCGACGAAGAAGATCTTGCGCCAGGACTTGCCGCCGTCGGTCGTCTTGAAGATGCCGCGTTCGGTGTTGGGAGTAAAGACGTGACCGAGCGACGACGCGTACACGACGTTGGCATTTCGCGGATCGACGACGAGCTTGGTCGTCATATGCGTCTCGCGTAAGCCCGCGTAGTGCCACGTCTTGCCGGCGTCGGTCGTTTTGTAGACCCCGTCGCCGGTGTCGAAATCTTGACGGATGTCAGCTTCACCGGTACCGGCGTAGATCACGTTCGAGTTCGACGGAGCGACCGCCAGCGCGCCGATCGGGTTGGCAATGCCGGGGATCTTTCCGTCGGTGATGTTCGTCCAGTCTTGGCCGTAATCGGTGCTTTTCCAAACGCCGCCTTGAACGCCGCCCATGTAAAACAGGTCGGGATTGGTCGCCACTCCGGCGACCGCGACGACGCGCCCGCCGATAAACGGGCCGATATTTCGCCAGTGCAGCTTGCTCATGAGCTGCTGTGCGGGCGAAGACGAGTCGGCGGCGCGAGTCATCAGCGGCGAACCGACGAGCGATACCGCGAGAGCGGCAGCAAGAAGACGCTTCATACTCGCGATATCGCGCCGAATCGTGGGGAAAATCCTTTCGTATTATGGAGGTTCGTCGTGCGGCGGTTATTGCGCGCCTGCGGTCCCGCCGCGGCGCCGAGGCGCTATGGCGGATTCCCGCCATGCTCGCCGAGCGGGGAATCGACGTCGTCGAAACGTGCGGCGTCGAAACGCGAAAGCAGCTGCGCAAGGCGATCAAACGAGCGCGACGGCGCTCGGGGCTGATCGTTGTCTGCGGCGGCGACGGCACCTTGACGTCCGCCGTCGCGTTATTTGCCCATCGGGACGTGACGCTGGGCGTCGTACCGTCGGGAACGGTCAACAGTTTTTCGCGCAACCTCGGAATCGATCAGACGTTTGAAGGCGCCGCCGACACGATCGCTCACGGCGTCGAACGGCGGGTCGACCTCGGCCGCGTCAACGGCACGTACTTTGCGAACTTTCTGACCGTCGGCATCGAAGCAGACGTGGCGCGAAAGACGACCCGGCCGCTCAAAAAGGTTCTCGGGCCGCTTGCATATGGTGCTGCGGCGCTCGGTCCGTTCTTGAGTCATCGTCCGTTTCGCTGCGCGCTGCGCTGGGGCAAACGCCGGCTTCGGCTGCAAACGCATCACGTCATCGTCGCCAACGGCCGGTATTACGGATATCGTCCCATCGACGAAAACGCGGCCCAGGCGGGCGGCAAGCTGACCGTCTTCGTGCGCGACGAACGCGGCAGGTTGGGGCTGCTCTTCACGTACGCTGCGCTCGCGCTGGGCAAACAGCGATCGATCGACGGCGCCAGGCTGTGGTCGACGTTCGATTCGGTGAAGATTCGCACCGATCCGGTGCAGCGCTTCGCCGTCGACGGGCACGTGCTGGGCAAAACGCCGATCTCGATTCGCGCCGTTCCCGCAGCTCTACGAGTGATGACCGCGTCGGGCGCGCTCGATCGCACGTGACGCTCGAAACGCGGCTGTTCCTGGCGAGCGCGATATGCTTCGTCGCGTTTCTCGCGCTGGGTTACGCCGTTTGCCGCAGGCGGCAGCTTTGGCCGCTCGACGCGCGCGCGCGAGCGCTCATCGGTCAAGCGACGCCGCTCGCCGCGCTGTTTACGTTGAGCGGCCGCGCGTTTGCGCTGGCTGCCGTAGCGATTGCTGCGATCGTAGGGATCTTCGCGCTGCACGGCAATCTCGTCGTCGCCGCGGCGATTCTCGCGGCGCAAACCTGCTCGCAAGGCGTTGCCGAGTTTGCAAAACGGCGTTTTCGACGCGCGCGCCCCGACGATTGGATCTTTCACCAAGAGTTGGGTTTCTCGTACCCGAGCGGTCATGCGTCGACCGCCGCGCTGTTCTTTGGATCCTGGCTGGTTTACGCCGTCTCCGCCGGTGGGTGGAGTCCCCAGGTCATCGCCGCCGTCGCGGTGTTGTCGCTCTGGATCGCCGGTATCGACTGGTCGCGACTGGCGCTGGGCGCGCACTATCCGACCGACGTCGCCGGAGGCACGCTGTTTGGGTGCGGTTGGCTCTGGCTGCTGTGGGGCGCGCTGTTACATTTCGGCGCCCTTCATCCGAAATGAATTTCGATGCAGGCAATCTCGATCGAAGATCTTCGCCGCGGCGCGCGCAGGCGATTGCCGCGGGTCGCCTTCGATTATATCGACGGCGGTGCCGACGGCGAAGTCACGCTCGCTGAGAATTGCAACGCGTTCGACCGCCTGACGTTCCGGCCGCGCATGGCGGTGCCCAGCGGCCCGTGCAATTTGCGAACGACGATTCTCGGCACGCAGATGGAGCTGCCGTTTCTTTTAGCGCCGGTGGGAAGCAGCCGGCTGTTTTACCCGCGCGGCGAATGCGTTGCCGCCGCACAGGCCGGAGCGGCGGGTACGGGCTACGTTTTGTCGACGCTGTCGGGCTGCCGGCTGGAAGACGTTAAGGCCGCGACGCCCGGTCCGGCGTGGTTCCAACTCTATGTTCTGGCGGGTCGCGATGCAGCCGCCGCCGCGATCGCGCGCGCTCGCGCGGCGGGTTACGGCGCGCTCGTCGTTACCGTCGACACTCCCGTTGCGGGTCTGCGCGAGCGCGACGTTCGTAACGGCGCAAAAGAGCTTTCAAGCGGAAATATCCTCGAGATGCTCCCCTACATCGGGCAGCTCGCGATGCGACCCGCGTGGACGATCGACTTCTTACGCGACGGTGGCTTGATGAAGTTTCCCAACGTCGTCGTTCCCGGTGAGGGCATCATGAGTTATGCCGACGTTGCCGCTGCGCTGGAACGCGCGCGGTGCGGTTGGGACGATTTGCGCTGGATCCGCGACGAGTGGAAGGGGCCGATCGTGGTCAAGGGCGTGTTGAGCGCCGACGATGCGCGGCGCGCGGTCGACGAAGGCGCCGACGCGATCGTCGTCTCCAATCACGGCGCTCGCCAACTCGACTGTGTCACGTCCACAATCGCCGCGCTGCCCGAGGTCGTTGCGGCCGTCGGCGATCGAACCGAAGTTCTGCTCGACAGCGGCGTTCGCCGCGGCAGCGACGTCGTCAAAGCGATCTGCTTGGGTGCGCGCGCGGTGCTTATCGGACGAGCTTACGCGTACGGTTTAGGCGCTGCCGGCGGCCCCGGCGTCGCGCGAGCGATTGCAATTCTGCGCGACGGTGTCGTTCGCACGCTGCGGCTGCTCGGGTGTCACGACGTCGGTGCGCTCGACCGTTCCTATCTGGACTAGAGTTCGACGCGGATGTGATTGCCGCAGTTGAAGATATGTTCGACGCGTACGCTTCGCGCGAGTTGGCGCACGATGAAGAGTCCGCGGCCTCGCTCGCTCAGGATATCGATCGGTAAGTGTGCTTGCACGTCGAACGCCGTCCCCGTGTCGATGACGTGCAGCACGGCGTGTCCGCCGGTCCAAAACAGCTGCGTCTCGACGGGTCCGGGAGCGTGGGATACGACGTTTCCGAGCAACTCGCCGAACACGAGCTCGGCTTGCGCGATGCAATCGGGATCGTCCGTGCGCGTTTGCAGGAACTGAACGAAATGCAGGCGTGCGTCGGCGGCGGCGCGCGCGTCTTCGGTAGCAAACGACCACACCGGCGTTTCTCCGAGTACCACCGTTAAGACGGCGACGTCGTCGCGCGGCTTACTCGGCAGACACGTTCGCGCGACGAGTTTTGCCGGCGCCACCGACGCCACGATCGCCTCGCTGGTCAACAGGCGTTCCAACGACGCTTCCCCTTCGAGCACGTCTTGATTCCACTCGACCAATCCGTCGGTATAGAGAACGAGGGCGTCGCCGGCGTCGAGCTCGATCGTCTGCGAAGCCGCCGGTTCGTGCGCGTGCCGAATCCCCAGCGGCAGGCCGCCGCACGCGAGTTGGCTCAGCCCACCGTTGCGGTGCCGCAAATACGGCCACGGATGCCCGGCATTGGCGTAACGGATCGTCTTACGATCGGGACTCACGATGCCGACGAAGGCGGTAACGATGGCCTCCGGATAGCGTTTACGCAAAAACCACTCGGCGGAATCGAGGATTTTCGTCGGATCGGAAACGTGCTTGGGCACGATGCCCATGGCGTGGCGGACTTTGCTCATGATCGCCGCGGCTTCGATACCGTGTCCGGTCACGTCGCCGACGCTCACGACGACCGACCCGTCGTCCAGCTCGACGACGTCGTACCAGTCGCCGCCGACTTCCGCTTCGTCGCCGGCCGGCAGATAGGCGGCATCCAGGCGCATGCCTTGAGGTTTGGGAATGAGCGACGGCAGCGAGGCTTGCTGTAAGGTCGTTGCGATCCGGCGCTCCCGTTCGAACGTCTCGGCGCGCGCCAGCGCGACGGAAAGGCGCGCCGCGATCTCTTCGTGCAACGCGCAATCCCGGTCGCGGTCGAAGGAGCGTTCGGAGTAATACACGATCAGCGCGCCGTACGTCGCCGGTGCCGAATAGAGCGGAACGATGACCGTGGTCTTCGGATCGGTGGCTTCAATCTGCGGCGACAAGTACGGCCATGCGCGAGCGCGGACCGCCTCGATGTCGTCGGGGTGGCGCACGATGCTCTGATGTTTGCGTAAACTCGTCGCGAGCTCGGCCTCGGCCTCGGGCCGCAGCGTGCGTTTTCCGCGCATCTCGCCCACGATTGCATTTTTCGTCGGATCGCGATGCGCCGCGCACGCAACGCGCACCGCGTCGCCTTCCAACCGCACGATCGTGCAGGCGTCGGCGACCTCCGCCGCGACCATACGTGCGAGACGTTCGAACGTGGCACCGACGTCCGAAGACTCGAAGAGCAGCTGATTGACGCGGCCGATGAATCGCAGCGTCTGCGCCGTTCGGCGCTCGCGTTCGAAAGCGGTGGAATTCTCGAGCGCGATGCCGGCCCGCTTAGCGACGCTCGTCGCAATCTCGAGATCGGTCGCGCTGAAAACTCTTCCCGATTCCGACGAGACCATCGTGATTGCGCCGTACGCATTGTGATCGGTAACCAGCGGCACGACCATCAGCGAATGGATCTGCAGACGCTTGAGCACTTCGAGGTGGCGTTCGTCGCGCGCCGCGGCTTCGAGCTGCTCGGGCAAAAGGCGTTCCACGACGTAGCCGCTGCGTTGTGCCAAAACCGCGTCGAGCTGTTCGTCGGGACCGCTCGCACTGCGATCGCGAAACTCTTTGACGTAGCGCACCAAGCGTTTATCTTTGTGCGCGATCGCCACGGTCTTTGCCGCACCGTCCTCACGCAGCACGACGAAGCACCAGTCGGCGAAGCGTTCGATGGTTACTCGGGCCAGCGCGTCGCACACGGCGTAGACGTCCAGCGTCGACGCGAGTGCGTTGCCGGCTTCGACGACGAAGTCGAGCCGATCGCGCGAGCGGCGCTGCTCGTCGATGTCGGTAGCGGTGCCGATCCAACGGGCGATGTGTCCGCGCGCGTCCGTGACGGGCACGGCTCGCTCGAGGAACCAGCGGTAGGTGCCGTCACTCCCTCGCTTGATGCGGTGCTCGATCTCGTACGGTTCGCCGGTGGCCAACGCGCGCTTCCAGCGCTCCCACGTCGCTTCCAGCTCGTTGGCGTGAACGATGCCCAGTGCCGCGCGGTCTTCGAGTGTGTAGTCGTGGAGCGTTACGCCGGTATAGTCGATCCAGCGCTGGTTGAGATAATCGATAACGCCGTCGGCGGTCGCCGACCAGACGAGTTGAGGCATCGCCTCGGCAATCATTCGAAAGCCGACGTCGAGCTCGGCGCCAAGATTCTCCCCTGGGGTGACGCGTCGCTTCTGCATCCTTGGAAAGCGTCTTTTCGACCCGGGCGGGCGCGGACTTTCTTCTTGCCGACGAAGCAAGCAGGCGCTCAAGTGCCCATCCCGACGAACCAAACTAATCTGCCCTTAAACGCGCACCCCGGCTTTCACAGAATACGACTTCGCGACTTACCGTACGATGCTAGCGTCATGTCAACTATAGCGGTGCCAAAACTTACCCCACTGACGCGTACGTTCGGTGCGCTCGGAGCGCGGACGCGCTGGATTCTCGTTGCAGGTCTCGCGCTGCTCTGCATCGCGGCTGCCACGGCGGGATTGGTGCGCGCGAAGTCGCGCGTTTCATACGTTACGGCGCCCGCGACGCAGCAGACGCTGGTGCAAACCGTAACGGCGTCGGGCGTCGTCAACCCGCAAAACAATATTTCCGTCGGCACGCAAGTCTCCGGGACGATATCGGAGCTCGACGTCGACTATAACAGCAAGGTTAAAAAAGGCCAGATCCTCGCGCGGCTCGATCCGAGCACGCTGCAAGCGCAGCTCGATCAGGCGCGGGCGGCGCTGGCTCAGGCCGAGTCGCAAGTCTCGGCGGCAAACGCGAACGTGAGCGGCGCGGCGTCGGCAACCGACGTTGCCGCGGCCAACGCACGCGCTCAATCGGCGGCGGTCGGCGCGGCGCAAGCCGGCGCGCAGAAAACGCAAGCGGCCCTCAAGCTCGCGCAAACGACTTTGACGCGTGACTCGTCACTGCTCTCGCAGGGTTACCTCGCGCAGAGCACCGTCGATTCCGATCGCGCGAACGTCGCTTCGGACGAAGCCGACGTCGCCTCGGCGCAGGCCTCGATTGCGCAATCGCAGGCACTGGCGCAAGCCGGTGCCGCTGGAATCGGTCAGAGCGGCAGCACGCAGGCCGCGCAGGCAGCCACCGCGCAAGGCGCGCAGGCGAACGTCGCCGCCGCCGAGGCGGTCGTGCAGCAGGACGAGCTCAACCTCGAACACACCATCATTCGCTCGCCGGTCGACGGAACGGTCGTGGCACGCGACGTTTCGGTCGGACAGACCGTCGCCGCGTCGCTGCAGACGCCGACCCTATTCGCGATCGCGCAAGACCTCGGCAAGATGGAAGTCGACATCAACGTCGGCGAGCCGGACATCGGCAACGTCAAGAAGGGCGAGAACGTCGACTTCAGCGTGCTCGCCTATCCGAACCGTACCTTCCACGGCTCGGTTTCCGAGGTGCGCATCAATCCGCAAACCGTCAATAACGTGGTAACCTACGACGTCGTGGTTCTCGTCGACAACACGGACAGCGCGCTGCTGCCGGGTATGACCGCAAACGCGTCGATCGACGTCGCGACCGCGAAGAACGCGGTGGTGGTACCGATCTCCGCGCTGCAGTGGAAACCGTACACCGGTGCGCACGGGACCGCCTCGGCGACCGGAGCGAGCTCGGGCTCTCCGTGGGGCGCGGTCAACACCACCGCGGTTACCGCTAGCGCGATAACCGGTGGATCGAGCGGAACGCTCTTCGTCGAGCGCAGCGGCAAGCTGCAGCGCATACCGGTTACGGTTACGCTGGCAACGGCCACGCAGGCCGCCGTCGTGCCGGCACAAGGCAGCTCGCTGCAATCGGGCGATCCCGTCGTCGTTTCGTCCAACGGGACGAGCAAGTCCGGCGGATCCGCGCGGACCTCGGGAACGCGCTCGCCGATGTCGGGCGCGCCGATGGGCGGCGCGATGAGGGGGATCCACTAATGGAACCGGTCCTCAACGTCGCAAGTCTGACGAAGCATTACGTGCTGGGCGACGCCGAAGTGCGCGCCCTCGACGGTATCGACCTCACCTTAGAACGCGGCGAGTTCGTGGCCGTCATGGGTCCGTCGGGCTCCGGCAAATCGACGTTCATGCAGATCGCCGGCCTGCTCGACACGCCGACGTCGGGAACGTACCGTTTCGAAGGCGCCGACGTTTCGTGCCTCGACGGCGACGCGCGCGCGGCGATTCGCAGCCGCCGGCTCGGATTCGTCTTCCAAGCCTACAACCTCTTACCGCGCACGAGTGCGCTCGAGAACGTCGAGCTGCCGATGGTCTACGCCGGCGTGCCCGAAGGCGAGCGCAACCGAATCGCCCTCGAGATGATGGCGCTGGTCGGCGTCGACAAGCTGGCGCAGCACAATCCGAATCAGATGTCGGGCGGTCAACAGCAGCGCGTCGCAATCGCGCGGTCGCTGGTCAACGATCCCGCCATGATTTTGGCCGACGAGCCCACCGGCGCACTCGACACCAAGACGTCGAACGAAGTCATGCGCATCTTCAAGCGGGTAAACGAGGAGCGCGGTACCACCATCATGCTCGTCACGCACGAGCCGGATATCGCGGCATACGCGCAGCGCATCGTGACTTTCCGCGACGGCCACATTGTCGGCGATGCCGTTAACGACAGGAGGGCAGCATGACACCCCGCGCTACTTTACGCTTGGCGCTGCAGGCGCTGGCGCGCAACAAAGGACGCTCGTTCCTGACGATGCTGGGCATCGTGATCGGCGTCGCGGCGGTGATCGTGACCGTTGCCATCGGCGCGGGCGCGCGCATCTCCGTGCAAAACTCGATCAGCAGCCTCGGCTCCAATCTCATCGTGGTGCAGCCGGGAAGCGTGACCTCCGGCGGCGCGCGAAGCGGGTTCGGCGGTGCGTCGACCTTGACGCCGGCCGACGGTCTGGCGATTGCGAGTCTGCCTGGTGTCGCAAGCGTTTCGCCGCAGGTTACCGTGCGGACGCAGGTCGTCGCCGGCAACAACAACTGGCAGACGACCGTCAACGGCGTCGCCCCTACCTATACGTTTATTCGTTCGCAGTCGCTGGCCTCGGGCCGGTTCTTTTCGCAGAGCGAAGCGGCTTCGGCCGCTAAGGTCGCCGTACTAGGTCAAACCGTCGTCTCCGAGCTGTTCCCTAACGGCGGCTCGCCGATCGGCGCCACGGTCATCATCAAAGGCGCACCGTTTGCGGTGATCGGCGTGCTCACGCCGCTCGGTCAAAGTGCGATGGGCCAGGATCAAGACGACACGGTACTCATTCCGTACACGTCGGCGATGGAGCGCCTGACCGGATTGACGACCGTCAACGCGCTGATGGTTTCCGCGACCGACACGCAGTCGATCGATTCGGCGCAAGACGAGATCGTGCGGCTGCTCGAGCAGCGGCATCGCATCGTTCCCCCGCAGAGCGACGATTTCCAAGTTCGCAATCTGCAATCGATCGCGCAAGCCGCTTCGCAGACCAGCGCCGTGATGGAGTTTCTCCTTGCCGGCGTTGCCGCGGTCTCACTGCTCGTCGGAGGCATCGGCATCATGAACATCATGATGGTGTCGGTAACGGAGCGCACGCGCGAGATCGGCTTGCGCATGGCGGTCGGCGCGCCGGGCCGTGTGATCCTGCAACAGTTTCTTACCGAGTCGATCGTGCTGGCGACCATCGGCGGCGTCATCGGGGTCATCTTCGGCCTGATGGGTACCGGCTTCGTATCGCTGCTTGCAAAATGGCCGACGTCGATTCCGTTCGGATGGGTCGGCGCATCGGTCGCGTTTGCCGCCATGGTCGGCATCTTTTTCGGATACGCACCGGCGCGTAAGGCGGCCGCGCTCCACCCGATCGAAGCGCTGCGGTTCGAGTAAGCCGGCTACTTGGACTTCTTTTCGTACGTCTTCATGGCGGCCTCAATGGCCGCCATGGCCTTCTTGCGGGAACGCACCTGTTTGAACTCCACCCGATTGCCCTCTTCCTCGGAGTATTCGACGAGAAAACGGCAGATGTCGCTCATGGTGTCTTTCGGAATGTCGTCTGCATCGGCGAACGCATCGCTGGGTTGTGAAACACCCGGTTGAACGACGGGTGCGGCCAGAACGCGATCGTTCTCGACGCCGTTTTTCTTCAATCGCACGATACCGAGCACGCGCGTTTCGAGCAGGCACCCGGTGAACGTCGGAATCTGGTTGAGAACGAGAATGTCGAGCGGGTCTCCGTCGTCGGCCAGCGTGCGCGGCACGAAGCCATAGTCGTAAGGCCATTGCATCCCTTCGGGGAGCGTGAGCTTGAGCTTGAACAGGCCGAGCTTAGGGTCGAAGGCATACTTGTGCCGAGTATCGCGGGGCGTTTCGATGACGGCGTGCACGCGCCGCTCGCCGCTATTTTTGCCGTCCGGGAATGCCGGGATCGCTTCGAAGTTCGTGGGGTTAATCTGTTTCATCTTAAATGCATCTTAACCACAGTAACGGCGGGGTACAACCAAGCCGTGGCAATGAGGGCAAAACAAAAGCTCGAGGAGCTGCACGTCGAGGCACCGCCCGGCAGCTGGAGCTGGTTCAAGGAGTACACGGGCTACCTGGTGACGATACTGCCGTACGTATCGGCGGGGCTGGTGTTGATCCCTCGGCTGAACGTATGGATCAAGGCAGCGATCCTTTTCTTCTTTGCCGTCGTCGTGTTGTTAATTCGCGTGCTTCACGAAAAGGCGGGCATCGAGGTGACCGCAGGGGCGGAGCGGCAAAAAAAACCCTAGGCCCGAATAGCGTCTAGGTGCTCGCCGGCTTCTTTCTCGCGCCGTTCTTTGCACCGGCGCCGCGCACGACGCCGGTTCCGGCCGGGCTGCTCGGGGCGCCGCCGGCGCGCATGACGCTTGCGACGCAGCCGCTCGGCTTCGATCCCGACGGAAACGCGCGCTGGCTGGTGCTTACGAAGTTCTTCGACTGGCAGGGCAATCCAACGCTGATCCTCGCCAACAGCGATTTCAGCTGGACGTCGCGCGACGGGCGCGTTCAGTGGCAAACGCGCATGCGTTTCGGCCAGCCGGCAGCGATTCTCATCACTAACCGCGACGGACCGCTGCGCATGCGCGTGCACGCAAACCAGCCGAAGCTGGGGACGCTGACGGTGCGCACCGACACGCGGCGGTGGCCGCAGCCGCGCGTCGTTGGCGAAGCGCTCGGTCCGCGAGCCGTTTCGATCGGGTGGTTTCCTCGCGAGCGATACGCGGTGCGCGTCGATCGCTTCGACGCGCGCGGACGACGCACTCGCACGATCGTCTCCGAACCCAGTTCGGCATTCCTCGATACGACCGTCGCCGAAGGGAGGGCGTACCGCTATGCGGTGTACCGGCGCGACCGGCGCCCCGTCGTAGTGGAGGTCGAGACGCCGGCCGGCCCGCCGCGCACGTCGATCGCAAACGTCTACGGCAAAGGGATGTGGCTGTTCTTTACCGACAACCCGGTCGACGACATCTACTACGCTCATCTCGATCCGAACGCCATCGTCGCGCAGGCGGTGCGCGCCGGATTGCATTACGTCGAACTGCGCTTCACGTACGGAGCCTACTGGGAAGTCGCCCCACAAGCCAAACCCACCGTCGACGCGATCGTCGACGGTCTTGCCGCGCACGGCATCGGCACGATTGCTTGGACGGTGCCGCGCGACCGCTCGTTCGAGGACGTGGCGGCGTCGGTGCGCGCGGCGTACTACCGAACGTCCAACGGCACGCCGGTTCGGGGGCTGGCGATCGACGTCGAACGCGGCGACGATTTCATGGGCGACGCGCCCGAGGGCCTTGCGGCGCTGTGGCAATACGTCGCGCTCGTTCGCCAAGCGCTTGGCCCGCGGTATCTCATCGTCACGAACGTCGAAGATCCGTATTTAGAGCATCTCGACGAAGCATCGTATCCGTACGCCCAGATCGCGCGCGCGAGCTCGGTGCTGCAGCCGATGGCGTATTGGGCAATGGTCAAGGGTAAGGCCACGCCCGCGCAGGTGCGCGCGATTCTTCGAGAGTCGTTTTCAACGGTGCGTCGGGAAGCCGGCAGCGACGTTCCGATCAGCATGGGAGGGCAGACGGCCGCCGGTCCGGCCGGCCCTCCCGGACCAACGGAAATTCTCGCGTCGCTCGAAGTAAGCAGAAAGATCGGCGCGCTCGGAGAATGCTTTTTCGCCTGGAACGACACTCGTAACGATCAGTGGGAGGCTTTGGGACGATACCCATGGTGAAAGAGATCGCATTTTTCGCGTACTCGGTGCGCGACGTACCGCGCGCCCAAGCGTTTTATCGGGACGTGCTTGGGTTAAAGCCCAGCAAGATGTTCAGCGAGCACTGGAGCGAGTTCGACGTCGGCAACGCGACGTTCGGCGTGGGCAACGGCGAGCCGCTGGGGTACGCACCGGGTGCGTCCACCGGAGCCGCGTTCGAAGTCGACGACGTACCGGCGATGCGCGAACGTCTGCGTGAAAGCGGCGTGGAGGTTAGCGAGGTGCACGATACTCCGGTGTGCTTTGTGTGCTTTGCGAGCGACCCGGAAGGGAACCGATTCGCGATACACCAGCGGAAGCCGGCGCCGGCCTAATGGCGCCGTGCCGGCGGGCGTACACGTGCGTGAACTCGGCGCCGAGCAGCACGATCTGCGCGGAGTAGTTCGCCCAGATCAAAAACGCGACGATGCCGCCGAGCACGCCGAACGTCGAGGCCATGCCGGTATAACCGAGATACCACGATAACAATGCCTGACCGACGACGAAGAGCACGGCCGACACGACCGCACCGGGCCACACGTGACGCCATTCGATCTTGACGTCGGGCAGGTACTCGTACATCACGGCAAACAGCGCTGCGATGACCGCGATGGAAAGAACGTAATCCCCCAACTTGGCAACGGCCGGAAGAAACGGCGCGATCTGCGCGAGCGCCTGTTCGGCGCCCCCGAGAAATGAGTTCACCAGCAGCGATAGCAAGAGCAGCAGCGCCACGACCACCACGATGCCGAAGGAAACCGCTCGGCTCGCAATGGCGGCGGCCAAACCGTTCTTCTTAAGCGGAACTTCCCAGATGGTATTGAGCGCGTGCTGGAACGCGCTGAACAAACCGACCGCGCCTAACACGAACAGCACCCAACCGACGATCTGTGCGAACGGTCCGGAGTGCTGGCGTGCGAACGTCGCTTGGACGATCGAACGTATATCGTTGGCCGCTTCCGGGCGAGCCGAGCGCGCGAGATAACCGTAGAGCGCGTCGAGCACTTGCTGATGCCGGCCCAGAACCGCGCCCGCGATCTCGACCACGATGATGAAGAGCGGCGCAACGGCAAAAAGTGTAAAGTAGGCCATCGCCGCAGCCGCCCACTGCCCGTTGTGGCGTCCGAAGTCTGCGAGCGTTTCGCGGATATCCGAGTAAGCTTCGTGCAGCATGGTACGTCGACTGTACCCGGCGTTATTGCTTGGCCGGTCTCCAGACGACTTCGATTCCACGCTGCTGCGTCAGCGTTCCAATCGCGCGCGAAGCCGCGGCGCCCGCGCGGAGATCCGCCAAAAGCGCGGCGGCACGATCGGGCGGCACCGCCATCAAGAGCCCGCCCGACGTTTGCATGTCGCACAACACCGCCGCGAGTCCCAACGGAAGCCCGGTCGCAAAGCGCGCTCCGGCCGCGCGCGCGTCGCGCAGATTGGCGCGCGTGCCGCTGGGAATCGCATCGTGCGCGGCCAAAGCCAGCGCTCGCGAAAATAGCGGAACCGTACCCGCATCGACGCACGCGCC
This sequence comes from Candidatus Baltobacteraceae bacterium, assembly GCA_036488875.1. NCBI lineage: Bacteria > Bacillati > Vulcanimicrobiota > Vulcanimicrobiia > Vulcanimicrobiales > Vulcanimicrobiaceae > Vulcanimicrobiaceae bacterium. The sequence continues at coordinate 115,767 of DASXGW010000012.1, read as the reverse complement.
CAACTCTTCACCGAGCATTTCGCGAACGTGCGCTAGCAAACCGTAAACGCCGACGGGCGTCATCGCACGTACGCCGTGACGCAACGCCGCTTCGCTTGCGGCGGCGTCGAGCTCCAGCATCGATTCGATCGCCGGTTCGAGCTCGTCTTGCGCGATCGCATCGTCGTGCCGCGCAGTGGTGAGAATTCCCGTGCCGAGCGCTTTGGTTAGAACGAGCACGTCACCGGGCCGGCCGCCGCAGGCGCGTAGGATCGTTTGCGGTGCAACAATCCCGGTAACGGAAAGGCCGTATTTCGGCACGGCGTCTTTGATCGTGTGTCCGCCCACGACCGCGATCCCGGCCTCAGCGCATTTCTCAACGCCGCCGCGCAGCACCGACGCGACGACGTTTGCATCGAGATCTTCGGGAAACGCGGCGATTGCAACCGCGCACAGCGCTGTGGCGCCCATAGCGTAGATGCGATTGAGAGCGTTCGACGCGGCGATGCGGCCGAAATCGTAGGGATCGTCGACGACGGGCGTGGAAAAATCTACTGCGCTGACGAGCGCTCGCTCGGCATCGAGCTCGAAAACGTTCTCATCCGCGACGGGCAGTTCGCGCAGAACCTGCGCGAGGACGCGAGCGTCGAGGTTAGGTGCTCAACCCACGCAAGACGTAAGGTGCGTTAACCGCACCGCGCCGGCTTCGTTCACGACGCTCGCTTTCGCTTAGGACGTTCGGCTCTCCGCCGAAGCGCGCGCGTCTTTTATAGTGAAAGCATGCCGCGCCTCGCCCCATTCGCTCTCTGCGCACTCGCCGCGTGCACCCAGCTCTTACCGGCAGAGCGGCAACCCCAAGTCGCGGGGACCGAGCGTGCCGCCGCGGAGCGCACCGCCGCGGCCGTCGTTTCGCTGCGCGGGATCGTCGAGGACGTCGGATCCGATCGATTCGTGCTTCGAACGCACGACGGGCGCATTCCGGTGAATCTCTCCTCGCACACGGTCGTGCGCGGCCGCTTGCATAAGGGCGAATTCGCGCAAGTCGTCGGCCACGGCGAGCGACCCGACCGCGCGCGCTACGTTGCGGTGTGGCGCTCCGCTCCATCGCTGCTTACCGTGACCGGGAGCGTGGCGGCATCGAGCGAGCTGGGGTTTTCACTCGATCGGACGGGCAGCTCGTCGGCAACGATCGTCGTCCTCGCGTCGTCGACGAAAACGCCGCCGTCGCTACCGGTCGGTCAAGACGTTACCGTGGTCGGTTTTGGCTCCGCGGCGCGCGGCATCGTCGCGACCCGCGTCGCGCTGAATGCGGCGTCGCCGTCTCCGTCGCCGAGCGTCGCACCAACCGGTACGTCTGCCCCGACCGCGACGCCGAAACCGACCCCTACGCCTAAGCCGACTCCCACGCCGGCTCCTACGCCCACGCCCAAGCCCACCGCGACGCCGAAGCCGCCCAGGGGGATCTCGCTGTATGACGGCGAGGTCGTGGGGGAGGATAATCTCTTCACACCGCCCGACGGCAACACGGCAAGCGGCGGACAGAGCCAGACCGTTGACGGTATTCCGTGTTCGCCGACCATGACCGTGAACGAGTACCACGTCCACGTCTACCTCGGCCTCTACGTCAACGGCAACCAGGTCGCGATTCCCGATCAAATTGGTCTGTACCAGCCGGGACCGATTTCGAACGGCTTTACGAACACGGCGAAGTGTTTCTATTACATCCACACGCACGATGCGTCGGGCAAGATCCATATCGAATCGCCCAGCACCGCCCCGAAAAGCTCATCGATGTTCACGTTGCAGAACGTCATGGACGTGTGGGGCATGACGGTCAATAGCAACGGCGTGGGGCCGTTCCAGGGGCCCGTTCGCGTCTTTATCGGCCAGGCAAAATACGGTAGTCAGTACGTGTACTCCAGCAGCTACTCCGAGTACTTCGGCGATCCCAACGCCATCGCGCTCTACTCACACACGGCGATTTGGCTGGAAGTCGGCGCTCCGTATCACACGCCGCCCGATTTACCCGTGATCAACTTCGAGAACGAGTACTAGCGGCGTTTCGCGGTTGCGACGGACGCTATCGCGCCGGGGCGAGGAGACGATCCTCGTCCCGAATGCGCCACAGAATCAGCGACGCGTACAGCGCCCCAAAGATAAGGCCGATATCCCAGCGGCCGAACGCAGCCGGCAGCAGCACGATCTCGGCCAAGACGGCGACGTAGTTCGGATGTCGAAGAATGCCGTACGGTCCGCGGCGTACCAGCCGCGCGCCCGGAACGAGCACGACGCGCGTCGACCAGTACGGTCCGAGCGAGGCGATCGCCCAGGAATGAAAGATCTCAACCATCGCCGCGGCGCCGAGAATCCACCAGTTGGGATTCCCGTGCGCCGGTATGAGGATAGCCATACTCGCCAGCCACGCGAACTGCGCCAACGCGATCGTCGGGAATTGAGCCTTGCCAACCTCGACGCCGCCTGCGGCGAGCATCTTCTTCGTATTGCCGGCGGAGTAGATCACTGTGACGATCCGCTGCGCGGCGACGACCGCGAGCGCGATCCACAGCACGCTCACGCCGGCGCGCCGCTCCTCGCCGCGAGCGCTTCGACGTCGTAACCGAACTTGGCGGCGACGTCGCCCGTAACGTTGACGATGTCCGCCAGCTCGGCCGGGCTGAAGCTCGGCTTGTAGTAGTCTGGGAACGATAATTTCTCGACGTACGCCGCGCGCGTCGCGCGGAACGGCTCTTCGGCCAGCCCGGTATGTGCGACGATGCGATCGATGGTCTCGGAAGGCGTACTGCAGAGATCCTCGTACCGTACGACCTCGACCGCCTCGCGAAGCGACGGATCCGCCGCGAGTAGCCGCAGCACGTAGTCGTAAATGTACGCCCAAATGCGAATGCGAGCGCGAACCTTGTCGCCGCCGTCGAGCATCGCGCGGATCTCGCGGATCTGCTCCCCGTTGCCGACGTTGGCGAGCACTTGATGCGAACCGAACTCGTGGTGCGCCGTCATTTCGAGAATCTCGATTTGCCGCGGATCGTTGGCCGCTACTTCGTCGAAGATGCGGTCTTGTTTGAGAATCGAGGCTATCTGGTCGACCGGGTTGCGAACGTACAGCAGGAAACGCGCGCTTGGAAAGAGCTTGCGGATGTACTGCATCCGCAACACGCACATAATCGCCTTCGACGCGTACCGCGAGCGACGATGCACGAGCAGCAGCTTGGCGATGTTTTCGCGATAGAACTTTTCAAACGCGGGGTTCGACGTAGTCGCGTCGAGCGTGCTGGGCTGCGACTCGTCGTAGAGATCGAAGAATCTGTCCCAAATAATCTCTTCGACCATCTCGACGCTATCGCGGGTAACCGATATGCGATCGCGATGAATGCGCGCGACCGGCTCCTTCATCGTGTTGACCGGTACCTTCGGAAAGATCCAGTTCCAGGCGTACGGCGCGTACGGCATCAAGAAATCGGCGTACTTGTGCGTTCCGACGTCGGGATGCTCGCTGAGCATCTGCAGCGAGATCGTCGTGCCCGCGCGCGGAAGGCCGCAGATATAAATCGGCCGGTCGATGGCGGCGCCGCGCAGCTTGCCTGCGAGCAGCTTCGACTCCAGGTTGCCAAGGCCCACGAAGAATCCGGCACCGGCGTGCACGCCGCGAACGCCCCAATAGAATGCAGGAGGAACCGAGAAGCGCTGCGGCTTCGTATCGTTACTGGCCATCGAGCTCCTAGACTTTTTCGAAAATGGCCCCGATTACTGTCAGCCCGGGTCCGAAGGCCATGCTAAGGACCTTCGTCCCCGCCGGAATCTCGGGCGATTCGGCGATGCGCTGCCAGATATGGGGTGCGGTGGCCGAAGCCATATTGCCGTGATCGCGAAGCACCTGACGGCTCAATGCGATCTGCGATTCGTCAATGCCCAGCTTGTTGCGGATTTGGTTGAGAATCGCCGGACCGCCGGGATGAATTGCGAAGACCATGTCGCCTTTTGCGCTCTCGAAGTCGAGGCCGGCTTGGCCGCAGAGCGACGTCACGAAATCGCCGACGTTGTCGCGGATCAAAAACGGAACCTTCTTCGATAGCGACATGTCGAACTGGAACGGTCCCGGGCGCAAGGTCATTTCCGGAAGCGAAGCGGGAAGAATTTGTTCCTCGATCGCCAGAACCTGCAGTCCGCTCTTGCCGGTGCGCGCGAACTCGGCCTGCGGCGACGCGGTGTACTTGATGAAACCGTCGGCAAACAGCGTCGAGGTAACGAAGTTGTCGGGCGCTTCGCCGAGCAGGTCGAAGTGCAGCGAAAGAAACTCGGTGTGCACCAAATCCACGCGCCGTCTAGGCTGCGGAAGCGACGAGTACGACGAGCCGACTAGGCCGACCGCGGTGCGAACTGCCGGGAACGCACCGTAACATCCCATGTGATACGAATGCGTGACCCCGGTGCGATACCAGCTGCGTTTAGACAAATAGGTCTGTACGGGGCTGGGCGAGAGATAACCGGAGCAGCTGACGTGCACGATATCGTCGGGCGCGGCCGTGGCTTCGGCGTAGATGCGTTCGAAAACGGTCTCCGCGGTGTCTTCGAAGAGCGACATCCTGGCGTCGAGCATTTCGCCGGTCGGCGTGCGCAAGCCGCCGTATTGCGCGACCGCTCCCGTCGCGCCGTCGATGTGTTTGACGAAGTAGGAGCTCAAAACGCTGACCTGGCGCGCCGCAATGTATTCGGCCGAGGTTCCGAAGCGTTCCATGCGATCGGCGATCGTTTGGCCCATCGCCTCGCGCTCGGTCGCCGAGGTCAAACCGCGCTTGGCGGACTGCGCCAAGGTCATGAAGTGCACTTGGATGCGCTTGAGCTCGTCTTGCGGACAGGGCTCGGTAAGCTGGACGCGCTGGAAATCGGAAAGCACCACCGGAACGCGCAGCGGCGCGGCCCCTTCGATGGTGCCGGCGTCGTGGGTTGCGGTCCGCGGTTGCGCGAAAGCGGATGATCTGTCCGGAGTCATAGAGCCGTTAGAGCATATAGTAAATCGGCGGATGCAGCTAGCGCCTGAGTAGCGCATGAGCTTTCCGTTAGTGATTAAGACCCATTTGGCAAACCAAGCATCACTGAAAGGTAACTAGAGTCAACTTTATATGCGCGAAGTGAGGTACATGCTGTTCGACGTCTTCACCGACGTGGCGTTTGCCGGCAATCAACTCGCAGTATTTCCCGATGCCGCGCTGGACGACGCGACGATGCAGCGCGTCGCGCGCGAGCTCAATCTCGCCGAAAGCGTCTTCTTGACGCCGGCCGAGGACGTCGTCGCATCGCTGCGCATCTTTACGCCGCTGGCCGAAGTGCCGTTTGCGGGACACCCTACCGTCGGTGCCTCGATCGCCCTCGTCGATCACCTCTGGTGGATCGGACCGAACGAAACGGAGTTCGTGCTGCGCGAAAAGATCGGCGACGTGGCGATCCGCGTCGAGCGCACAAAGCCCACCACCGCGTGGCTCACGACGCCGCCGGTGGAGTTCGGCGGCACCGTCAGCCGGCCGGACGCCGCCGCCATCTTGGGCCTCGACACCGGCGACGTGCGCGACGATCTTCCGTGCGAGTTTGCCGGTGCCGGCAACATCTTCTTGTACGTGCCGCTGGTATCGAAGGAGGCCGTGGACGCAGCCATCTACGATACGAGCGCGATTCGCCGGCTGCTGCCCTGGGCCCCGATCGTGGACGCCTATTGCTTCGCGCAGTCCAGCGACGGCGCGTACGCGCGCATGTTCGCGCCGATGTTCGGCATCGCCGAAGACCCGGCGACCGGAAGCGCCACCGGTCCGCTCTACGCCTATCTGGCACGACACGACAAGCTCGAGCGCAAGGAGCGATTCACGGCCGAACAAGGCGTGGCGATGGGCCGGCGGTCGGTGCTGCACGTCAAACTCGCGTGGGACGGCAACGACCTTCGCGCCGTGGAAGTCGGCGGCAGCGCCGTCTTCATGGGCGAGGGGAAACTCAGAGTTCCGTCTTAACCGGCGCTGCAAGGCGCTTTCTGTAAAGGTTCGGCTTTTTGGCCGGAGGGGTGCCCCTTCGGTCGTATCCGCGACGTGTGCGCGGAAGGCATGCTCTCCAAACAGTTTCACTTCGTTTTTCGGAGGATCGTTTGAAGAAGCTCGCTGCCACCATGTTGTTCGCTGCTGCGGCCATCGCGCCGGTCGCATCGTTTGCCGCAACGGTGGATTCCGGTTTGATTCCGGACGGCACCTACGTCGTCAAAGTCGAGAAGGTGCAAGACTCGCAGCACGTTCTGGTCGTGATGCAGAACGGCGTCGAGACGACGTTGATCGCGCGCAGCAACATCGATTTCAACAAAGTGAAGACGAACGACGTCATCAAAGTCTCGCTGATCAAAGGTATCGTTCCGGTTTACGTAGTTCAATAACGGTGTGCCCGTCGTCGACGCGAACGCCGAAAGCCTAAACCGCGCAGCATCGCTGCTGCGCGCCGGCGGCGTGGTCGCCTTTCCGACGGAAACCGTCTACGGGCTCGGCGCCGACGCGTTCGACGCGAAAGCCGTCGCACGCATCTTCGAAATCAAAGGCCGGCCCGCGTTCGATCCGCTGATCGTTCACGTTCTCGACGAAGCGATGCTCCGGCGCGTCGCAGCCGACATCTCACCCGCGGCCTCGGAGCTTGCGGCCCGCTTCTGGCCCGGGCCGCTTACGCTGGTGCTGAGCAAACGCCCGGAGGTCCCGGAAATCGTTACCGCGGGTTTGCCGACCGTCGCGGTTCGCATGCCGGCCCATCCCGTCGCTCGCGCGCTGCTCGAGCTTGCCGCCCGGCCACTGGCAGCTCCAAGTGCCAATCCATTCGGCTACCTGAGTCCGACTCGTGCGCAGCACGTCGCGCGCATGTTGGGCGACCGTGCCGATCTCATCCTCGACGGAGGCCCCAGCGACTTCGGCTTGGAGTCGACGATCGTACGCCTCACCCCTCGGCCCGAACTGCTGCGCCGCGGCGCCATTGCGGTCGAGGAGATCGAAGCGGTCGCCGGTCCCCTCTCCGAGCCCGAGGGCGAAGCGTCGCCGCTTTCGCCAGGCCGGCTCCCGCAACACTACGCCCCCGCGACCCCGGTTCGGATCGTCGAGTTCGCAGCCGTGCCGTCGGACGACCGAGCGGGAGCGGCGGCACTAGCGTTCCGCGACGCCCCCGCAGGGTACGCCCACGTACGCGTATTATCCGAGCGCGGCGAACTACGCGAGGCGGCCGCTCGTTTCTTTGAGTGTATGCACGATCTCGACGCGGCGGGACCGTCGCGCATTGACGCGGAGCCGCTGCCGGAGACGGGGCTCGGCGCGGCGATGATGGAACGCCTGCGCCGCGCCGTAGCCTCAGCTTGACTTGGGTTTGGCCGATAGAGGAATAGCGATGACGAGAACCTTTTCCGCAGCGCGGCCGATGGCCGCGTTTGCCATGTCTCTGTTCTTTTGTTTGGGGGCGGCGCCCGACCAACCGATTCCCGGTCCGGTTGCCGCCGACGTTCACGAAAGCTATCGGCTCCTGACGTCGAGTTACTACGATCCCGTCGATCCGCAGACGCTGCTGGCCGCCGCTTCCGACGCGCTCGTCGCCGCGGCCCGCAAACACGGCACGACGATCCAGCCCGCGACCTTGCGCGCGGACGGACAAAACGACGAAATCATGGCCGAGCTCGACGCCGCCATCGCATCGGCCGCCGATTCCGCACACGCCCCGGTCACCGAGTTCGCCTACGCCGCGATCGAGGGAATGACGCACGCCATCGGCGATCGCTACACGCAGTTCTTTACGCCCGAACAGTTTCGGCAGTTCAACGATGCACTCGATCCGGAAAAGATCAGCGGCATCGGCGTCATGATCGCGGCCGACGATGCGTCGGGTAGCGTGCACGTAACGTACGTCGTTCCTGGGACGCCCGCGGAGCACGCCGGTTTGCGCGTCGGCGACGTGTTTATCGCGATCGACGGGACGGTCGTGAAAGGCATGACGGTCGACAACGCCAGCCGTTTGCTGCGCGGAAGCGCCGGAACGCTCGTCGCGGTGAACGTGCAGCGTCAGGGTGACGCGCAACCGCTCGCGTTTTCGATCAAGCGCGAGGAAGTCCAGCCGCCGACGGTCGTTTTCCGCATGCTGCAGGGTGACGTCGGCTACGTGTGGGTGATGGCGTTTGGAAAAGGAACGCCGGATGAGTTCAATACCGCGATCACGCGGCTCAAGGATCAAGGCGCCCGCGCGCTCGTGTTCGATTTGCGCAACGACGGCGGCGGATACGTCGACTCGGCGCTGCGAATCAGCCAGCGATTCATCGCCAACAAAGCCCTCGTGACCGTCGAGGAGCGCGGCGAGCACGCCACGACGATCGAGGCCGACAATCAAGCGACGATTGGGTTGCCGGTTACGGTGCTGGTCAACCAATATACGGCGTCGGCGTCGGAGATCACGGCCGGAGCTCTGCAGGACGACGGCATCGGCGATCTAGTCGGAACGAAGACGTACGGCAAGGGTGTCATGCAGACGCTCACCCCGCTTCCGGACGGCGCGGCGATCAAAATCACGACGGCGCACTATTTGACGCCGAATCATCGCGACATCAATCTACGCGGCATCGATCCCGACGTGCGCGTCGAGGAGCCGCGCGACGCGCGATTCGGCGACGTGGACAAGGACGCGCAACTGCGCGCGGCGCTGCAGCTGTTGCAGCGCAAGATCGCGTCGGCGAAGCCTTAGTCGAAGATCGCTCGAACGGTCTGATCGACCTCGGCCTGCCGCTTACGCGCCAGCCGAACGAGCGTGCCGTTGTGCGAGTACGAGACGTCGTCCATCAAACGACGCATTAAATAAATGCCCAGACCGCGTTCGCGATCGATCGGCGGAGTCGAAACGTCGTCGAAGGGCGAGAAGCCGGAACCGTTGTCGCGCACTTCGACCACGAGCTGATCGCCGTCGAAGGTGCAGCGCACCGAGAAACCACTCGAGCGAGGGCTCTTTCCATGCTCGACCGCGTTGCCGAGCGCTTCTCCAGCCGCTAATCGAATGTCCGCGACCTCTTCTTCAGAGAAGCCGCACACGCAGGCAAAACTCGCGATGCTCCTACGTGCGAGTGACGCATTTCGTGGATCGCTGGTGAAGGTGGCGCGGTAACTAGTGCTCACGATAGTTGTTCCGGGACGCTAAGGCTCTACCCGAAAGCCATTGTGAATAAACGAACGAGCGCCGGCAAAGTGCCGGCGCTCGTCAACGCGTATACGCGACGTTAACGCGTTAGTACGGGAAGCTCACCGTATTCGAAACGCCGCCCGCAGCGATTCCGGTGACGGTGACGTTCGCGCCACCCGCCGGCGTACAGTGCGTCGGATTCTCCGTGGGGGCGAACTGCACGTACACTTGCGTTTGCGTGCTCGTCAACCGGTACGTCGACGTAAACGTCGCCGGATTGGTCGTCGTCCCAAACGTTACGGCGCAGGAGTTGCTCGAGAACTGGATCGGGTTGGTGAGCGACTCACCGAACGGAATCGTTCCGCCCGAGCCGGAGGCCGCGACGAACAGCGGATACACGCCCGTGGCCGCCGTGTCCGGATTGTTCAAGAACGATAGCGTGAGCCCGGTGACGGTCGCCGTTCCTCCTAATATCGAGAACTGCGCCGTGTTGGGTGACGCATCGACGTCGAAGGCCGTAAGAACGATCGTCGTCGGCGGCGTGCACGTCGTGCTCGGCGGCGAGTACGTAACGGTTACCGAACCCGGCGCCTTCGCCAGAGTTACGGACGTTCCCGAGGTGCCGTTTGCCGAGTAGCTGATGCTGCACGACGAGTTGCTCGTCAGCTGGATGGGATTAACGAGCGTCGTACCGGGCGTGAGCGCCGTTCCGGTCGGTCCGAAGGCCGTTACGACGAGCGTGAAGGTTCCGGGGCTCAGCGGGTTCGGCGTCGCCGGCATCGCGAGCGAGATCTTCTTCACGATCGGCTGCGGCGGCGGCGTCGGTGACTTCGTCGGTTTGGACGTCGGTCCAGTCGACGGCGTTGCCGAGGGCTTCGTCGACGGACAATCGGCGACGACGTTAAAGGTGTCGTTTTGCGGACTGGCGTTCTGGTTGAACGCCACGATGCCGACCACCGGATTGCAAGGATCCGACGGTGCGGTATACGTTACCGTAATCGTCGCCGGCGCCGATCCGAACGCGGCCGAGTTGACTTGCTTGCCGTTAACGGCAAACGTCACGCCCGTCCAGTTGGTGTGCAGCGTGATCGGATTCGCGAGCGTCGTTCCTTGCGGTATCGCTTGACCCTTACCAGTGTAGGCCGTGATGTACAGTTTGAAGACCGCGTGCTTGGTGTTCGGACCGGCGACGATCGGCATCGACAGCGCAAGTCTCTTGACGACCGTCGGTCCCGGCGTTGTCTGACGGAACTCCCCGAAATGATCCCCTGTATCGCCGCATGCCGCGAGAATCGCGGCGGAGATCAGCACTAAAAACGCAACGGTCAAGCGACGCATGAAAACCTCACCTATAACGAATACCGAATGTGGCAATTGCCGCAGCCGGTTCTTGCGTGTGGCGTTCGCCGATGGTAACTTCGGTCCTCCGGGCAGCCGCCCGCACTATCGGTTTGACGCACCCGTCCCGCTCGTGCGAAGATGCTTGCGCACGCGCTGTGGGCGATTAGCTCAGCTGGGAGAGCGCCTCCCTTACAAGGAGGATGTCGGCGGTTCGAGCCCGTCATCGCCCATGATTCCCCAAACGCTAGTCGCGTTTGGGGACCCCTGAAGTTTGATAGGCACTCCGCATCGTGCGCGATGCTGCGCGCCCCCCCAACTGCGTTGGGGCCCCCTTACGGGACCAAGGATTCAGATGCAAACAAGTTCATGCGTTAACGTCGAGCGCGACGGCGATGTCGCCGTTCTCACCCTGAGCCGTCCCGAGAAGCGCAATGCGCTGTCGCTCGACATGATGCGCGAGCTGGACGGCGCACTGGCCAGCGCCGGGGCCGATCCCGAGGTTCGCGCCGTCATCCTGCGCGCCGAGGGCCCCGCGTTCTCGGCGGGCCACGATCTGCGCCAGCTCGTGGGCCGCGACGTCGAGGCCTATCGCGAGGTGTTCGACGTCTGCGTCAAGCTCATGGAGCGCGTCCAGTCTATTGCTCAACCGGTCATCGCCGAGGTTGCCGGCGTGGCGACCGCGGCGGGATGCCAGCTGGTGGCGACCTGCGATCTCGCGGTGGCGTCGACGCAGGCGACCTTCGCCACGCCGGGGGTACGCATCGGCCTTTTCTGCAGCACCCCGATGGTCGCGCTGACCCGTGCCGTCGGCCGCAAGCGCGCGATGGAGATGCTGCTTACAGGAGATTCGATCGACGCGGAAACGGCGCGCGACTGGGGGCTGGTCAACCGGGTCGTGCCGCCGGACGAGGTGCACGCCGAAGCCGTCGAGCTGGCGCGAAAGATCGCCGCGGCCAGCGGCGTGGTCGTTGGAATCGGTAAGGCCGCGTTTTATCGTCAGATCGATTTGGAACAGTCGAGTGCCTACGAGTACGCTAAGGAAGTGATGACGTCAAATGCGCTCGAGGAAGACGCTCAGGAAGGCATGAGTGCCTTCTTGAACAAGCGCGTTCCGCAGTGGAAGGGGTCGACTTCGAAGGGTTGAAACGTAGCCGTCCGCGCTGCCGAATCGTGGGCTTACGGCACGCGCGATGAACCACAGACGTCGCCCACACCCGGTATGTGCAAACCCGACAAAAAGGGCATCGCGCATACGCGACGGCAACAGGACTCGCCTATGGCGGGTCCTGTTGTTTTTGGCTCGAAATGGGCGGCTTCGTGAAATTCATCGACTCGCGTACGCGTTATGCCGCAATCGTCTTGCTCGTTGCCCTGCTCGCTTCGCTCGCCGTCGCGGCGTTTCGAGCGCGCGCCGAATCGCACGCCAAACGCGTCGAGCTAGCGATGGACTTCCAAGATTTCGCCGCGCTCGCGCGCTCGTATAACTATAATCCCAGCGCGTTTTTGATCGCGTTGCGGCGCGCGGGGCTCACGTCGCTCGCGCTGACCGAGGAGCTCGGCGGGGCCGTCGGCTACGACGGTAAGGCCTCCGTCTCGACGGGCGCGCAGCTTTTGAATCAGGCGGACATCTCGCCCATCGGCAACCCCACGATCGCGGGACTCATGGCGGCCAAGCGCCTCGACCCCGGCGCGGTGTACCTGCTCGTTGCCGATCCCTCGTCGTACCATCGCTACTTATCGCAGCTGGCGCTGCACTTCGAGCCTAAGAGCGTGCGCGTGCTGCACGCCTCCAAGCCGTATCTCATCGAAGTGCGCACGCAGATCGATTACTTCAACAACACCGCACTGGGAATTCCGACCGATCAACTCGAGCTCGCGCATCATCTCGGCCTGCTCGTCATTCCGCGCTTCCAAAACGACGAGCGTTTCCAAGAGCCGCAGATGAACGCGCTCTTTCGCGACGTACTGAAATACGATCCGAAAGTATCGACCGTCATTTTCTTCGGGCTGCGCAATCAGGTGCTCGGATATCCCGATCACATCGACGACGCGGCGGCAGCGTTCAAAGCGCACACGTTCAACTTCGGAACGATCGAGACGTACGACGACAGTCAGATCCAAAAAGGCAACGTCAGCTTGGCGCGGCTCATCCCGGGCCGCACCGTTCGCGTGCAGGCGATCGCCAAGACCGAGCTGGACAAGATCAAGCTCGACGAGGTCGTCGGGCGCTACGTGCTCGGCGTGCGCGAGCGCAACGTTCGCGTCGTGTACTTGCGGCCGTGGGACCATCAAGACGGATCGCTGTCGATCGAAGCCACCAACGTGGAAATGGTCAAGGCCGTCGCCGACGAGCTAAAAGCCAACGGGTTCAAACTTGGACGCGCGACGCCGATTCTGCCGTATCGCGGCAACAACCGGGCTCTCGTGGGAATCTGCGCGCTTGCCGTTCCGTCGATCTTCGTGCTGCTGCTCGGCTTCTTCGGCTGGTATCGTCCCGGCTGGGCCATCGCGGCCTACGCGCTGACGATCCTCGTGTACGCGGCGGGTGTCGCCAGTCATCACGACTTGGTGGCGCGTTCGATCGTCGCGCTCGCCGGCGCGCTGCTCTTTGAGATCGCCGCATTCCTCGTATTGATTCCGGCGTTTGCCGAGACGCCGTCCCCGCGCAGCGGCGAACAGATCGCGCGCAGCCTCGGCTGGACGCTCGCCGCAACCGGCGTCGCGCTGCTCGGCGCGCTCGTCGTCGTGGGCTTGATGAGCTCGCCGCTGGCGATGGAGGAGATCGAGCGTTTCCGCGGCGTCAAAGCGGTACTGGCCTTCGCGCCGTTCGCCGCGCTGGTGCTCTATATGTTCGACAAGCGGTACGGCTCGGGCGTCGAGCGTCCGCGCGACGTGTTCCTGTCGCCCGTACTGACGTATCAACTCTTCGCGGGCATCGTTATCGTCGCCGCCGGCATATTGCTGGTGATGCGCAGCGGCAACGAGAGCGACGTCTCGCCGTCGCAGATCGAGCTGACGTTGCGGCACGTGCTGACGAGTATTTTGAGCGTGCGTCCGCGCTTCAAAGAGTTCTTGATCGGATTCCCGTGCATGATGCTCGTGTCCGCGCTGTTGCCGCTGCACCGGCGCGCGATCGGCTGGCTGCTCGCGCTCGGGATCGGCGTCGGCATCGGCGACGTTGTCGATACGTTTTCGCACCTGCACACGCCGCTGGCCGTCTCGATATTGCGCGTCTTCAACGGCCTGTGGGTTGGAGCCATCATCGGCATCGCGCTCATTTGGCTCTATCGCCGGTTCGCTCGGCCTGTCTCCACAACGACACGATAAATGCGCGTTCTGATCTCGGGCTACTACGGGTTCGGCAACCTCGGCGACGAGGCGTTGCTGGAAGTCATCGTGCAGCGTCTGCGCGAGCGCTTTCCGCAGCTCGATCTCGAGGTGCTGTCGGCCACGCCGCAAGCGACCGCCGCGGCATATAACGTTGCCAGCGTGCCGCGTTGGCAGTGGCGATCGGTACGCGAAGCGATCGGGCGCGCCGACGTCGTGGTTTCGGGCGGCGGCGGACTGCTGCAAAACGCCACCAGCTTGCGCAGCCTGCTGTATTACGTGGCGATTCTGCGCGACGCGATTCGCTCGAAACGCAAAACGATGATCTTCGCGCAATCGGTCGGGCCGCTCGACGGATTGGGGCGCTTCATCGTGGGGCGCTACTGCCGCGGCCTCAAACGCGCGACCGTTCGCGACGAGCGCTCGCGCGAGCTGCTGCAATCGATGCTGCCGCGGACTCCCGTCGAGCGTACGTCGGATCCGGTGTTTCTGTACGACGCACCCGACGCGGAGGTCGATCTCTCAGGCGAAGGGTTAGGACCGGAAAGCGGACCGTACGCCGTCGTGAGCGTGCGCAAAACGAGCGGAATGCAGGACGGCGGCCGCGTCATCGCGCGCGCGGTCGACCGGTTAGCCAAAGAGCACGGCATCCGGACGGCATTTTTGCCTCTGGGCGGGATCGGCGACGCCGAGGTGTCGACGGCGATCATTCGGCAATGCACCTCGACGCCGGTGTTGCTGCCCGAGTCGACCTTACCGCGGGCGGCCGCGGTGTTGCGCGGCGCGCGCGTGGTCGTCGGCATGCGGCTGCACGCGTTGATCCTGGCCGCGCGGTACGCAGTGCCGTTCTTGGCGGTTCCCTACGATCCCAAGGTCGCGGCGCTGTGCAGCGATCTCGCGTATCCGCTCGAACCGCTATGGACTCCCGGGCGGCCCAAGTCCGACGACGAAACGGTCGACGCACTCGTCGACAGGCTGGTTGCCGAGCGCGACGCTCTTTCCGCCCACCTGTCCGGGCGGGTCGAGGCGGTACGGCGGTTGGCCGAGCGGAACTTCGACGTCCTGGACGAGTTAATGAAGGAGTGAGCGAGAACACCGTGGCCCGCGATTATCGCGAGACGTTGAACCTACCCAAGACCGAGTTCCCGATGAAGGCGGATTTGCCGAAACGGGAACCCGACCGCGTGCGCTGGTGGAAAGAGCACCGGACGTACGAGCGCCGCTTGGAGCATAACGCTCCCAACGGCCCCTGGGTCTTTCACGACGGACCGCCGTACGCCAATAACGAGCCGCACATGGGCGGTTTCTTCAACATGGTTCTCAAGGACATGTTCGTGAAGATCGCGCTGCTCGGCGGCAAGTACGCAAAGTTCGTTCCGGGCTGGGACATGCACGGACTGCCCATCGAGCTGGAGACGCTCAAGCATTTGGGCATCAAGGATTTCCACGACATCGACCCGCTCGAGCTGCGCCGTCAGTGCGCGGAACGCGCGCTCTTTTGGCTGGACAAGCAGCGCGAGATTCGCATCCGCATGGGGAACTTCGGGTTGTGGGATCAGCCGTATCGCACGATCGATCCTTCGTTCGAAGCGACCATCGTCAACGCCCTCGCCGATCTCGCCGAGAAGCAGCAAATCTATAAA
The DNA here is from genome assembly GCA_036488875.1 of Candidatus Baltobacteraceae bacterium. Taxonomy (NCBI): domain Bacteria; kingdom Bacillati; phylum Vulcanimicrobiota; class Vulcanimicrobiia; order Vulcanimicrobiales; family Vulcanimicrobiaceae; species Vulcanimicrobiaceae bacterium. The sequence goes on along the minus strand of DASXGW010000012.1, from coordinate 100,300 downwards.
GGTTTGCGCTCGACGTTGTGGTGCGTGCACGACGAAACCGCGCTGGCCGAAGCCGAGATCGAGTACGAGACGAAGAAGTCGCCCTCGATCTACGTCCGCTTTACCGCTAATGACGAACAGCGCAGCGCAATTGCTAATGTCATCCTGAGCGTAGCGCCCGAAGGGCGCGAAGTCGAAGGGCAGGCGTTTCTCCACGATAGCAAGATCCGGCTCTCGTTTCTCATTTGGACGACGACGCCGTGGACGTTGCCGGCTAACGTGGCAATCGCGCTGCGCCCGGACGCCACCTACGGGTTGTATCGCATCGGCGAAGAGTTGCTCATCCTTGCGACCGCGCTCGCGCCGCAGGCGCTGGGCGAGCGGTTCAAGGATGCCGAGCTGCTCGCGCAGGTTGCCGGCAAGGAGCTCGACGGATTAGCGGTGCGCCATCCGTTCATGGATCGCGATTGCGCAATCGTGCTCGCCGATTACGTCGACCTCGAAACCGGAACGGGCGCGGTGCACACGGCGCCGGGGCACGGAGCCGACGACTTCGATACGGGCGTCAAATACAATCTGCCGATTCTCAATCCCGTCGACGCGCGCGGACACTTCACATCGGAAGCGGGTCCGTACGCCGGCCAGTTCATCTTCAAGGCCAACAAAGCAATTGTGGAAGATCTCGAGCGCAGCGGCGCGCTGTGGAGCGCCGGCGAAATCGAGCATTCGTATCCGCACTGCTGGCGCTGCCACAATCCGGTGATCTTCCGCGCGACCGCGCAGTGGTTCATCGCGATGGATCAAAACGTGCTGCGTCAGCGCGCCGTCGACGCAATCGACGACGTCGAGTACACGCCCCAATGGGGCAAAATGCGCCAGCGCCAGATGATCGAGACGCATCCGGAGTGGTGCATCTCACGGCAGCGTACGTGGGGCACACCGATTCCGGCGATCGTCTGTCTGAACTGCGGCGAATCGACGCTCGACCCGCGGGTGGCGCGGCTGGCCGCAAAACGCTTTGCCGACGTGGGTGCCGGCGCGTGGTGGAGCGATCCGGTCGAAACGTACCTTCCGGAAGGTTTTGCCTGTCCGTCGTGCGCCGGTACGACGTTCGAAAAAGAGTTCAACATCGTCGACATCTGGTTTGAGTCCGGCGTCACGCATCTGGCAGTCCTGGGGCGCGAGGGTCTTCCGTGGCCGTCGGACATGGTGCTCGAGGGCGCCGACCAGTATCGCGGCTGGTTCCGCAGCTCGCTCATCACGGGCGTTGCGATAAAAGGGCGCGCGCCGTACAAGCACGTCGTGACTCACGGCTGGGTCAACGACGAACAGGGTCGCGCGATGTCCAAATCGCTCGGCACCGGCATCGGGGCGCGCGAGGCAATGGAGAAGTTCGGCGCCGACGTATTGCGCCTCTGGGTTGCGTCGGTCGAGTTCTTCGACGACGTGCGCTTCGGTCCGAACGTGGTCGATCAGATCGGCCGCGTCTACCGGAACCTGCGTAATCGCATCCGCTTCATGCTCTCCAATCTCGAGGATCTCGCGCCCGCGGACGTCGTCGAACGCGACGCGATGCAGCCGCTCGACCGGCTCGCGTGCAACGTCACCGATCTGTTCGTTACCGGCGTCAAGCTCGCGTACGACCGGACGAACTTGCACGACGCATATTTGGAGATCGTCAATTTCGAGAGCGCGATGTCGGGCCTGTATTTCGACGCGCTCAAGGATCCGCTCTACTCGCGCGCGAGCAACGATCCGCGACGGCGCAGCGCGCAATCGGCGCTGCTCTACGTGTTAACCAGCTTTCTGACCGCGATCGCGCCGGTGCTGTCGTTTACGGCCGAGGAAGCGTGGCAGGCGCTCCCCGAGGCGCTGCGCGGCGACGCCGAAAGCGTCTTCGACACGTCGTTCCGCACCGTGCACGGAAAGGCGGAATCGCTGGAAGCGGACCTCGCGCTGTGGGACGACCTGCGCGCCTTGCGCGCGCGCGTCGCGGCCAGCGAATCGCCGCGCGATTTCGAAGCACAGCTGCGCCTGGACGTGGCCAAACCGTTGTACGCGAAACTGGCGGCACTCGGCGACAACCTGCGCGAGGCGCTCGTCGTCTCGCAGCTCGAGCTCAACGAGGCGCAGACTACGGACGGCGCGACGGGTGTAACTGGATTCGAGCTACGCAACGCCGCCGGCGAGAAGTGCCAGCGCTGCTGGAAGTTTCGGCCGTTGGGTGTCGACCCCGAGCACCCGGCGATCTGCGCGGATTGCGCCGCGGTCGTCTCACACGCGCGCGCGTAGCGCTTCGATCACGGCTCGAGCGGCGCTCTCGCTCGATTGCGGATTCTGTCCGGTGACCCAGTTCCCGTCGACCTCGACGTGATCGGACCAATCCGGCCCTTCGACCACGTTCGCGCCTTGCGAGCGCAGCTTGGACGCGAGCAGAAACGGCATCAACGCGTCGAGTTTGGTCGCGCGCTCTTCGGCATCGGTAAAGCACGTGATACGCCGTCCGTCGACGAGCGTGCGCGGCTGGGCGGCGCGAATGGCGTCGACGAACGCGGCCGGTCCGTGGCAGACCGCCGCGACGATCTTTCCCTGCGCGTCGAGCTCGCTGACGAGCGCTTTGAGCGGCTGGCTCTTCGCGAGGTCGAACATCGTTCCGTGACCGCCGGGAAGAAAGACCGCGTCGTATTGGTAGGCGTCGCCGGCCTGCTGCAAAGTCACGGTGTTCTCGAGCGCGTGCATCACCGCATCGTCGGCTTTGACACCTTCGAACGAGCGCGGATCGACCGGCGTCGCTCCGCCCCGTAGACTCGCGGTAACGACGTCGAAGCCCTCGCGCCGGAAGGCCGCGTACGGCGCGGCATATTCCTCGTACCACAGTCCCGTTGGGTGCTGCGCGTCGATTTCGGAGTGTCCGGTGACGATTATCAGTATCTTCGCCATAACTCACCTTCGAACAGCGCAGCACCGTGACGGGATTCAGGGGTCGGGTCGGTCGCTAGGTTAGCACCAGTGACCCGGAGTGTACCACCATCCGCGCGCTGGTGTGTGGTGCCACCCGCCGGGGCACCAGTGTCCCGCATGCAGTACATAATGCCCGTGTACCCACACGTACCGCACGCCGTTCCATCGGTAGTAACCCGGCACCCAAACGTAGCCGTGCCCGGGCGAAACGGGAATGGTTTCGACTACCGGCGCCGGTGGGGCGACGGTAACGTAGACTTGGGCCGCTGCCGGCAGAGCCGCTGCGAAGAACGTAACAGCCGCCAGCACAGCCGCTGCGATGTGCTGTTTCATCTGCCCGTTCTACCCAGACGGTTACGATGGACCCGCTTGCTTGAGGTGCGCGTCCCTGAAATCTAACCAACGATGCGACGCGATCGCGTCGCGAGCCGCAGACATGAGTTCGTCGAGAACGCAGACGTTATGGAGCGAGAGCAGCCGCGGTCCGAGCATCTCCTTCGAGCGAAAGAGATGCGCGAGATACGCGCGTGAGAACGTCGTGCACGTGTAACAGCCGCACGATGCATCGACGGGCGCGAAGTCGTTGACGAAGGCCGCATTGAAGATGTTGAACTCGCCGTCGCGCGTCATCGCGCGCCCGTTGCGTCCGCAGCGCGTCGGGTAGACGCAGTCGAACATATCGATGCCGCAATCGACTGCGGTCAAGAGATCGCGCACCGTTCCGACGCCCATGAGGTAACGCGGTTTCTCCGCGGGCAGCAGCGCCGCCGTCGCGCGCGCCGTCCCGTACATCTCTTCGCGAGTTTCGCCGACCGAAAGCCCGCCGATCGCGTATCCCGGCAGATCGAGCTCGGCGATTTCGCGCGCGCTGCGCTCCCTTAAGCTCGAGTCTAAACCGCCTTGCACGATGCCGAAGAGCGCGCATCCGGATCGCGTTCGCGCGGCGGCAGAACGGCGCGCCCAATCGGTCGTGAGCCTTACGGATTCTTCGAGTTGCTCGCGCGTCGCGGGAAGCTTCACGCAGACGTCGAGCACCATCGCGACGTCAACGCCGATGTTCTCTTGAAATGCGACGACGTTTTCCGGCGTGAAACGATGCTCGCTGCCGTCGAGATGCGACCGAAACGTCACGCCCTCGTCGTCGAGCTTCCGGCGGCCCTCGAGGCTAAACACTTGAAACCCGCCCGAGTCGGTCAGAATCGGGCCGTCCCACGCCATGAAGCGATGCAGACCCCCGGCGGCCTCGATCGTCGCCAAACCCGGACGCAGCCACAGGTGATACGTATTCGCAAGCACGATTTGTGCGTGCGCTTCGCGCAGGTCGCGCGGCGTCAAACCTTTGACCGTTGCCGCAGTTCCGACCGGCATGAAGCAGGGCGTTTCGACGGTGCCGTGCGTGAGCCGCAGCGTCCCGCGGCGTGCCTGCCCGTCGGTTGCGTTAAGGGCGAACACGCAGCGACTCGCGGGCTTGCGTGTATTCGGGCGGAGGATCGGCTTCGAAGACGAGCGTCTTGCCCGTGCGTGGATGGTCGAGCGAAAGACGCCACGCGTGAAGTGCTTGTCCGGGCATTCCGTACTGCGACTCGGACCGTCCGTAGACCGGATCGTTGAGAATCGGATGACCCATCGCGGCGACGTGCACGCGAATCTGATGCGTCCGTCCCGTCTCCAAGGTAAACGTGAGTTCCGCGTGGCGTGCGAACGTTTGGCGTACCGCATAGTGCGTGACCGCGGGTTTGCCGTCGGCGACGATCGCGAACTTCAAACGGTTGTGAGGATCGCGGCCGATCGGACCGTCGATCGTGCCGCGCGCGTGCTCGGGAACCCCGTGTACGAGGCCGAGATACTCGCGCGAAATCTCGCGCCGTTTCATCGCGATGCCTAACGCCGATAGCGCGCGCTCGGTCTTGGCCACGACCAGCAGCCCCGACGTATCGCGATCGAGCCGGTGCACCAAGCCCGGACGGACCTCGTGCCCGGGCAGCGCGCCGCCGGCGTGCGCGAGCAGCGCGTTTACCAGAGTTCCGCTCGTGGCGCTGCGCGCGGGATGCGTGATCATCCCGGCCGGTTTGTCGACCACGATGATGTCCTCGTCTTCGTAGACGATCGGGATATCGATCGCCTCGGGCTGTGCGATCAGCGGCGGCGCCGGCGCAACCTCGTACTCGAGCAGGTCGCCGTCTTCGAGCAGGCGGCTTGCCTTAGCCGTCTCGCCATTGACGCGCACGCTTCCGTTTCTAATCGCGGTGGCGACGAGCGAACGGGACGCGCCGGTGCGCCGCGCGACGGCGACGTCGACGCGCTTGCCGGCCTCCTCAGGCGTGACGGCGTGAGACAAGGGAAGAAAGGAGCAGCAGCGCGACGCCCACGGTAATGCAGGAGTCGGCTACGTTGAAAATGTTGGGCCAAATGCGGTAGAAGTCGACGAAATCGATGACGTATCCGTAGTGCAGCCGGTCGACGATGTTCCCGATCGCGCCGCCGACGATCATGCCGAACGCGACGCGGACGAGCCGCGAGCGTTCCGCCGCGTCGCGGAAGCTGTACCAGAAGAGGACCAAGACGACGATCGCCATGCCGATGAGCAATACCGCGTTGCTGCCGAAGAGGCCGAACGCGCCGTGAAAGTTTCGCTCGTACGTCCACTTGAGAAAGTGGGGAACGACGTAGCGGCTTTCTCCCGGCAAGAACGACCCGACGACGAGGTGTTTGGTGTACTGATCGAGCCAAAGAACGGCGATGGCCACCGCCGCGATCACGAGCGCGTTGACGAGGCCGATATTAAATTTTCGGTTGCGGAACAAAACTGTAAAACCATCCTGCGACGTTGAGAAATGCGTTGTTGATCAAGACGAAGCCGACGGCGATGAGAAACGCACCCGAAGCGAACTCGATCGCGCGAAGGTAACGGCGCAGTCGCGCCAGTGCGGGAAGCACGGCGCCGATGGCGGCGGCCGTAATGAGAAACGGCAGCGCCAGGCCGAGGGAGTAGAAGGAGAGCAGCGCGGCGGCTTCGCCGTTATGCTGTTGCGACGCGAGCGCAAGAATCCCAGCGAGAATCGGGCCGATGCACGGCGACCAGCCGGCCGCAAACGCCATGCCGACTACGAGCGACGTCCAAAACGATCGCCGGTCGTGCTGCAGGTGCGCGCGTTTGTCCATCATGAGAAACGGAATTCGAAGAAGACCCATCATTTGCAGGCCGAGAATAACGACCAGCACGCCGCCGATCTGCGAAATGAGCGTTCGGTTCGCGTTGAGCGCGCCGCCGATGGCGCTGGCCGTGAGCCCCAGCGCGATGAAGACGACGCTGAACCCGAGCACGAAGGCGACCGCGTGCCCCATCGTCTGCGCGCGCGCGTTTGCCGCCGTTTCCGCCTTCAAATCCTCGAGACTCTCGCCGGTGAGCAGCGACAGGTACGCGGGCACCAGCGGGAGGACGCACGGCGAAACGAAGGAAACCAGGCCCGCCAGGAAGGCAATGCCGGCCGTAAGATGCGTTGTCGAGCTCATGCGATTGAAGTGGATTTTTGATGCAACATTGGTTCACCTATCCGACGAATATCGACCCCGTAGCCATCCACCTGGGGCCCATCCAGATCCATTGGTACGGAATCGCCTATCTGGTTGCGTTCGCCCTCGTCTACCTGTGGCTGAGCCGCCCGGCGGGGCGGGCTAGGCTGGGTTTGACCAGGGAACAGATACAGGACTTCCTTTTTTATGCGCTGATCGGCGTTTTGGTCGGCGGCCGCACCTTTTTCGTCATCAACGACATCATCAGCAAGCACGACCTTTCGTTTTATACGTCAAACCCCGTTAATTTCGTCGCCGTCTGGAACGGAGGCATGGCGTTTCACGGCGGTCTGGTGGGCGTGATCGTGGCGATCGCCTTATTCGTGCGAAAACACAAGGGTTTGCGCTATACCGTTTTGGGCGACGAAGTCGTCGTGACGCTTTCGATCGGCATCGCGCTCGTTCGCATCGTCAACTTCATCAACGACGAGCTGTGGGGCGACGTCTGCAATCCCGACCATCCGTGGTGCATGGTTCCCAAAGACACGACGGTTTGGCAGGGCTACTATCGTCACCCGGCCCAAATTTACGAGGCGATCCTCGATATTCTCACGTTCCCGATCGTGCTGCTGGTCTACCGGCTCAAACCCAAGGACGGCGTGGTTGCGTGGACGTGGTTTACGCTCTACGGCATCACGCGCACGATCGCCGAAATTTGGCGCCAGGCCGATTTTACGTGGATGGGATTGACCGGAGGTCAGCTCTACGCGCTTCCGATGATCGTTATCGGCGTCATCGGCATCGCGTTCTGCATGCGCCGTCCAGGACCGCGCACCGACGTCGCGCCGTCTTCTACACCGGCGGTGTGATCGCGGATCGTTACCAATCGCTCGTTCGTGAGGTCGATGAGGAGCTCGTGAAGTACGGCCGCTCGCGCGGGAGCGTGACGGTCGTCGGCGTGAGCAAGCGCCAGCCGCTCGAGCGTGTCGCGGCGGCGATCGCCGCCGGCCTGACGGACATCGGCGAAAACTATCTCCAGGAGGCGCAGGCCAAGTTCGCCTCGCTTGCGCCGGTGAGGAAGCACTTCATCGGCCACCTGCAGACCAACAAGGCCAAAGCCGTGGCGCAGCTCTTCGACGTCGTTCAAAGCGTCGATCGCATCGAGGCCGGCGAGGCTCTGGCGCGGGCCGCTCGCGCCTTGGGGAAGACATTGCCCGTGCTGCTGCAAGTCAACGTCTCGCCGTCGGAGCGCTTCGGCTGTCCGCCCGCCCAGGCGCCGCAGCTCGCCGAGGGGCTGCGTGCCTTGGAAGGCCTCCGCTTGGACGGCGTCATGGCGATCGGCCCGTTCACCTCAAGCGCGGATGAGATATCGCGTGGCTTCGAGCTGGCAGCCAAGACGTTTGCCCTGGTTGGTGGAAGTACGCTGTCCATCGGCATGTCGGGCGACTGGCCGCAGGCCGTGCGCGCAGGGTCGACGATGATTCGCATCGGGACCGCATTGTTCGGTGGGAGGCATTAGGTGAGCGTGTTCAGCAAGATCGGGTCGTTCTTCTCGATCCGTGATGACGAGGAAGAACTCTACGACGACGACCCCGTGCCGGCCGGCGGCCGCGTCGTTCCGCTCGCGCATCCGCGCCGGGGCGGCACCGAAGTCAGCGTCTATTCGCCGCGTACGTATCAAGACGTCGTCGAAATCGCCGATTCGCTGCGCAACCGTCAAGTCGTCATCATCAATCTGCAAAACGCCGACCGGACGCTGCTGCAGCGCGTGGTGGATTTTACGTCGGGCGTCGCCTACACCATCGACGGAAAAATTCAAAAACTCGCGGAGGCCATCTACCTGGTGGTCCCGGCCGGAGTAGTCGTCAACGCCGCCGGATTGCGCGACTCGATGTTGGGTAACGACACCACGTTAGACTTCATGTCTACGAGGGGCACCATTTAGTGGAAAAGATTACGCCGATCGACATCCAGCACAAGCAGTTCAAAAAAGCGCTGCAAGGCTACGACCGCGCGGAGGTCGACGGGTTTCTCGACGAGGTCATCGAGACGCTCGAAGACGAGGCGCAGCACCGCGCGGCGCTCGAAGCGGATATTGCCGATCTCAAAGAGCGCATCAGCCATTTCAAAGCGATGGAAGAGTCGCTGCAGAACACGCTCGTACTGGCCCAGCGCACCGCCGATGAGGTTAAAGCCTCGGCGCACAAGGAAGCCGATCTGATCAAAGAGCAAGCGCGGCTTGCCGCCGAGCGCGAGCTGGCCAACTATAACGACGCGACCTCCGACGCTCGCCGCGAGCACCAACGCGCCGTCGAGGCCGCCGAGAAGGCGCGCAGCGAGCTGCGCAGCCTGCTGATGACGCACCTCGCGCTGCTGGAAAAAGCCACGATCGAGCCGCCGGCGCCGTCGAGCGGCAACGCCGTCAACGGCGGTACGCCCAGCACCGACACCACGCGAATCAACGTGGTTTGAGCGACACCGTCGCATTGTTGCCCGGCGACGGCGTCGGGCCGGAGGTCATGCGCGTCGCCGCGTCGGTGCTGTCGCACGTGCGTCCCGACGTCGAGTGCGTCGAAGCCCCAGTCGGCGGAGCGGCGTTATCGCGCGGACTACCGGCATTACCCGACGAGACGCGCGCGCTCTGCGATCGCAGCGACGCGATCCTCTTCGGCAGCGTCGGACTTCCACAATACGAAGGCAAGCCGCTCGAACAACGGCCCGAGTACGCGCTCTTCGTGCTGCGCAGAGATTACGAGCTCTACGCCAACATTCGTCCCGTGCGCGTCTTCGCCGGTCTCGAAGACGCGTCGTCGCTGCGGCCGGAGCTCGTTACCGGACTCGATCTCATCGTCGTGCGCGAGTTGACCGGCGGCATCTATTACGGCCGTCCTAAGGAACAGCGCACCACGGACGGCGTCGAGGAGGCGGTCGACACGATGATCTATCGCGCGCCCGAGATCGAGCGCATCGCCCACATTGGATTCGAGCTGGCGCGCGGCCGGCGCAAACGGCTGACGTCGGTCGACAAGCAAAACATTCTCGAAACGTCGCGCCTGTGGCGCCGGGTCGTCGAGCGGGTCGCTAAGGAGTATCCCGACGTGGTGCTGGATCATTTGCTCGTCGATAACGCGGCGATGCAACTGGTGCGCCGGCCCGGCGACTTCGACGTGATCGTCACCGAGAACATGTTCGGCGACATTCTCTCGGACGAGGCGGCCATTCTCACGGGTTCGATCGGAACGCTTCCCAGTGCGAGCTTGGGAACGAAAGGAAGGCCGGGGCGTCAGTTCGGTTTGTACGAGCCGATCGCCGGGAGCGCGCCCGACATCGCGGGTAAAGGCGTCGCCAATCCGACCGCGGCGATTCTTTCAGCCGCCATGCTGTTGCGGTACAGCCTCGACGACGACGCGGCCGCGACGCGAATCGAGCGTGCGGTGGAAGCCGCATACCGCAACGGAGCCCGAACCGCCGAACTCGCGCGCAACGGCACCGCGCCGTTATCGACGCACGCGTTCGCCGGCGCGGTGGCGGCACAGCTATGACGACCGATACGCGGCAACGGGTCGTTAGCGCGCCGGCGCGAATCGCGGGGCTGGGCATGTACGCGCCGCCGCGCGTGCTGACCAATGCCGACTTCGAGCGCATGGTCGACACCACCGACGAGTGGATCGTCAAGCGTACGGGCATCCGGCGTCGCCACGTCGTGAGCGAAGGCCAGTATACGAGCGACTTGGCAATCGCGGCCGTCGACGATCTCTTGGCGCATCATCCCGACGTGAACATCGAAACGATCGACTACATCGTCGTCGGCTCCACCACCCGAGATTACGAGTATCCGAGCCTGTCGGCGATGCTTCAGGCGCACTACAAGTTGCCGCTGACGGTCGGAGCGTTCGACATCAGCACGGCGTGTGCGGCCTTTGCGTACGGTCTGAACCTCGGTGCCGGATTGATCGGCACGGGCCAGGCCAATCGCGTCTTGATCGTCACGGCCGACGCGCTGACGCGCTCGGTCGACTACACCGATCGCTCGACGTGCGTTCTTTTCGGCGACGGCGCGGGCGCCGCGTTGCTCGAGTACAGCCGCCACCCGGCCATCTTCGGTATGGATGCCGGCGCCGACGGCAACGGGGGCAAGTTTCTCTATCGCACCGCGATGCGCACGGAAATCAACGGTATCGAAGACCCGTCGCGACTCTTACGCCAAGAAGGCCAGGCGGTTTATCGCTGGGTGATGGAAAACGTGCCCGAATTTACGTATCGCGTCGTCGCGCGTGCCGGCTTGGCGCTCGAAGATATCGATTGGTTCGTGCCGCACAGCGCCAACTTGCGCATGATCGAAGCGCTTTGCAAACGCTTGCCGTTTCCGATCGAGCGCACGTTGCTTTCGGTGGAAGAGTACGGCAACACGTCGGCGGTGAGCATTCCCCTCGCGCTCGTTCCGGCGGTACGCGACGGCCGGGTGCAGCCGGGGCAGCGTATCCTGCTCATGGGCTTCGGCGGCGGCTTAGTCACCGCCGGCAGCGTCCTTGTTTGGACTTAAGAGGTCCTGATCTATCCCAGCTCTTCGTCGCTACGGTCCTCGTGTACCGTAGTACACTTCGGCCCTAGGCTCCTCGATCTGGAATACATCAGAACCTCTTAAAGTTTGGCTTGATTGGTCCAGATCGTGCGGCCGATAAAATCCATGAGCTTTAAGTGGATCGTTGCGTGTTGGCCGGGGTGAGCTTGTTGCCACGCCTTGCGCCACGTCGCGGAGATGACCTTTTCCATCGCGTCCTGATCGTCGTCACCCATCCCGTTATAGTTCTGTAGGTCGAGGCTGACGATCAGCGTCTCGTTGGGCTTGAAATCGAAGCCCATCACGACGTCTTGATACTTCTGCTTGAGGGGCGTCAAGGTCGCCAGCTCCTGGTTTTGCGCGGCTTCCTGCGGCGAAGGCGAAGAACACGACGCCAGCAGCACGATTGCCGCCGCGGCAATAAAGCGAGACATTCCGAACATATACCGGCATCGTTTCGGTCACTCACGCTCGATACCATGCGTCCATGGACGGCATCGCATGGGCGGGCAGCGCGATGGAGGCGGCGCAGTCGCGACTCGACATTGCAACCGGGAATCTCGCCAACGTCTCCACCGGCGGCTTCGAGCCGCTCGTCGCGCGCGGTGCGCTGACCAAAAACGGGGTATCGATCGTCGTCGAGCGCGGCGAACGGCACGGGGCGCTGCGGCCGACCGGCCGCGACCTCGATTTGGCTATTGCCGGCGACGGTGCGTTTATCGTTCGCGATCGAAACGGAAAGCTTTGGCGCACGCGTGACGGCGCGTTCGTGCGCAATCGCGACGGCTCGCTGAGCGATCCATTGGGCCGCACGCTCGTGCGAACCGATGTATCGCGCGGCAGCGCCGTTCGCCACGGCTTCCTGGAAACGTCGGGCGCCGACGCGATCGCGGAGATGATCGACGTCCTGTGGGCGCAGCGCTCGTTCGAAAGCGCCCAAAAGGCAGTTTCAGCTATCGACGGTGCTCGTCAGCGCGCGGCCGACGCCGCGCGGCTGAAGTAGGCGCTCGGGATGGATCGCGCGCTCTTCATCGCGGCGGGCGGCATGGCCGCGCAACAGCAGAATCTCGACACCATTGCCGCCAATCTCGCTAACGCCGACGTTGCGGGATTCAAAGGATCGGTGCGCCGGTTCGCCGAGCTCGACGCGCCCGGCGAGTCGCTCGGTACCATTGCGCTGGGCGAACGCGTGCTGCTTACGCAGGGAAAACTCACTAAAGGCGGCGGCCCGTGCGATCTGGCGATCGACGGTCCGGGATTTTTTGCCGTCGACGACCCGCGCGGCGGCATCGCGTACGTGCGTGGCGGCGCGTTCGCTCGCAGCGCCGACGGCGGCCTGCGCGACGAACGCGGTTTGCGTCTGCACGGCATCACCGTGCCGAGCGACGTCCTGTCGATGACGATCGCGGAAAACGGCAGCGTTCGTGCGACGTTTGCCGGCGGCACGCGCACGATCGGCAGGCTCCAACTCTACGAGTTTCCCGCACCCGACCGTTTACGCGCGGTTGGCGGAACGCTCTTCCAGCGTACGCACGAATCCGGCGCACCGCACGCGATCGAGTCGGGTCGCACGAGCGGTCCCACGATTCGCTTCGGGATGCTCGAGCAGTCCAACGTCTCGATCGTCGACGCGATGATGCAAATTCTTACCGCGCAGCGCGCGTACGAAGCCAACGCCAAGGGCGTACAGGCCGCCGACGAACTGTTGCGGATCGCGAATAATTTGCAGCGAAGTTAGCGGGAGTCGCGGGCGCCGTCATCATCCGCGACGACACGCCGGATGCAAAGTATCGCATTGCCGACGATTTCTTCCCCGCCCTCGTCGATCTGACGGTTGAGGGGCAAGGAACGCTGACGTACAACCGAATCGTTTCGGCAGACGGCCGCTGGTTGGGATATCGCTTGAAGATTTTTAAGCAAGGCATCTACGGCCAGATGTTCTTCAACACGCGCATATCGCATTACGCATCCAGGCTCGACGAGGTCATGGCGTCGCCGGCTTAGCTTACGCCGGCTCGTACTGCGGTCGCTAATCGGTAACGCACGGGCGACAATTTGGCAATAGCCGCGACGTACTATCGCGGCATGAACTTTTCCGCACAAGTCATCGTTCCGGCGGAGGCGATGCTGCTCGAGCCGGTGCTCGCGCCGCTCTTCGCCGGGTGCGATGCGATCGGACAAGTCGAAGCCGGCGAGTTCGCCCTCCAACTCGCAAAGCAGCTGCAGGTGCGGCCGTGAACGATCGCGAGGCGACGATCGCGTCGTATTTGCCGCTGGTTCGCAAGATCGCACGTCGGATCAAACGTCTGGTTCCCGGTCTCGATCTCGACGACTTGGTCGGCGACGGCAGCGTCGGCTTGATTCGCGCGATCGATACGTTCGATCCGCAGCGCGGGCCGTTGTTACGGCAATACGCGCGCCGCTTGATCGTCGGCGCGATGCTCAACGGGATCCGCCGCATGGATCCGGTTTCCGAACGCGCGCGGCGCACCGCGCGCGATGGTGAGAATCAGCGCTACGCAATCGCGGTGGAACGGGGCGAGCTTCCATCGATGGCCGAGATGAACCGGCGGACGCCGGGCTTCGAACGCGCGGTCGCTGCAACGCGGTGGGGACAACCGCTCTCCCTCGACGCGCCGTTGCCCGAAGGCGAGAGCGTGACCACGAACTGGCACGGGGATCCTGCGCGCGTCGTGGAGTCGCGTCACGATCGGGCCGCGCTGCAGCAGCTGATCGGAACGCTGCCGCCGCGACAGCGGCGCGTCGTGACGTCGCACTATTTCGGAGGCCGATCGCTGCGCGCGATCGGCGCGCAGCTCGCAGTCTCGCCGCAGCGCGTATCGCAGCTGCATCTTACCGCCATTGCCGCCTTGAGGGAGCGCGCGCGTGCTGCGCAGCGTTGAAGCGGACGAGCGTGCAAGCGCGCTCGGTGCGGCTACCGTAACGCGCGCTTCCGAACCGGCGGTTACCGCGCTGGCCGAGGCGAACCTGGATGACAACCAGCTGCCCAACGATCATCCGCGGTGGGTGCGCGACGCCGTCGCGATCTCACGTGCGGCGCGCGACCTCGTCGCGCGGCTCAGACCGATCGTCATCGGGGTGCTGACGATCTGGGATCACGGCGTGCGCTGCATCGCCATAGGCGGCCGCCGCGTCGGCGTCGACGCGAGCGGCAGCTACAGAATCGAGTCTTAGCGCAGGTGCGCTGCGACCGCTGCGGCGACCGTCGCCGCGCCGATGAACACGAAGTAGATCAGAGCGGACGCGATCTGGATTTCTTCGGTGCGTTTCATTCCGCCATTGTGGCGGCTTAGGCTGGTAGGCGGCTGGATCGCGGCTGAGGCTAGGATGAGAAAAGCTCTCTACCGGTCATCGCTTTGGGTACGGCAAGGCCCATGATCTCGAGCAGCGTGGGCGCGAGGTCGCCGAGCTTTCCGCCGGACTCTAGCGTGCCGTGCAGACCCTTTGCGATCAGGAGAAACGGAACGGGGTTGGTCGTATGAGCGGTGAGCGGATTGCCGTCGGCGTCGATCTTCTCTTCGGCGTTGCCGTGATCGGCGGTGATGGCGAGCAGGCCGCCCGCGGCGAGCGTCGATTCGGCCAATCGTTCCAGGCACGCGTCGAGCACCTCGACGCCTTCGATCGTCGGCTGCCACTTGCCGGTGTGTCCGATCATGTCGGCGTTGGCGTAGTTCATCACGATGACGTCGTAGGTACCGGCCTTGATTGCGTCGACGGCGAAATCGGTAATCTCGCGTGCGCGCATCGCCGGCGCGAGATCGTAAGTCGCGACGCTGCGATCCGACGCAATGAGCTTGCGGTCTTCGCCCGGCAGCTGCTCCTCGCGTCCGCCGTTGAAGAAGTACGTCACGTGCGCGTACTTTTCGGTTTCGGCCAGCCGCAGCTGGCGTAGTCCCGCTTTCGAGACGACGTCGCCGAACGTGTCGTGCTGCGGGCGCGGACCGAACAACACCGGATTGGTGTAGTTCTCGTCGTACTTCGTCATCGTCGCGAAGAGGAGCTTGTCGTAGCGCTTCGGCGCGAACTCGTGGAAGTCGCCGTGAAAATAGATCGTCGTTCCCGCATCGAACGCGGTCGTCAGCTGGCGCGCGCGGTCGGGCCGGAAGTTGAAGAAGATGCATGCGTCGCCGTCTTCGACCGGGCGAGCGTCGCCGACGGTCGTGGGCTGCACGAACTCGTCGTCCTCCTTGCGACCGTATCCCATGTTCACCGCATCGGCCGCAGTGCCGGCGTGGAAGCCGCTCTTGCCCGTCGTCAACATCGCGTACGCGCGTTCGGTACGATCCCAGCGCTTGTCGCGATCCATCGCGTAAAAGCGGCCGCACACGTCGGCAATCGACCCTTGCCGGCCGACGGCCGCGAGCTTTTTCTCCAGCCGATCGACGTACGTTAGCGCGGAGCGCGGCGGCGTGTCGCGGCCGTCGAGAAAGCAGTGGACCACGAGGGGCACGTCCGCGGCGACCGCGGCGTCGACGAGCGCGAAGAGATGCTCGATCGAGCTGTGCACCTGACCGTCCGAGAGCAGTCCCATGAGGTGAAGCTTGCCGCCGTTGGCTTTGGCGTGCGCGATCGCGTCTTGCAGCGTCGTGTTCTTCGCGAAAGCGCCCGATGCGATGTCGTCGTCGATGATGACGACGCCTTGCGGCACGACGCGGCCGCTGCCGATGTTGAGATGGCCGACCTCGCTGTTGCCCATGATGCCCTTGGGCAGTCCAACCTCTTCGCCCGAAGCGTCGAGCATCGTCCAGGGATACTTGTTGAAGAACGCGTGCCAGTGCGGCAGGTCCGCGGCTGCGATGGCGTTCCCGTGCGTCTTGTCACTGCAGCCCCAACCGTCGAGCACGCACAGCACGACGGGCCGGAACTTCATACTGCGGCGTTCTCGACGAGCGCGGCGAAGCCGTTGGGATCGAGCGACGCACCGCCGACCAATCCGCCGTTGACGTTCGGTCGCTCCATGTACGACGCGACGTTTTCGGGTTTCATGCTGCCGCCGTAGAGAATCGGCGTATCCTCTAACCCCGAAACGCAATCGCGAATGACGGTCATGACGCGATTGGCCTCCCCGGGATCGCAGTTCTTTCCGGTGCCGATCGCCCAGATCGGTTCGTATGCGAGCACGACTCGGTCGAGCAGGTTGCGAGCGATGCCGTCGAAGGCCTCGCGCGTTTGCGCGATGACGCGGTCGTCGGTCTGTCCGGCGTTGCGCTCGTCGGCGGTCTCGCCGACGGCGACGATGGGCGTAATGCCCTGGGCGAGTGCGGTGGAAACCTTGAGGTTGACGCTTCGGTCGGACTCGTTGCAGTACGCGCGGCGCTCCGAGTGGCCCACGATGACGTAGCTGACGCCGAACTCCAGCAGCATCGTCGCGCTGACCTCACCGGTGAACGGCCCCTGCAGCTCCCAATGCATCGTTTGCGCGCCGAGTTTGATGTTGGTGCCCGACAAGCGCGTCGCGACGGCGGGAATCGCCGTAAACGGCGGCGCGATCACCACTTCGACCGCCGGCGGCAGCGAAGCCGCGCGCGCGAGGAACGCATCGAGGAACGCGCCGGCTTCCTGCGCCGTCTTGTGCATCTTCCAGTTGGCGGCGACGATCGTTCTAGGCACGCGGTTGTGCAGATTCCAACGCGGCGACGCCGGGAAGCGTGTGCCCTTCTAAGTATTCCAGAGTAGCGCCGCCGCCGGTCGAGACGTGCGTCATTTTATCGGCAAAGCCGAGGATGTGCGCCGCTGCCGCCGCGTCGCCGCCGCCGACGACGCTGACCGCGCCGTTTTGCGTCGCGCGCGCGATCGCGTCGCCCACGACCGCCGTTCCGGCGCGATACGCGGGTTTCTCGTACACACCCATCGGCCCGTTGAAGACGACCGTCTTGGCCTGTTCGATGGCTTTGGCGTACGCTTTTGCCGTCTCGGGGCCGATGTCGAGGATCATGTCGCCGGCGCCGACCTTGTTGATCGACACGACGTGAGCTTGGTCGTCGGCGTCGAAGGCCGGTGCGACGACGGCATCGATCGGCAGATGCAGGTCGACGTGGCGCTGCTTGGCGAGCGCGAGAATATCGTTGGCGGGCGTGAGGTCGTCGTCGCGCAGCGATTTGCCGACGTTGACGCCTTGAGCGGCCAGAAACGTATTGGCCATGCCCCCGCCGATGCAAAACGCGTCGACGCTCTCCATCAGCTTGCGAAAGAAGTCGATCTTGTCTTTGATCTTCGCGCCGCCGATGACGCAGACGAACGGCTTGGCGGGATGTTCGATCAAACGATGCAGCGCAGACAACTCCGCGAGCATCAGATCGCCCGCAGCGTGCGGCAGCAGGTGCGCGACGCCCTCGGTCGAGGCGTGCGCGCGATGCGCCGTTCCGAACGCGTCGTTGACGTACACGTCGCCCAGCTTCGCCAGCTGCGCGGCGAAGGCGGGATCGTTGCGCTCTTCCTCGGGATGAAAGCGCACGTTCTCGAGCAGAAGGACGTCGCCATCCTTGAGCTCCGACACGGCTTTTTCGGCTTCGGGACCCACGCAATCGCCGACGAATCCGACGCGAATGCCCAGCCGGTCGGCAAGCGCCTGCGCGACCGGACGCAGCGAGTACTTCGGATCGGGCTTACCGTTGGGCCGGCCGAGGTGGGACATCACGATCGTGCGCGCGTCGTGGTCGTGCAGCCAGCGCAACGTCTCGATAGCTGCGTCGACGCGAGTGTAGTCGGCAATCTCCGTGCCGTTCATGGGGACGTTGAGATCTTCCCGGACCAAGACGCGCTTGCCGGCAACGTCGAGATCCTCTACGAACGGAAACGCCACCCCTGCGCTACGCTCGGGCCGGGATTTTATCCAATACCATCGCGGTCAGATCCGCGAGCCGGCACGAATATCCCCACTCGTTGTCGTACCAGGCGGCGATCTGCACCATATCGCCGTTGGCGTTGTTGAGCTTGGAGTCGATGATCGAGCTGTGCGGATTGCGCTTGAAGTCGGCCGATACGAGCTCTTCCTCGGTGTACTGCACGTACTTCTGCAGCTCGCCGTCGGCCGCGCTGCGCAGAATCCGGTTGAGCTCGTCCTTGGTCGTGGCTTTTTTCGTCTGTGCGACGAGGTAGATCATCGAGACGGTCGGCGTCGGCACGCGCAGCGCGAAGCCGTCGAACGTTCCTTCGACTTCGGGGATCGTGAGAAACAACGCTTTGGCGGCGCCGGTCGACGTCGGTACGATGTTGGTTGCGGCGTTGCGCGCGCGGCGGATATCCTTGTGCGGCGCATCGAGGATGTTCTGGTCGTTGGTGTACGAGTGGATGGTCGTCATAAAACCCTTGACCCATCCTAAGTTGTCGACGATCGGCTTGACCGCGGTCGCCAGACAGTTGGTGGTGCACGACGCGTTCGAAATGACGTTGTGCTTGCTCGGATCGTACGACTTGTCGTTGACGCCGAGAACGAGCGTGATATCCTCACCTTTGGCCGGCGCCGAGATGATCACTTTCTTCGCGCCGCCGCCGTCGATGTGCGCGCGCGCTTTGACGGCGTCGGTGAACAGCCCGGTCGACTCGATCACGAGATCGACGCCGAGATCTTTCCAGGGAAGCTTGCCGGGATCGCGTTCGGCCAGCACTTTGACGCGTTTGCTGCCCAGTGCGATCGTGTCGCCGTCGGCGGAAACGGCGCCGTCGTAGATACCGTAGTTGCTATCGTACTTGAAGAGGTGGGCGCACTCGGCCGCGCTGGTCAGATCGTTGACGGCCGCGATGTCGACATGCGGATAGTGCTCCAGCAGCGCCTTAGTGAAATTTCTTCCAATGCGGCCGAAGCCGTTGATCCCGATGCGCATGTATAACTCCGTACTGGAAAGAGTAGCCCCGGCTTTTACCGGGCCCGATTATCCGGCCCCTTCCCGCCGCGCAGCCGCGCGGCCAGGCGGGTCAGCGCCCCCAGACGGCTGCCGACGGTGGGCTTGGCAATCGGTGGGTTGCATCGGCACCCCAGCTCCGCCAGCGACTCGTCGGGATAACCCAGACGCAGCTCGGCGATCTCGCGCAACGCCGGCGACAGGCGCGCTAAACCGTAGGCGTTTTCGATGAACGCGATCGTGCTGCGCTGAGCGGCGGCGGCGGCGGCGGTCCGCTCGAGGTTGGCGGCTTCGGTATTGACCAGCCGGTGAATGCGGTTTTTCGTTTCGCGCAGCGCACGCACGTCTTCCAGACGCAGAACGGCCGAGAACGCGCCGACGAGCGTGAGCACCTCGACGATCGCGTCGAAATCCTTGTAATAGACGACCGTGCGCCCTTTGCGCTGCGTCGTCTTGGGCGACGTGCCGGCGCTGCGCAGCATCCAGATCAACCGCGCCGCGAGCTCGTCGTTGGAAACGACGAACTCCAGATGATAGCCGTGCGCGCCGGCCGTCAGCGATCCGCAGGCGAGAAACGCCGCACGAATCTCGACCAAACGGTCGCACTTGTGCGGCGGTTTCGACGGAACGCCGCGCAGCCGCTCGGGCACGCCGATTGCAAAGGTGGGAAGGCGCTGCAGACGCGTCACGGCACGCGTTTCAATCGGATGCGACTTTCGGTCTTTGTCCAGCAGCGACCAGAACAGCCGTGCGACGGCGTTGCGATGCGTCACGAACTCGTGACGCCGTCCCGCGGTGCCGTACAGCGCAAGTCCCGCCAGCAGCGCTTGCCGGCAGTGTGCCGCTTCGGGAACGTCGCGCGCGAGCGCATCTTTCGTGTCGGCGGAAATCATTAGATCCAGTCGGCCGGGTCGTCTTTACGCGTGTCGAGCACCTCGTAAAGTTCGGCGGGCTTGACCGCAGGCGTTACGCGCAGCGGGACGTCGATCACGCGCACGGTGACGAACCGCGTCGCATAATGGATCTCCAGCACGTCGCCCGCTTTGACCTGATAACCGGGCTTGAGCGTCTTGCCGTCTTTGGTGATGCGTCCGTGCTCGAGCGCTTCGTGCGCTTCGCTGCGCCGCTTCGACAGGCGCGACACCTTCATGAACTTATCTAAGCGCACGATGATGGGCCATTCGACCCTCTTTAATGCGCATCCTTAGAAGGGTCGATATACTGCTGGTATGCGTTACCGTTCGGGGTTGACCTTCGGCGGCGTCGTCGTTTTCGCGACTGCCGCTTGGGTCGCCGGTTGTTCGGGTCCGAGCTCGCAGGTTCCGCAGATCGCGTCCCAAGCGCCCGCAATCGTCGTGAAGCCGGATATCAAGATCTCGCCGTCGTCGCTTGGCGTCGAGATGGGTAAGTCGACGAGCTTTACGGCGAAGCAGAAGAACTACCACGGCAAATTCCATAGCGTTGGTTCGCGACAACCGTGCAAAGGCGTTGCGACGTGGTCCCCCCATCGAGGATCGGGCCCAACGCTGCACGTTACGGTCAAGGGCGTCGCACCGGGTTACTGTGTCTTCGGATTAACGAACGCGATCGGAAAGAGCGTGGCATGGGCTCGCGTTACGGTGCAGCCGACGCCCTCGCCGTCGCCGACGCCGCCCAATGTGAAGCTTTACTCAATCCCAGTTAGTAGTGGCGGCGGCAACGACCCCATCGGTATTACCGTTGGTGCAGATAGGAATCTTTGGTTTACGATCTCGAGCGGCGCCATCGGACGCATCACGACGAGCGGCAAGATCTCTCTTTTTACGAAGGGCATTCCCGTTGCAAGCGGTCTTCAGGGCATTGCCGCCGGCGCGGACGGTAACGTGTGGTTCACCGGAAAATTTGGCGTCGGACGGATTACGACGTCCGGGGCGGTTACGCTCTTCAAATCTTCGTACCCCGGGTTCGCGCCTGCGGGTATCGCGAGCGTGCAGGGAGGCGCGCTGGCCGTTTCCGGGTGCGATTCCACGGACGGCTGCGGGGCCTACTCGGTTAGCACGACTGGCACGATCGCGTTCATCGGTCGCGCGGCATGCGACACGGGTTACCCATCGGGGCCATTCAGTATTGCCTCTGGTGCCGGCAACACGGTGTGGACCGGCGGCGGAAGTTGCGTAGCGGAGTTCGGTAGCTCGAGTGGTGCGTTTAACTTTCTTTACGGCGACGAAGAGGTCACGTCCGTGACGGAAGGCCCGGACGGTAACGAGTGGTTTGTGACGGGATCCGAACCCGAGGTCGGCAACGCCACTTCGAGCGGAACCATAACGCGGTACCCCACGGGCTTAACCGGTGCTGGAGAAAGTTGGATAACCGCGATCGCATCGGGCCCTGACGGCAATTTATGGTTCGCCGCGTCCGACAGCGAGCGCGGGGGTGTGTATCTTGGCCGCGCGACCACCACGGGCGTCGTTACGCTCTTCAACATGGGCAGCCACGGGCCCGACGGCTTGACCTTCGGTCCGGACGGCGGCATCTGGTTTACTACTCCGGGCGCAATCGCCCGAACGCCCCTGCCGCCCGCGTAGGCGGTCGTATTTATTGACATATTCCGATATATCGAATAGCATATCGATATATCGGGAGGATGTGGGTTCATGCATCACGGGTTTGCGTTCCGAATGGGCGACGTCGGCAGGCACTGGAAAGCCGGCCGAAAGCTGCGCCGGGGCATTCTGAAGTTCGTCATTCTCAAGTTTCTGGCTGAAAGCGAGCGGCACGGCTACGACCTGATGCGGCTGTTTGCCGAGAAGGGTTGGCGGCCGCCGCGTCCGGGTTCGATCTATCCGATTCTCAATGCGCTCGAGGAAGAGGGACTGGTTCGCAGTCGCGCCGAGGGCGAGCGCCGCATCTACGAGATCACCGAAAAAGGACGGCGTCATTTGGAAGAGCACACCGCCGGCGCGGGAAACTTCTTCGAACATCTTTTTGAGGACGATTCCGAAGAGAGCGAGGCCAAGGCTACGCCGAACTCGGCGCTGCGTGAAGCCGCGGAGCGGTTGATGCAGGCGATCGCGCAAATCGGGCCGTCGTCGAAACCGGAAACGATCGAAAAGGTTCAAGACGTGTTGAACAAAACGCGCAAAGAGATTTACACGCTGCTCGCACAGGAGTAATCATGAGTCAGGCCGAGACTGCGCCGCCGGCGGAGACGCCGCAGCAGGCGCGACGGCACGGCGTCAACGTTTTCGAGGAGGGGAAGCCGATGTGGCAGATCCTCCTCGTCTTTCTCGTCCCCTTGATGCTCAGCAACGCGCTGCAGTCCGCGTCGCAGACGTTCGCCAGCATTTGGATCGGGCGGCTGATTTCCACGCAGGCGCTCGGCGCGGTGTCGGCGGTCTTTCCGGTCGTTTTTTTGCTATTCTCGTTCGTCTTCGGCGTCAGCAGCGGCGGAACGGTCCTGGTGGGTCAGGCCTTCGGCGCGCGCGACATCCATAAAGTCAAGCGCATCGCGGGAACGGTACTCGGTGCGGCGCTCTATCTCGGCATCGTCGTCGCCGTCGTCGGATACTTCGGATCGGCGGCGATGCTCGCGTGGTTGCGCACGCCGTCCGACATCATCGGCATGGCCGACGCCTATGCGAAGGTCATCTTTTTGGTCATGCCCGCCTTCTTCGTCTATTTCGTTTACGCGACGATTTTGCGGGGAACCGGCGACTCCACGACGCCCTTCTACGCGCTGATCGTTTCCAGCGTTTTGGCGATTGCGATCACGCCGCTCTTCATCGTGGGCTGGTTCGGTCTGCCGAAGCTCGGCGTGGTCAGCGCCGCCGTCGCCGGTCTCATCGCCAACGTCGCGGCGTTGACCTGGATGATCTTCTACTTGCGGTGGCGGGACAATCCGTTGAAGATCGATCGCGAAACGATTTCCGATTTCGTCATCGACTGGAGCATCCTGTGGTCGGTGCTCAAGATCGGCGTGCCCACCGGCGTTCAGGTCATGATGGTCTCGCTGGCCGAGATCGCGGTCATCACGTTCGTCAACCATTTCGGTTCGAGCGCAACGGCGGCGTACGGCGCCGTCAACCAGATCGT
Organism: Candidatus Baltobacteraceae bacterium; assembly: GCA_036488875.1. Lineage (NCBI taxonomy): Bacteria > Bacillati > Vulcanimicrobiota > Vulcanimicrobiia > Vulcanimicrobiales > Vulcanimicrobiaceae > Vulcanimicrobiaceae bacterium. The sequence continues at coordinate 77,353 of DASXGW010000012.1, read as the reverse complement.
CGGCTACGTCCAGTTTCCGGCCATCTCGATCGGCATCGCGGCTTCGATCTTCGGCGCGCAGTGCATCGGAGCCAAGCGCGAGGACAAGCTCGGCAGCGTGATCCGCTCGGCGGTGGGGCTCAACTACGTCGTCGGCGGCATCTTGATCGCGCTCTGTTACATTTTCGCATGGGTGATTCTCGGGTGGTTCATCACCGATTCGCACACCTTGCAGATCGCGCACGAGCTGCTGATGATTACCTTGTGGAGCTACGCCGTCTTCGGCAACAGCGCCGTGCTCAGCGGTACCATGCGCGGCAGCGGCGACGTCTTATGGCCGACCGTCATCGGCATCGCGGTCATTTGGGGTGTCGAAGTTCCGGTTGCGTGGATCCTCATGCAGAAGGTCGGACTCGACGGCGTCTGGATCGGTTATCCGGCCGCGTACTGCGTGAGCTTGCTATTACAGTTTTGCTACTACGAGTTCGTCTGGAAGCGCAAGACGCACGAGCGCCTAGTATGAGTCGACGATCGCTTCTTTGCCGCTAAACGGCGGGCGCTTCAGGAAATACTCGAGACGATATTTTGCGGAGATCGGCGCGAACTTGCGGGGCGCCTGCGTGAAGTCGAAGCAGTCGGCGATGCTCGTCGCGCGGCGGTCGTTATGTCCGAGCCGGCCCAAATGCCAGTTGTCCTCGGCGAACTTGAGAATGCTGGCAAACTCGTACTGCGTGTGCGAAACGTAGCCTCGCTTGGCGTACGGTGAAACCACGAGCATCGGGACACGAAACCCTAAACCGCCGTAGCCGAGCTGCGGCGGCGGCACGTGGTCGTACATGCCGCCCCAATCGTCCCATACGATGACGATCGCCGTCGAGTTCCAATACTTGCTCTTGCCGATCGCGTTGACGACCTGGGCGACCCACGATGGACCCGTGTCGGACTTATAACCGGGATGATCGGAATCTCCACCTTGCGGTATCACCCACGAGACAGCCGCGAGCCGGCCGCCGCTCAGATCGGAGAAGAGATTCGTGTTCGGCCAGGACACGTTGGTGGCCCACTCCGGCCCGTGCCGCACCGCGTCGATCGCGTCGAACGCATCCCAGATACGTCCGCCTTGCTGACGCGGATGGCTTGAGGGCGTGTAATACTTCCAGGACTGTCCCTTGGCGTCGAGGAGATCGCGCAAGGTCGCATACTTGTAGCACGGAAACGGACCGCCGAGGGGGATGTATTGGCCGAAGCGCTTGATCGCCGCGGTGTGCGTTCCGGCCGGCGCGTCGCATCCCCATGGAAGGCCGTTGGGCAGGTCGATGGCGCGCTCGTCGGGAGCAAACGCGGTATCGCCGGCAATTAAATCCTGATGCGCGGTAAAACTCGAGCTGCCTTGCGTCTGGAACATCCGGTCGCCGAGAACGTAGCGCCGCGCAATGGTCCAATACGGCGCAATCTGCGCGGGATCGACGTATTGGTACGGTGCGAGTCCTGAAGCACCCACAAGATTTGCCGAAAGATCGAAACCGTCCATTTTCTTGTGGTCGTAATCCCAACGGTAGCACTGATACGAATGGCATATGTCCTGTATCTGAATCAGACCGGACTTTTTGAGCGGATAGGTTGCGCCGCTGTGGACTCGACCGCTCGTGGTGCCGTCCGCACCCGGGAACGTCGCGAAGAAGTTATCGAAGCTACGGTTTTCCTGGACGACGATCACCAGATGCGCGATCTTTCCGGGACGCGCGGACGGCGCGCGAGCGGGAAGCCCGATCGGAAAAGCGCCCGAAGCAGAGATGCTCCCCGGCGATGGGGAGCACGCTGTTGCGATCGCGATGAAAAGCAGCAATACGCCACGCGGCACGTCGCGATGTTGGTCGGCAGGCCTATGGTTGCCTTTCGGCAGAACGATACCGCATGTCCAAGACCACCCTGATGCGTGTTCTTCTTTGCCTTACCATTGCGGGGTGCGGCCCGCTTGGCGGCACCGCCGGCACGACTCCGAACGTCGTTGCGCGTCCGCTTATCCCCCCGCGTGCGCCTACGTACCAGCTTCTGTACGGCTTTAAAGGCGTTCCCGATGGGGTGAACCCGGAGATGGGATTGGTCGTCATGGGTGACAAGCTCTACGGGACAACCTACAACGGGGGAGCCTACGGTCAAGGCTCGGTTTTCGAGATCACGACCCGCGGTCGAGAAAAGGTGATCTATAGCTTCAGAGCTACCGAGGACGGATCGAATCCCTACGCAGGTCTGACTGCCGTAAACGGGCTGCTTTACGGCGTAACGACGAGCGGCGGCGGCGGACATTGCCATTATGGAAACTACGGCTACGGCAGCGGCTGCGGTACGGTATTTTCCGTCGACGCGTCGGGGAACGAGCGGATCCTCTACAGATTTCATGGAACGACCGATGGCTCGACTCCCCAAACCAATCTCGTCGAGCTCAACGGCTGGCTCTACGGTACTTCAACGTTCGGCGGCGGCGGTACGTGTAAGGTGTTAAACGGTTGCGGCACCGTCTTCAAAGTGAGCCCGTCGGGTGTGTTTCGAACGGTGTACCATTTCAAAGGCGGCGGTGCTGCGGGCGACGGCGACGTGCCAATCGGAAATCTTACGTATCTCAACGGCGCGTTCTACGGCACGACGGTAGCGGGAGGTTCGAAGTGGGAGGGTACCGTTTACGCGGTGAGCCCAACCGGCGCGGAGAAGGTGCTCTACGCGTTCAGAGGCGGTAACGACGGCGCGAGTCCGCGTGCCGGCTTGATCGCGGTAGACGGCTCGCTTTACGGCGTTACGTTTTCCGGTGCGGGAACGGCGTGCACGGGCGGCCGCGGCTGCGGGACCGTGTTCAGCATCACGACGACCGGCACCGAAAAGATCCGTCAACGATTCGGCAACGGCTCGGAAGGCGGCAACCCGTACGAGAATCTGACCAACGTCGACGGTGTTTTGTACGGAACCACGACCGTGGGCGGCAGCGTTCATTGTTCCCAACGATCGTTGGGGTGCGGAACGCTTTTTGCAATCGACGAGAACGGCACGTACGACGTCTTACATGAGTTCGGGGGAGTTTCCGACGGCGCCGTCGCTCAAGGCCAGCTCGTCGAGCTCAAAGGAGCACTGTACGGCACCACATTTATCGGCGGGAGCCATGACAGCGGGACGATTTACAAAATTGCGCTCTAACTTCGCGAGGGCTTGACGGTGCGTTACCGCGCTTGCTTACTTGCTTTGCTCTTATCCGGCTGCGCCGCGGGGTCGCCCGTCGCGCAGAACGCTTTCGGCTTGGAACCAAACGTTGCGGAAAATGCATACGCTGCGGACGACTGGACGACGTTTGCTCACGACGATAAGCGCTCGGGTTTTCAGTCGAGCGCCGGCATCACCGCCGCAAACGTCAAGTCCCTGCGCCTCAAGTGGAAAAGTTCCGTCAAAGACGCGGTCATCGCGAGCCCGCTCGTATGGGATGGTAACGTCGTCATCGTCACGCTTGGCCTTGCGAAGCTCGGGGCGACCGTTTACGATTTTCGGGCACAAGACGGCAAGCTGCTGTGGAAAACGGTTCTCGGCGGCAAAGCGGTGCAAACGCCGGTCATCGATCCCGCAAATGGAAAGCTGTTCGTCGGGAACGAGCTCAGCAGTCCGCTTGGATTGGCTGCTCCTTCATTTTTCTTTGCAATCGACATGCTCACCGGAAGAATGCTGTGGCGTCACCGGACAGACGGCATCGCACACGCCGCTGCCATCGCTGTTGGCGGCACCGTGTACACGGGATCGGCGGGAGGGGATGCCCCGGGATGCCTTAACGGCGGGGTGACGGCGTTCGATGAAGCGACCGGTGCGGTCCGCTGGGACTGGCACGTTAACCCCAAAGTCACTCCATACGGAGGAGGCGGGGTTTGGGGCGCGCTCGCTTACGACGGAACGCATTTGATTTTCGGAACCGGCAATACGTGTCAGAGCCCCGTTACGACGGCCGACGGTGCCGTCGCACTGAAACTCGACGGAAAAGTCGCGTGGACGTTCGTTGCGGTGAAGCAATCCCTCGAAGATTCCGACACCGGAGGCGGCGTACTCGTATCCGCCCACCACGCGTCCTTCATCAACAAGAACGGCACGTTCTATTCGCTGCTCGCATCGACGGGGCGAGAAGCGTGGACGAGCACGCTCAACAACAGCTACGGCGGCGTCGGAGGCTTCGCCACGCCTTCCACGGACGGATCGACGATCGTCGTCGGCGCCGGAACGTTTGCATCGTCGGAAGACGCCGCGATGCTGCCGGATCGGGTCATATGCGCGATTGAACCACGCGGATATCCGAAGGAGGCTTTCGTTGGTCACGTCGCCCGCGTCGTAGCGATGAATCAAAGCGGAACCGTTCTGTGGTCTCGCAGCATGCAGAGCCGTTTGGTCGGATATGTGGCGATCGTTCCCGGCCTCGCCTTCGCCGGGCTCGATCAAAACCTCGTAGCACTCGACCTGCGAACGGGGAGAGAGCTATGGAAGTACGCGGCGCCCGCGGATTTCGGTGCCTCGCCGGCCATCGTCCCAAGCGGCGTTTACGAGGCGGACAGCGCCGGTAACGTTTACCGCTTTATGCGGCGTTAAGGGCCGATCGCAACGGCTTGCGGATAACTGACGCCGCTAGCGATCACGCGGCTGACCGTGGTGCTGCCAAATCCATAGACCGTGACGACGCTGCCGAGGCTTGCGACGTAGAGGTTTCCGCTGCCGTCGAGCGCGAGCCCGACGGGAAACACGACGCCCTGCGCGATCGTTCGCATCACGGCCGTACTGCCCGGTGCGTAGACGGTGACGAAGCCTAAAGCGTTGGCAACGTAGAGATTTCCCGCTCCATCGAGTGCGAGAGCATCGGGATAGATGATGCCCGAGCGAATCGTCCTTACCGGAGCGCTGCCGCCGGGAGCGTACACGACTACGCTGCCGGCATCTGCATTGGCGACGTACAGATTTCCGGCGGCGTCAAACGCTAGGGCGCGCGGATAGTTGAACCCTTCGGGCACGATGCCATGTTTGATCGTGCGCAACGGCGACGTACGCGCGGGAGCGTAGACCGTAACCGCGTCGCTGCTGCCGACGTAGAGGTTGCCCGACGCGTCGAAGGCGAGGCTGCTCGGCTGACGCAAGTGCTTCAGCGTCCTCGAGGCCGACGTGCTGCCGGCTCTGTAAACGGTAACGCCCGCGTTCAGATTTGCGACGTACAGGTTGTCGCTGCCGTCGAAAGCCAGGGCCACCGGGTGCTTCATGCCCTGGCTAACGGTTCGCAGCAGCTTCTTTTGCCCCGCCGCATAAACGGTCACGTGGCCGCTCGCGCTGGCGACGTAGAGATTCCCTCGCGCGTCGAACGCCAGCGCCTGCGGATACCGAATGTTTTTCCCGATGGTGCGCACCGCCGAGCTGCCTCCGGGTGCGTACACGGTAACCTTGTCGCTGCCCCCGTTTACGACGTACAGATGGCCGTTCGAAGCGGAGGCGTCGATCGAGCGCAGCGCGGAACGTGAAATCGCGGGCAAACCACCGCGACCGGCACAAGCGGCCAGCGCGATCGACGCAAAAAGAACGCCGGCGAGAGCGACGCGGTTGCTTCTATTCATCATCTACGGGCACATTGCTTGGCGGTCGATGCAAAAAGTACTGCAGCGTATATTTTGCCGTTATCGGAGCGAACGGGCGCGGCCGCTGCGCGAAGTCGAACGAGTCGACGATGCTGTTGGCGCGCCGGTCGTTACGATTGAGGCGACCCAATCGCCAATTGTCTTCGACGAACTTCAAAATGCTCGCGAACTCGTATTGGGTGTGCGAAACGTAGCCCTTCTTCGCATAGGCGGAGACGATAATCCCTGGGACGCGAAAACCCAAGCCGCCGTATCCGAGCTGCGGCGGCGGGACGTGGTCGTAGAGACCACCCCAATCGTCCCACACGATGACGATTGCGGTCGAATCCCAGTACTTGCTCTTTCCAACCGCGTTGACGATCTGAGCTACCCAAGACGGTCCCGTGTCCGAGGTCCGCCCCGGATGGTCCGAGTCGATTCCGTCGGGGATCACCCAGGACACGTTCGGCAGCGCCGCGGCCGTAATATCCGCGAAGAAGTTCGTGTTCGGCGACGAGACGTTCGTGCGCCACTCCGGCCCGTGCCGTACCGCATCGATCGCCTCGAAGGCGTTCCAAATCCAACCGCCTTCTTTTCTTTGCTCGAGTGAGGGCGTGTAATACTTCCACGTTACGTGCGCCGCATCTAAGAGATCGCGGATCGTCCGATACGTAAAGCACGGGAACGGACCGCCGAACGAATACGCTCCGAAGCGTCCGATCGTCGGCGTGGTGGTGCCGGCGGGCGCGTCGCATCCCCACGGGGCACTGGCGTCGGGTACGTCGATGACGTCGGCGTACGGATCGACCGGCGTATCGCCGGCAATTAAATCCTGGTGGGCGGTGAAGCTGGCACTGCCCTGCGTTTGGAACATGCGATCGGCAAGGACGTAGCGTTGCGCCAAAGTCCAGTACGGGCGAATCTGCGCCGGGTCGACGTACTGATAGGGCGCCAATCCCGTAGCACCGACGAAATACGCCGACGTGTCGAATCCGTCCATCTTCTTTTGGTCGTAGTCCCAACGGTAGCACTTGTACGAATGACACAAATCGGGGATTTGAACGAGGGTCGATTTTTTCAGCGGGTACACCGCGCCGCTATGCGTCGCTCCGCTTCGAGCGCCGTCGGCGCCGGGAAACGTGGCGAAAAAGTTGTCGAAGCTGCGGTTCTCTTGAACGACGACGATGACGTGCCGAATCTTGCCGCGCGAGCCGATCGCGAGCGGCCTCGCCGGTATCATACCGCCGCTGCCCGCGGCGACGTCTGCATCGGGGCCGGCGCAAGCGCCGGTCGAGAGTGCGAGCAGGAGCGCGAGCGCGTCTCTTGCGTTCACGCTCAGCGCCGCTTTTTGTCCTTGGGCGTGACGCACGTTCCGGAAGCGCGGCAGACCACCGTGGGTGGGTCGAGCACGTCGGCGGCGCTGTCGTTAACGTCGGTGCGAGCGGCGACGACTTTGCGCGCCTCGAACTCCATGCGCCGCGACGTGTTTCCGAATTTTACGATGCGTCCCTCGGCCTCGATATAGTCGCCGGCATAGACCGGTGCGAGAAACTCGACCTTGTCGTACGCGACGAACAGCCCTTCGTCCCCGTCTAGGCGGATCAACAGCTCGGTGGCGACGTCGCCAAACAACGCAAGCATGCGGGCACCGTCGACGAGGTTGCCGCCGTAGTGCGCGTCGTGCGCGCTCATACGCAGACGAATGAGCGAATTTCCTACGCTGCCAGTCTCTTCGCTAGTTGCCACAGTTCCTCGAGTTCGTCAAGTGAAAGATCGGAAAGGGTCTTACCGTCGGCGGCCGCGCGCTCTTCCATGAAGAAGAAGCGCTTGTGGAACTTTTCGTTGGCCTCGCGCATCGCCTGTTCGGCATCGATGCCGAGCGCGCGCGAGAGGTTTACCAGCGTGAAGAAAACGTCTCCCAACTCCTCGCGCACGCGCCGGTCGTCCTGTTTATCCCGGCGGACCTCGGCGAGTTCGGTCATCTCTTCGTGCAGCTTATCGAGGATGCCGTAGACGTTCGGCCAGTCGAATCCAACGCGCGAAGCCTTTTCCTGCATGCGCTGTCCGCGTTGCAGCGCGCCGAGCTCTTTTGGAATCCCGTCCAGACGGCTCTTGCGCTTCTGTCCGGTTTTTTCTTGGGATTTGAGCTTCTCCCAGTTTTTCCACTGGGCGTCGACGTCTTCGATGACGGCGTCGCCGAAGACGTGCGGATGACGCCGCACCATTTTGTTCGAGAGCGCGTCGACGACGTCGGCCACGCTGAACTTTCCCGTTTCGGTCGCGAGTTGCGAATGGAACACGATTTGGAGGAGCAGATCGCCGAGTTCCTCGCACAGTGCGTCCAGGTCGTCGCCTTCGATCGCTTCGACGACCTCGTAGGTTTCCTCGATCAAATACGGGACGAGCGTGCGGTGCGTTTGCTCGCGGTCCCAGGGACACCCCATGCGCAGCCGCGCCATGATCTCGATGAGATCGTCCCACGAATGGTGCGCGGATTGCGGCGGCAACGGTACCAGCGGCATGGCGATCGACGCCGACAACGTCGCCCGGGGCATGCCGGGTACGATCTCGGTCCGTATCGAGCGGCGTTCGAGCGTACGCAGTAGGGGCGGCAACCCGGCGAAATCGGAAAGCGGGTTGCCGAGCACGCCTAAACCCAGGTCGCGTCCGTCTTGGAGCTGCGCGACGCGATCGGCGAAACGCTCGATCTCTTCGGAGCTGCCGCGCACGAAGAGTGCCGGATCGTCGACGAGACCGCGAACGACGTCGATGCCGTTGTCGCGCAAGTACGCGCTCAAGTCGGGAGGTGCGAGCACGGCGACGGCGCGCCCGATTTCGCGAAGCGCCTCCAAGCTTCCGATCGTTAACAGCTTGGGGTCTCCGGGACCTAATCCGGCGATGCGCACCAGCATGCGCGACCCTTCTCCGAAAAAGAAAAGACCCCGGCCACCGCCGGGGTCTTCCGTTTTGACCTGCTTTGGGTTACTTGGTCGCTGCCGGTGCGGGTGCCGCCGGTGCCGCGCTCTCGGCCGCGCCGGGTGCGGGCGAGGGGAAGAGGTCTTGGAAACGCGGATCGGTGGTGATCGTTGCTTTCTGCTGCAAGCCTTGTAAGAACGGCTGAATCAGCGGCGCTTCTTGCTGCTGGCGAAGCATTTCGGTGATGCGCTCGGTGCTGTTTGCAAGCGTCCCGGTTTGCCCCGGCTGCTTCCCTTCGACTTGGATGATGTGATAGCCGAACGGCGACTTCACGGGCTGGCTGATCGCGTTGACGGGAAGCGTGAACGCGACTTTGTCGAACGCCGGGACCATCTGACCGCGGCGGAACCATCCGAGATCGCCGCCCTTGTCCTTGCTGCCCGGATCGGTCGAGTACTGCTTCGCGAGATCCGCAAAGTTCTTGCCCGCTTTGAGCTGCGCCTCGATTTTGTTCGCCGTCGCGAGATCCGGCACGAGAATGTGGCGCGCTTCAACCTGTTCGGGCTTGTCGAACGCCGCGTGATTCTTGTCGAAATACTGCTTCACTTGAGCCGGCGTAATCGTGACGTCTTTCTCGAGCGCCTTATCGAGAATGATCTGCTCGCGCAGCGCCGTCTTGACGTCGGCTTCGGTCAGGTTACGAGCCTTGAGCATTTCGTCCCACGAACCGCTGGGGAAGTTCGCCTTCAGCTCGTCTTCACGCTGACTGATTTCGGCGTCGGTGACGTTGATGTTGTTGTTTTTGGCGTACTGATTGATTAGCGCTTCTTGCACCATCTGCTGCAAAACGTTGCGCGCGACGGAACTCGATTCCAATTTCTGTTCGAAATCGGCGCGGCTGATCGGCTGGCCGTTGACGGTCGCGATCGATCCGCCGCCGCCGGCACAGGCCGCGAGGGTCGACGCGGCGAGCAAAAGGGCGAGGCCCGCGAACATCCGTTGGGCTATCGACATTGTCGGCTCCACTGGAAAAGTCGGTGTGTAATGAGGCGGGGACGAGAGCCCCCGCAAACAAGGTCGCGACGTTCTCCCGGAAGGCCCGAGGTCCTTTTCGAGATCCTATATTTTCGCCTTGAACGCCTCGCTGAGGAGGACCGGCAGCCACGCCGTCGCCTCCGTCCCGTTCCCGGGAATGCGGCGGACGCGCAGATTACGCGCGACGCTATAGGCGATGAACAGGCCGCGCCCGGACTCGGCGTACCGTTCGGGGAGCCGCGCGTTGCCGTCCCAATCGAAACCGGGGCCGCGGTCGATGACGCGCAGCACGGCTATGTCGTTATCCCAAAAAATATCGACGGCAATGGGTCCGGGCGCGTGGCGGACCACGTTGCCGACCAGCTCGCCGAAAATGAGCGCGGCGGCGTCTAAATCGGAGCCCTGCGCCGCTCGACTCTGCAAATACGTCAGTAAGTCGCGCCGCACGCCGTACGCCCGACCGGCGTCGGCTGCCTCAAAGCTCCACCGCACGATTTTCTTTTTTTCAACAACCCGGCCCTTACCCTCGCTGGCCGGCGCTCGGTCGCTTTCGGCTACAACGCCTCGAGCAGCTTGCGCAGCAGCGGCATCCAAATCTCTTCGGTGCGCTGTTTGTCGCGCGGGGCCGGAAGATCGACTAAAATTTTCCCCTCGGCAAAACGAAAGCGGTTCTTCGTCAGCGATTGAAACTTCGGAATCATCGTCGGATCGAGCGAAAAGCCGCTGCCGACGCCGAGCGTGAGGCGTTTGTCGTCGACGACGACGCGCGTTACGCGTTTCTGCAGCGCGATCGCGCGCAGTTTGGTGAGCTCGATCAAATGCTCCAGCGGCAACGGGAACGCTCCGAATCGGTCGCGCACGCCGGCGGCCACGTCTTCGACTTCGTCCTGCGTGCGCGCTTTGGCGAGCTGTTGATAGACCGCGATCTTTTGCGAGACTTGCGCGATGTAATCGCTGGGAATGAATGCGTTGATCTTCACGTCGATGACGGCCTCGCGCCGATCCTCCAGCGACGCCGTCATGCCGCGCCGCTGCGCGATTGCTTCCGCGAGCAGCTCGCAATACGTGTCGAATCCCACCGATGCGATGAAGCCGGACTGCGCCGAGCCCAAGAGATTGCCGGCGCCGCGGATCTCCAGGTCGCGCATCGCGATCTGCAGCCCGGAGCCCAAATGCGCGAACTCGCGAATGGCCTCGAGCCGCGCCTTGGCCTCTTCGGTGAGCGCCTTGTGGCCCTGGTACAGCAGATAGCAGTACGCCTGATGGTTCGACCGGCCCACGCGGCCGCGCAGCTGGTAGAGCTGCGCCAATCCGAACTTGTCGGCATCGTTGACGATCATCGTGTTGACGTTGGGAATATCGATACCGTTTTCGATGATCGTCGTGGCGACCAATATGTCCAGATCGCCCTCGATAAAGGACTGCATCACGGGCTCGAGCTCCGACTCGCCCATCTGGCCGTGCCCGACGCCGATGCGCGCGCGCGGCACCAGCTGCTGCAGCGCGTTGCGCACCGCAAAGATCGATTCGATGCGGTTGTGCAAATAATAGATCTGTCCGCCGCGATCGAGCTCGGCCGTAATCGCGCGCTGCACGACCGCGTCGCTGGACGGAACGACGACGGTTTTGATCGACATGCGATTTTTCGGCGCGGTTTGAATCAGCGACAAATCGCGCACGCCCACGAGCGACATATGAAGCGTTCGCGGGATCGGCGTCGCCGACAAGGTCAGCACGTCGACGCTGGCGCGGTATTCCTTGAGGCGCTCCTTGTGCATCACGCCGAAGCGCTGCTCTTCGTCGACGACGATGAGCCCGAGATCTGAGAACGCGACGTCTTTTTGCAGCAGGCGATGCGTGCCGATGACGATGTCCACCTTGCCCTCGGCAAGATCGCGCAGAATCGTTTTCTGCTTCGGCTTGGGAGTAAACCGCGACAGCTCCTCGACGCGCAGCGGAAAGCCCGCGAAGCGCGACGAGAACGTGCGGTAGTGCTGGTCGGCGAGCAGGGTCGTCGGGACGAGCACCGCGACTTGCTTCTTGTCGGCAACGGCCTTGAACGCGGCGCGCATGGCGACTTCGGTTTTGCCGTAACCGACGTCGCCGCAGACGAGGCGATCCATCGGCCGCGCGTTTTCCATATCGCCTTTGGCCGCGTCGATGGCTTTCTGCTGATCGGGCGTGGGCTCGTACGCAAACGCTTCCTCCATTTCGGCCTGCCACGCCGTGTCGGGGCCGAAGGCGAAGCCGCGCGTGAGTTCGCGCTCGGCGTAGAGATGGACGAGCTCGTCGGCGATCTTGGCAAGCGATTCGCTGACGCGCGTTTTCGTGCGGGCCCAATCCGCGCCGCCCATCTTGGATAGCCGGGGCGACGCGCCTTCGGCCGCCGAGTATTTGGCGACTTGATGCATCTGCGTGACGGGAACGAGCATCCGATCGCTGCCCGCATATTTCAGGTCGAGATAATCTTGGGTCGCGCCGAGAATCGTCTCGGCGCGCAGGCCGAGATATTGACCGACGCCGTGCACCGCGTGCACGACGTAGTCGCCGACGCGCAGATCCGCGAGCGTAACCGGCACGCCTTCCTTGACCGCCCGCATCTTGACGCGCTTGGGCGGCGCGCCGAAAATTTCACGATCGCCGAGCACGTGCAGCCGCAGCGACGGTATCGCAAATCCGCCGTCGATGCTGCCGTGGTCGACGATCACGGTGTCTCCCCGTTCGACCCCCGCCGCACGCAGCAGATCCGTCGTGCGCGCTACCGCGGTGCTCACGACGACCAGCGTGTCGCCGGCGGCGACCCATTCGCGCGCGCTCTTGGAAAAGAGCTCGACTTGCCGGTTAAAGTGTTCGACCGGGCGGCATTCGAGCGTAAACGCCTCGAGGATGCGCGGTACCCACGTTATCGAGGCCGCGTGCTCGATCGCGCCGGGAAAAACGAGCGTTGCGTGGCGCGCGATGGAATCGCCGAGCGCATCGAGCGACAAGTGCGGCACGGCGACCTCCGCCAGTAACGCTTCGCTTAACATGCGCTCCGCCTGCGGCTGCGCGCCCCCCATCGGCAGAGCCGCTGGGGTCCCCCCGTCGCGGTCTGCGAGGAGCACGTGCTGCTCGCGCGTGCGCTCCTCGTCGAGCGCGCTGGAGATCGTCGCGATCATGCCGGGCTCGTCGAGGATCACGATCGTTTGCGGCGACAGATAGTCGAAGAGCGTCGCGGGTTCGTCGAACGCCAGCGGCAGCCACGTCTCGGGCACGTCGGATTGCACCGTAAGGAACGCGGCCAGCTCGCGGCGCACCGCTTCGGGACCGTTGAAGCGCTCGAGAACGCGCGTGCGATAGCGTTCGTCGCGCGGAATCTCCGTCCACGCGACCAGATCCGCGAACTCGACCGGTTCGTCGCTGCGCTGCGACTCGATCGAAAACGCGCGCACGCTTTCGACGGCGTCGCCGAAGAACTCGACGCGCAGCGGCCGCTCCGCGGTTGGAGGGAAGACGTCGAGGATGCCGCCGCGTACCGCGTATTCGCCGGCCGCGCTAACGACGTCGGTGCGGCGATACCCCATACGATACAGCCGCTGCTGCGTCGGCTCCCAACCCGCTTGCGCGCCGGGCACCAGTCGAAACCGCAGCTCGTCAAAGACGGCTCTCGGTACGAGATGCTGGCGCAGGGCGCCGACGGGTGCGAGAACGATGCGCGGGCGTGCGTCGGCGAGATCGGCCAAGAGCGCCATGCGCGCGCTGCGCTCCGACGGGCTTTCAATCGCGCCGATCGCTTCGTCGCGCGAACGAAAAAGCGCCAGCTCCGCGGCCCGCTCCTCACCGAGGTAGTAAAGAAGGTCGGCGAAGGCGCGCTCGGCGACGTCGGGCGTCGGTACGGCGACGAGCAGCGGTGCCTGCGCCGTATCGCGCAACGCGGCGATCAGCGCCGGGCGCGCGGCCGCAATCGTTTCGTGCAGCGCGTACGCGCCGGGCTTGCGCGCCGGAAGCGCCGCAAGCGCGCGCAGTCGCGAGATCGCGTCCGCGAACGTCGCGCTGCTCGAGATCCTTCGAATCACCTAGCGCGAAACAGCGCCAGGAACGGCAGCGTTGCAATCGCACCCAAAATTGCGGCGCCGGCCGGCGTGGGCGCGCCTACCGCGTCGGGCACGTAGCGCAGCACGGAAAAGAGCGAAAGCCACAAGGCGACGGCGGCCGGGCGCGTGTTCGGGACGACCGCCGCCAGCGGCAGCAGCCAGAGCGAATACCATGGGTAGGGATTTGGAATCAGCAGCCAAGCGCCGAGCGCGAAATATAACCAGCCTTCGAGGCGCCCGTTGCGTAAGCGAGCCACGCCGCGAGCCACGCACGCGAGCGCGCCGATAGCAGCGACCATCGAGGTGAGGATGGTTACCGCAGCGTCGTTATGCATGACGGCAAAAGCGAGCGGCTTCACGAGCGCTTCGAGCGAAGCTTCGGGCGCAAAGCGTCCCTGCGGCGCAAGTTCGGTGGTCACCGCGTGCAGCAACGGAATCGATGCGCCCAGCGCCGCGACCGCTCCAAGCGCCGCGCCGATGCGCGCGCGACCTTGCGCCATCGAGCCGGGAATCGCGCCGAAAACGCCTTGAAACTTCACCGTTCCGGCGAGCGCCGCGATGGCGGCACCCGCGAACGGCTGCCCGTTGCGCGCCAGGGCGACGCCGCCCAAAACGACGGCGAGTGCGAGCGCGTCGTTGTGACCTTCGGCGGCGCACCAAATCGCGACGGGATTGAGGCCGATGGTAAAGGCGGCGACGCCGCGCTGGAACGGCGTTCCCGGATATGCGGCGTACGCTAACGGAATGCACAGCAGCAGCGACAGCATGGCGATCGCACGTAAACCGTCCAGCTGTACCACCGTGGCGAATCCGTGCAGCAGCGTAATCACCGCTTGTGCGACGACGATGAAGAGCGGTCCGTACACGCAAATGGGTAACGGATTTCCCCACTGCCAGATCGCCGCGTCGAAGACCGGATCGCCGGCGGGGAGCGCAGCGTGGGCGTACGGATCGTGGCCGAGGCGTGCGAGCTCGCCGTAAGCCGCATACGCATAGACGTCGCTGGAGAGCAAATAAGGAACGAACCACGCGAAGATCATGCCGAGCGCCGACAGCACCGCGATCCAGCCGGCGCGCTGCGCGTAGCGATCGTCGTGGTCCCACAGGTTGCGGATGACGTGAAAGTACGTAATCGTCGCAATGGCGATCATCGCGAACAAGACGCCGAAGATCGTTCGTCCGTACGCGCCCCAGTTGGTCGCTACGACGAGCGGTTGCGCGAGATCGGCGACGATTTCGCGCGGCGCGGCGACCCGCAGCAATCTCGCGATCGCGGCCGCAAAGAGAAAGGCGGCCGGAACGCCGATTGCGATCGTGCCGCGCGTTACGCGGCGGCGGCGATCCCCAGCAGCAGCCACCACGTCATGCCCACTTTCGGAAAGAAAATCAAATAATCGGCGATTTGATGCAAGCAGATCGCCAGCGATGCGGCCGCCGCGCCGGCGATCCACGGCGAACGGCGCACCTCGCGGACGAATGCCGCAGCGATCGCCGCGATCACCGCCACGGTCGCGCCGAAGAGCAGAATACCGCCCTCCGCCAGCGATTGCAAATACCAGCTGTTGGCGTGCGTGCGTACGCCGAGAACGCCGTAAAACGGAAGCTCGAGTTCGTAGTTGCCCGCGCCGACACCGAGCAACGGATGCCGCCGCCACATCCGCAGCGCCGCGTCCCATAGCTGACCCCGGTTGCCGACGCCGCCGGCGTACGCGCTCTCCACCGAAAGACGAAAGACGTTCGCACTTTGCGCGTACGCGCCCCAGCCCGCGACGACGAGTACGCCCGCGATCGTGCCGGCAAAAGCCGGGCGCAGCACCGTCAGCATCGCGCGGCCGTTCACGGCAACGAGCGCCGCGGCGGCGATTGCTACGGCGATCAATCCCGAGCGTGAAAACGTCAGCACGTCGGCCATCATTGCAAGAAAGAGCGCGGCGCTGGTCAACGCGGAGCGCCGCGTAACGGCCAACGCGGCAACGACGGGAACGACGAGGTCGAGGTAACCCGCCAGTTGATTCGGCCCTTCAAGCACGCCGGCTACGCGCGGTACGATCGCTCGTCCGACGTACAGTCCCGACGGCGCGCCTAGAATTTCTTGTGCGAGCGCGGTCAGCGAAACGACGATCGCAATTGCGGCAAGCGCCGTCGCGGGCGGACCGGGGTCGGGATCGAGACGATAACACAGATACGCCGCCCCGAAGAACAGCGCGTATTCGAGCACCTTGAGCGTTTCACGAACGACGAGCTCCGGATGGTGCGCGCCGATTCCCGACAACGCGGTTGCAGCGAAGTAGGCGCAGAGCGCGCCGAGCAGTAACAGCGCCGGCCGCGAACGCAACGTCTTCCAGCATCCCGAATACGTCGTCAGCCCTGCCAAAACGCCGAGCAATACGGGACGCGGCAACGTCATCGCCGTGGCGAAGACTTCGCGATAGAGCGCGAACGGCGTGACGAGAATCAACGCGCACAGCCCGTAGGCCGGGCGTCGCGCTGTCAGCACCAGGGCGGCGACGAACGCCGCCGCGAATGCGGCTGCCGACCATGGATCGAGCGGAGTAATGACCGGAAACTGATCGACGACCGGATGATAGGTCAACTGCGTTCGATGTCGCTGACGAGATAAAGCGGACGTCCTTTGACCTGATCGTAAATGCGGCCGAGATACTCGCCGATGATGCCCAGGCTGATGAGCTGGACGCCGCCCAGGAAAACGACGGCGACGATTGTCGACGCCCAGCCCGGCGTATATCCGGGAGCGTTGACCCGGAACAGTTTGGCCACGATGACCACGATGGCGTAGATAAACGCGAGGGCGCTGACGGCGAACCCGAAATACGCCGCAAAGCGCAGCGGAATGTCCGAGAACGACGTGATGCCGTCGACGGCAAACCGGAGCATCTTCGGCAGCGGGTATTTCGTCGTTCCGGAGTGCCGCTCGTCGCGGTCGTACGCGACGCCGGTTTGATTGAAGCCGACCCAACTCACCATGCCTCGCAAGAATCGATGTCGCTCCGGCGAGCGGCGCAGCGCTTCGACGACGCGCCGGCTCATCAAGCGAAAATCGCCCGTGTCGACGGGTATTGCAACGTTGGTGAGGCGCTTGATCGTGCGATAGAAGAATCGTGCCGTGAGCACCTTGAACGCGCTTTCGCCTTTGCGTGTGCGCCGCACGGCATAGACGACGTCGTATCCCGCGCGCCAGCGCTCGACGAACGACTCGATGAGCTCGGGCGGATCCTGCAGGTCCCCGTCCATCAACACGACGGCCTCGCCGGAAGCCAGCTCGATGCCGGCAGTTGCCGCAAGCTGATGTCCGAAGTTTCGCGAGAGGTTGATCAGCACGATGTGCTGCTGCGCGCGCATCTCGTTGCGGATCGCGGCAAGCGTGCCGTCGGTGCTGCCGTCGTTGACCAGCACGATCTCGTACTCGGGACGATCCGGCAGGCGCTCGAGGATCGTCACGATCCGCTCGAGGAGCGGAGCGACGTTATGTTCCTCGTTAAAAAGCGGAACGACGACGCTGATGGTCACAGCGCGAGCCGTTCGTCGCCTTGCGCTCCGCGCCTAGCAAGCGGAACCAAAACGGCGGGCGAGAATCCTGCCCCGGCTGTGTACCGCCTCAATGCATTGCTGGTTCTCCTCGTCGCCGCCGGCCTGGCCGCGTGTGCCTCGCAGCCGCCGGCGCGGGACGACCAGCCGTCGACCGGCGCTGCCGCGACGGCGGCGCCGACCCTCGAACCCATCGCATCGCCGGCACCCAAAAAGCGCCGGCCGGATTTCGCGCGAACGGTCGCGTTCGTGACCGTGCCGCCGACCGCCACGCCCTCTCCGGCTGCATCGGCGTCGGCTACTCCATCTGCGACTCCGTCGGCGACCGCATCACCGGCTGCACGCAAGCACGTCGTCGTACCGGTGCGTAAGCCCGACGCGCCGCCGCAGATCGTCGATATCGAGATGAACACGAACAACGTCGGCTCCGGCGACACGTTATGGGGGAAAGTGCTGACCAGTTCCAACGTCGCCAGCGTCGAAGTTCGTATCGCCAACTTCGGCGTCGGCTTGAACAAGGTCGGCGTCGGACGATTCACGTTAGCGTATCGTTTGGGAGCGATCCCGTTTTTCGCGCACGGAACGTATCCGATGCACGTCATCGCGCGCAACTCGCGCGGCGATAAAGCGGAGCGTACGCTGCAGCTAACGATTCACTAGTCGCTGGGGGGACGCGGCGTCCGGGTGACGCCGCATGCCGGCGTCGTACACGGCGGCGGAGCGCCCGGCGGCCCCACGCCCGGCGGTAGGTTCGGGAAGGGCGCCGGATTGTAGGGCGTCGGAACGCCCGTCGGCGATTGATTGTAGCTGCCGCCGGTCGTGTCGATCCACGCGTACACGTTGTCGCGAATCGCGCGAACGTCGGCGTCGTTGACGACGATCTGGCGCGGCACGCGCTGCAGACCGTTCTGAGCGACCTCGACCGATTGGAACGAGCCCCGATCGTACAGATAGCGGAAAATCGTGCCCGAGTTGAGCCGCCGGGTGATCTGATAGTGCAGCGCGTCGATGCGGTCCATCGGTATCGCCTGCGCGTTCCAGCCGCTTGCATCGGTGGTGATGTACACGGTCGCGGTAAACGGCGTGTTCGGCGGAACTTCGGTCGTAAACGTCACCAGCACGGGGCGCCCCGAAAAGTGGCGCTGCTCCGGCGCGATGGATTGGCCCGGCGCGGGCGTCGCCGGAATCAAATCGGGATTCGGCACGGGTGACGAGAGCGCGACGGCAAAGCGCGAGACGTCGTCGAAGCTGCCTTCCGGCGGCAACGGCGAGCGCGAAAGATCGAGCTGGGTGACGGTGCCGGTGGAATCGAACGTTGCGCGAGCGTAGACGCGCGGACCCGGGACGATCGTGGCCGGGCCGTTCGTCTTGGCGTCGTGAATCACAACGTTGGGCGACACGTGAAAACCGTCGCCGGTCGTAAAGAAGACGTAACCCTCCTGGTACGCAAGCAGCTGTCCCGTGACGACGATCCCCGGTCCGGCCGCGATCAGCACGATCGCGAGCGCAGCGATGAAGACCGAAAGGGCGCGACGCATCATATCGGCAGCACCTGGATGACGGTTTGCGGGCTCCAGTTCTGCGAACCGTAGTGGAAGTAGTACGTGCGCGCGACGTCGATTAGCATGTGCGGCAAGAGCTTGAACCGCACGTCGCCGGTGATGTCGTTGGGCGGCTGCCCCAAGTACGTCGTGTAGAGGGGCTGGCCGAGTACGTTGACCGGCGGCTGCGTGTAGAAGTTGGGAGCCGGCTGCGGAAAGTCAGCGTGGTGGCGGGCGAGCACCGAAAAGTTGAACTCCGGCGACGGCACGTAGTTGACGCCGAGCGAGAGCGTTCGCCAGGTCGCGACGCCGCGAAACGTGTCGAGGCCCGGCGGACAGAGCGGGCCCGGCGTGCACGTCGTGTAGCCGCCGTGCAGATAGTAATCGCCGGTGTTTTGCACGGAGTAGCTGAGATACGAGTTGACCTGACGCTCGAACTGCCGGCTCAGGCTGACGTTGGTAATCTCTTGGCGGATACGGTGCGGCAGTGAGTTCCACTGCTCTTGATCGTTGAAGCTGGCGTTGAGATAGAACGTCTTGTACGGACCCTCATCGCCGAACACGGGAATCGACGTCGCGTAGAGGTTGAAACCGGCCACGGCATTGTAGATCGTCGTGTACACCGGACAAAAATAGACCGGGGCTGAGGACTTGTACGGCGCGTTGTAGTTGCATTGCGAGCCGTACGCCTGAAGCCCGGGCACGTTATTGGGAGGAGCCCATGGACTGGCGGGCAGGCCGCAGTTCGCTTCCCGGCAGCCTTGCAGATACTGGTCGGGTCCGACCGTGTCGTGATTGAACCCGTAGCCGCCGTAGATCTGCTCGTAGAACGGCGTTTTTCCGATCCGGTTCTGGAAGCTCGAGACGTTGATCTGCAGCGACGACGGATGCGACAGACTGCCGGCTCCCGTTTTGATGCTGTTGCTGTCGGGATGCGTGATCTCATATACCAGCGGGTTGATGCCCAGCATGTTATAGTTCGTGAGGTTCGCGATCGCGGACACGTAGGAGTGCGGAAATGCGTACGTGCCTTCGAGATACGTCGTCTGCGTAGCCGCTTGCGGCGCGCTTAAATTGTATTGATACGCGTACACCTGCGTAAACGTCTGGAGCTGCAGGCGGTCGCTCAAGCGATCGTAGAGCTGCAGGTTGTAAAACTTGCCGGCGCGCGTCGCCGGATTGACGGAGAAGATCGCGTACTCGTGATCGCCGACGATATGCTGCTCGAAGGCGGCGTACAGATAGTTTTGCGTGTCGTACCGCAGGTGCATAGCCGAGAGCGTGTTGGTGTTGCCGGCAAAGTTCCAGGTTAGGTCCGCGGTCGCGCCCGATAGCGAGTTCTGCGCGAAGTACTGATTGGGCGAGAAGTTGACGACGTAGGAACCCATCGGAATCGATGCGCCGCCGAATTGGGCCTGCGCGCCGAGAAACCGTACGTAGGTCTTCGTGCCGATGACGGCGCCGGTCGCGGTGAGGCTCGGATACTGCGGAAGCTGCGGAAAGTAAAACGCGTCGCCCGGCATGATCCGACCTTTGACCGGATGCGCGAGATCGCCGCCCAGAAACGTCCAGCGGTCGGGCTCGCTCGCGACCGGCACGAAGTAGATGCGATCGAAGTCCAAAAAGTCGGCGATCGCAGCGCCGCTCGCGCTGCCGCTCGACGTGCTTAGCGTAACGTGTCCCGCAAGTACGTAGCGGTTGAGCTTGAGATCCATCGAAAACGCGTCGCCGGTGGCAACGAAACCGTTACTTGCCTGCACGCGCACGTGTCCGTCGGCTTCGACGAGAAACCGATCGTAATAGAACTGGACGCGGTCGGCGCTCAAGCGGACGAGCACGGGTCCGGCAGCGTACGCCGGCCGTGCGAGCACGACGAAGATCGTAAGGGCAAACAGCGCCCGAAGAAAAATCCGCATGAGCCAGGCGTCGGTTTTCGGCTATGGTCCTTCTATCCTATCTATGCGCGTTCAGGAAGGCGGGTGCCTCATCAAACGCCAATCGCGACGAGGCGTGCGTGTGGTGGCGATCGTCATTGATTCCGGCGGCGTCGGAGCGCTTCCCGATTCCGGCGCCTACGGGGATTCATCAGGTGTTGATACGATCGGAAACGTCGCACGCAGCGTTGGAGCTTTGCGTATGCCGAACTTCGAAAGCTACGGGCTGGGAGCGCTGACGACGATTCGGGGCTTGACGCCGCCGGCTCGGCCGCGGGCCCGCGTTGGGCGCCTTCGCGGCCGCAGCGCCGGCAAAGATACGGTGACGGGCCACTGGGAGATGACCGGGATCCTGACCGCCCAAGCGTTTCCCACCTACCCCAAGGGCTTTCCGCCCGAGGTCATCGAGGGGTTTGCAGCCATCACCGGACGGCAGCCGCTAGGGAACAAGGCCGCCTCCGGGACCGAAATTATCGAGGAACTTGGCCCCGCCCACTTGTCGAGCGGCCGCCCCATCCTCTATACTTCCGCCGATTCGGTCTTTCAGGTTGCCGCCCACGAAGAGGTAGTTCCTCTTTCGACCTTGTACGAGTGGTGTGAACGCGCGCGAGGGATGCTGGTGGCGCCGCATAACGTCAATCGAGTCATCGCGCGTCCGTTCTTAGGTAAGCCGGGGGCTTTCCAGCGAACGCCGAATCGACGCGACTACGCTCTCGAACCGCCCGCGTGCGTGCTCGACGAGCTGGCCGCCGGGGGTGTTGAGGTGCACGCCGTAGGAAAAATCTGCGACATTTATTGCGGACACGGCATCGCCTCGTCGTTACGCGCCGTCGACAATCGCGACGCGATGGAGAAGACGCTGGACTTGCTGCGCACGGTAAACGGGGGCTTCATTTTTACGAATCTGAACGACTTCGACTCCAAGTACGGGCACCGTCGCGACGCACGCGGCTATGCCGCCGCATTGGAAGAGCTCGACGCGATGGCGCCGCAGCTGGAGTCGCTCATGCGCGCCGGCGATGAGGTCGTGTTTACGGCCGATCACGGCTGCGATCCGACCGCACCCGGTACCGACCACACCCGCGAGTACGTGCCCTTCGTCCATTTGAGCGGTTCGGCCGGAGCCGTGCTCGGGGACATCGAGGGGCTCGACATGGTCGGCGCCACCGTCAAAGCGGCGTTTGCGGGACGATAACGAGCATGCAGATCGCCGTCGCCGCGCCGCCGCTCGAACGCACCGTGCCCCAGACGTGGCGCGCGGTCAAACGATTGACCGACGTGGTGCTGGGAATGGTGCTGCTGCTGCTCGTGTCGCCGATCGTCGCAATCGCCGCCATCGGCATCGTCTGCGTCACCGGCGGATCTCCGTTCTACGCGCAGGAGCGCGTCGGTATGGGCGGCCGGCGATTCAAGATGTACAAGCTGCGCACGATGGTCAACGGCGCGCACGCGATGCGTGACGACCTGATGCACCTCAACGAGGCGTCCGGTCCGGTCTTCAAGATTCGCAACGATCCGCGCTTGCATCCATTGGGACGGCTCTTGCGACGATCCTCGATCGACGAGTTCCCAAACTTTCTCAACGTCGTGCTGGGCGACATGTCGCTGGTCGGACCGCGTCCCGCGCTGCCGTGTGAAGTGGCGCACTACGACGCGTTCGCGCGCCGGCGCCTTACCGTTCCGCAAGGCATTACCTGCCTGTGGCAGGTCAACGGCCGCAGCGAGGTTTCATTCGAGCATTGGATGGAGCTGGACAACCACTACGTCGACACGTGGTCGCCGATGGGGGATCTCGTCTTGATCGCACGCACGATTCCGGCCGTCTTGCGTAAGGACGGAGCCCATTAAGCAGCACCTCCGGGTCGTTCCCGAGTCCCATCGTCCGCACCATCCTCGGTTTTCGATTGCGGCTTCGACCATGTTCATCGTCGGCGCCACCTTCGCATCGACGGTGCTCGGCTTCATGCGGGAGGTCGTCAGCGCAAAATATTACGGCACGCGCTGGGAAATGGACACCTTCCTCGCAGCGGCCACCATTCCGACGATTCTCTTCGGCGTCTTCAACGGCGCGCTGGTCAGCGCGCTGCTCCCGACCTTCTCGGAGTATCTCACCCACAAAAAAGAAGATGAAGCGTGGCGCCTGGCAAGCACGGTGCTCAACGTTTTGGCGATCGTATTAACGTTCGGAGCGGTTCTCGGATATTTCTTGGCGCCGTATTACGTGCCGGTGATCGCGCACGGTTTTCCGGCTCCGCAAATGGGCGTCGCGATCCGAATGACGCGTTGGCTGATGCCCAGCATCGTTGCCGTCAGCTTGAGCGGCGTTCTTTCGGCGATGCTCAACGCGTATCACCGGTTCCGCGCGACCGCGATGATCGGCGTCTCGGTCAATATCGTCACCATCGCCTGCGTGCTCGCGCTCAATCACGAGATCGGGATCTACGCGCTCGTCCTGGGAACGACGCTCGGTCTCATCGCGCAAATGGCCGTGCAGCTGCCGTCGTTCTTGGCGATCGGCAAGTACCGTCCGATCATCGATCTCAAGCACCCGGGGCTGGCAAAGATCTGGCTGCTGCTCGGCCCGATCATCGTGGGCTCGGCCGCCGGACAGCTCGCGCTGTTCTTCGACCGTTTCTTCGCCTCGACGCTGGCGCCGGGTTACATCGCCGGCATGAACTATGCCGTCAAGCTCGTGAACTTTCCGCAGCAAATTTTCGCCGCCGCGATCGCCACCGTGATCTTTCCGCTGCTCGCCGCGCAGTTTGCCCAGGAGAACCGCCGCGGCGTCGCGCGCAGCCTCGTTACCGGCCTGCGCTTGGTGAACTTCATTACGATCCCGGCGTGCTGCGCGCTCATCGTGCTCGCGCATCCGATGGTGCAGACGCTCTTCGAGCGTGGGACGTTCCAGGCGACCGCGACCGATCTCACCGCGGGTTTGCTGCCGTACTCGGCCGTTGGATTGATCGCGCTCGCCGCCAACGTCGTCCTGACGCGCTGTTGCTTTGCGTGCAAGGAGTCGCTCTGGCCGGTGACCATCTCGGTCGGAACGGTCGTTCTCAACGTCTTGCTGTCGCTGGTGTGGCTGCAGCCGCTCGGCGCGAAAGGCCTGCTGCTCGCCAATAGCGTCAGCCAGGCCGTGCAGGCTGTGCTGTTGCTGATGCTCGTGGCGCGGCTGGTTTCCGGAATCGATTGGGGCGCGCTAATGATTCCGCTGTGCAAAACGATCGTCGCGTCGCTCGCGATGTTTTCGGCGCTGCACTGGATCGGAACGCTCGGCGTCGTACCCGAAGCGACGCTCGCATCGCGCGCGTGGTTCCTCTTCGGTCAAATCGCTATCGGGGCTGCGGTTTTCGTCGCCGTCGCGCGCCTGCTCGGCATCGAAGAACTCGAGCTGGCTCGGCGCACGATCCTCGCGAAGTTCGAGCGCAATCTCTTTAGCCCGCCGGATGGGCCGCAGGCGCCGATCGCGTGACGGCGATGGTGCCGCTCTTGAAAACGGAGCCGCGCTTTTCGATTATCATCCCGGCCCACAACGAACAGGATCGCATCGAAAGCACGCTCGAGCAGTACGCGCGTGCGTTCGCGGATTCCGAGATCATCGTCGCGCTCAACGGTTGTACCGACGGCACGCTGGCCGCGGTCGAGCGCGTAGAGGCGCGCACCCTCAACGTCCGTCACGTCGAGATTCCGGAAACCATCGGTAAGGGCGGCGCCGTTCGTGCCGGATTCATGCTCGCACGAGCGTCGGTCGTGGGCTACGTCGACGCCGACGGCGCGACGGCGGCCGGCGAAATGCGGCGGCTATGCGAATCGCTCGAGACCGACGACGGCGTGATCGCGTCGCGCTGGGTGCCCGGCGCCGCGATCGACCGCAAGCAGACGCTGCTGCGCCGCGCGGCGAGCCGCACGTTCAATCTCATCGTGCGCGTGCTCTTCGGCTTGCCTTACGCCGACACGCAATGCGGAGCAAAGGTGTTTAGCCGGTCGTCGCTCGAGCTGGCGATGCGTCACGTGGAAACGTCGAACCTCGCGTTCGACGTCGACTTGCTCTTCGTGATGAAAGCGCTCGGCTTGAGCGTGCGCGAGGAGCCCACCTACTGGTCCGACGTCGAAGGTTCGCGGCTGCGTTTGGGACAGGCGTCGCGGCTGATGCTGGCAGCGGTGATCCGGCTAAGGCTGCGTCATTCGATCTTACGCCTGCTCGTGCCGGTGTACGACCGTTTGTTTCCGACCCGGCCGGTGCGCGTCAAGGATCGCTACAACATTCTGGTGATGAACTGGCGCGACCCGAAGCATCCGCAAGCCGGCGGTGCCGAGAAATATTTGTTCGAGCAGGCCAAGCGATGGCTGCGGCGCGGACACTACGTCGAGTGGCTGAGCGGTGGATTCGCCGGCGGCGCGGCACGAGACTCGATCGATTCGATTCCAATTCGCCGGGTCGGAAATGCCGTGACGGTGTACGCCGCGGTTCCGTGGACCTACGTAACGGAGTTTCGCGACCGGTTCGACGTCATTTTGGACGCCGAAAATGGACTACCGTTCTTTTCGCCGCTCTACTCGCTCAAACCGAAACTCTGCATCGTCCACCACGTTCATCTCGAAGTCTTTCGCAAGCATCTCCCGGCGTGGCTCGCCTATCCTCTGATGCTGTGCGAGCGCACGATCGTTCCGCTGGTCTATCGAAACGTGCCGTTCGTTGCCGTTTCCGAGGATACGCGCGCGGAGATGAACGCCATCGGGATGAGCAAACGTCCGGTGTCGATCGTCTACAACGGCGTCGACGGCGACCTCGTGCCCGGGCCGAAAGCACCGCTCCCAACGATACTGTATCTCGGACGGCTGATGCCGTACAAACGCGTGGATCTCCTGATCGACGCGCTGGCCGAGGTGAGGGAGTCGGTGCCGAATGCGAGCCTCGTCGTGGCCGGCGACGGACCCGAACGGCCGGTGCTGGAGAAGCGTGCCGAGCGTCTAGGCCTAACGTCCTGCGTAACGTTCGAAGGCTTCGTCGACGAACGGCGCAAGCGCGAGCTGCTGCAGAAGGCTTGGGTTCTCGTGAATCCCTCGGAAATCGAGGGTTGGGGAGTTTCGGTCATCGAGGCAAACGCGTGCGGGACCGCCGCGGTCGCGTTCGACGTCCCGGGATTGCGTGAATCCGTTCGTCATAACCAGACCGGCCTCGTCGTCCCAAAGGACGCCGAGTTGGCGCCGTCGATACTATCGCTGCTGCGCGATAGCGCGCTGCGAGAGCGCCTGGAGCGAGGGGCGGTGGCCTGGGCACGAAACTTCTCTTGGGACAGATCGGCGGACGGGATGTTAAAAGAAATGGACAAGGCGGTCGTCGGCTTCGATCGGAGTCTCGTGGAAGCGAAACGATAGTGATGAAGGAGTTGCAGTTGGTTCGGAGCGTCGTTCGAGTACTGGCGGTGGTCGCGCTCGTCGCCGCTGCGTCGTGCGGCGGCGCCAAGTCCGATGCGCCGCCTCCGCAGGCTCCGCCGAATCCGTCGGTCGTTGCCGATCTCGCGGCGTTCGATAAGAATCCCAATCAGGCGACGTGGCTGCCGGTCCACGCCGACATCGTGACGCAGCAGCCTAATACCTACGAAGGCTCGGTGGTCAGAACGCTGGGAAGCGGACGCGTTCCGGCGAACATCGTTAACGACGCAATCGTGGACATGGGCGCTATCGATTGGGGCGGCACGATCAAGTGGCTTCGCGACGTCAACATCGGCGCTCGCGCCTCGAACCCCACGATGACGCGCGAAACGGCGAAGTTGACGTGGATGATGTTTTCGCTTCGGTCGAGTTGGGCGAACGATTTCGTGGATTTGACGCGGACGGATTTGCGCGCGCCGAGCCCCTACTTGGCGGCGCAAGCGAACCTGAACAACGTCAATTTTGCCGAGGCCAGGTTGACGGGATCGTCGTGGGTCGGCGTCTCGCTGCTCAACTCTTCGTTCGGTGACGCAGTCGTCGACGGTCCGCTGAACTGCACCGGGTGCAGCTGGGGAAGCGCGATCGTTCCGGCCGCGCTGACGCTCCAGTACGGCAGGTGGGTGGCGAAGTGATCTCGATCGTTTTACCGGCCTATAACGAGGCCGCGCACATCGAGTCGAACGTGCTCGAGGTCGTCGATACGTTTTCGAGCCTCAACTACGACTTCGAGGTGATCGTCGTCGACGACGGCAGCCCCGACAGTACGTATCTGTCGGCGGTGCGCGCAAAATCCAGCCATCCCGAAAAGGTGCGCGTCGTCCGTTACGACGTCAACCGAGGAAAGGGAAACGCGCTCGTCTGCGGCGCCTGTTACGCACGCGGCGATCTGATCGCCTTTCTCGATGCGGATATGGATCTGCACCCCTCGCAGCTTCCCGTATTGATCGAGCAGCTCGAGGCGACCGGCGTCGACGTCGTAATCGGATCGAAGCGCCATCCCGCCTCCAACGTGGACTATCCGCGCCATCGCTGGGTTCTCAGCTGGGGATTCTTCGTCCTCATACGCATGTTTTTCGGGCTGCCGCTTCGCGATACGCAAACCGGCATCAAGGTGTTCCGGCGCGAGGTCGTCGAGGCGGTGTTCCCGCTCATTCTCGCCAAACGGTTCGCGTTCGACGTCGAGGTTTTGGCGGTCGCGCATCATCTGGGCTTCAAGATCAGCGACGCGCCCATCACGCTCCGCTTCGGAAGAAAGTTCAGCCGTATTCGACCGTACGACGTCTTTTACACGATGCGCGACACTCTGGCGATCTTCTACCGGTTACGCCTTCGCCGCTACTACGATCAACGCGGTCGCGAACTTCGCGAGCAAGGCCTCTCGCCATCGCGCGAGGTTCACTCCGCCGACGACGCCCCGGAGGATTCCATCGCGACCTCCAGCCCCTGCTGAAACGCCCGCGTCGTTTTCTCCCACGTGAGCTCGTGCGAGAAGTCGCGCGCCGCTTGCGCGTAACGCTCGAGCCGGCCCGAATCGTCGAGTAGCTCCTTCGCAGCGCGCGCCAGCTGCCGCGCATCCGGCGGAACGACCATACCGGTTTCTCCGTTACGCACCGCGTCGCGCAGCCCCGGGCTATCGTAAACCACCGCCGGCGTCCAATGGCGTCCCGCCTCGCTGACGACCAATCCCCAACCTTCACGCACCGACGTCATCCAAAGCAATGCCGACTGGTCGAGCAATCGTCCGCGCTCGTCGTCGTTCACCTTTCCGTGAAACACCGTCTTTTGATGAAGATCGTACGCGAGCGCCTTGAGATGGTTCAGGTACTCGGGCTTTCCGCCCCCGACGACGTGAAGCGTTCCGTTCCAGCCGAGGCGCCGCAACTCGGCGGCCGCGCGAATCGACTCCTCGATGCGCTTGGAAGGAGCCAGCCGCCCCAGGACGATGACGTCATTGGCACCGCTTTTGATCGGTTCGCTCGGCGGCCCCGGATCGTCGACGCATTCAGGAATCACCGTAACCGGTCCGCGCAACCCGATATGGCGTAAACTCTGCGAGGTGGAATCGGAAACCGTGATGGCGGGTACGTTCCGATAGCAGCGCAGGAGCCACGGCTCCATCGTATATCCGATCGCGCGCAACGCCGCGGGCGCTTCGTAAAACCACACTTCGCGCGCAAGCTGGTGGATGAAGAGCGTCACCGGGCTTTTTGCGTAGAGCGGAGTGAAGAACGGAATCGTATTGGTCTGGTCGACGACGACGTCGAACCGCCTGTTGCGATAGCGTCGATACGCGCACAGATGAACCGTCGCTTGGCTTCCCTCGCGGACGTACAGGATGCCGTCCGCCGTCTCTTGCGATGCCGCTCCGGGATACGCGCCCGAGAACCATTCGACGTCCCAACCGTAGTCGCGCGCGAGGCGCGTCAAAACGCGGTACGTCACGAGCTCGGCGCCGCCGGAGGCGGGATGCCGCTGGTCGCGCCAGTTGAGCATGAGCAGACGGCGTGACACGCTAGGGCTCGACGGTGCGGCGGCGGGAGCGCTCGAACAAGACGAGGAGCGGTATCAAAACGATCAATACGACGGCTTCGATCAGAAGCCACTTCACCACGGCCGTTTGTTCGACGTAATAGAGCTGCACCGGTCCGTCGATCGGCGCGCACGCGTTTTCGAAGGCCCATGCCGGAACCGATTGCATCGTGCGTTTGCCGCTCGCGCAGATCCAAAGCGGATCGTACGATTCGTTAAGGAGCAGACTGTGACTGGCTTCGAACGTTTGCGCGGAGCCGGGTAGAACGGTCGCCAGGGTGCGGGCCGGCGGCCACCGTCGCGGATCGACGCTGCCGGCGGTGAAGATTCTCCCCGCGAAAGCGCGCTGAAGCTCGAGCCGACGCCGCACCAGCGTACCGCGTGGAACGAGTATGGCGCCGCCGAAGATCGAGAGGCCGTAATCGTTTACGATTTGTGCGCCCAGCGGGGCGCCCGCGTCGAAGCCGGCCACCTTGTACCACGTCCATTTCGGCGAAGCCACGTGGGCTTCTTGGTAGAACGTTCCCGACGGCGTTACGACGTGAAACGCCGAAGCGGCTCTCGGCATCGGCGCGTACATGCGCACGTAGAGTTCGGCCGGCCACTGCGCGCGCCCGGAGAGCCGTAACGGGAGCGCCGCCCCGGAGGCGTTGGTGGCAAGCACGCCTCGCTCGCTATCCAACACCCAGCGCTGCGAATTCGTCGCGCGTCGCATGACGTCCCAAAAACCGCCGCCGCTTTCGAAGCGGTAGGCGAGGCGTTCCGCCGCCCAGCTTTGCTGGTAGGTCGTACCGCCGGTCGAGCTCGGATAGGTGACGCCGTAGCGGCCCATCAGCGAATACGCCGCGAGGTCCGTAAGCGTGCGATGGTCCAGAATCAAGAGCGAGGCGCGACGTATCAGATCCTCGGCGTCCTCGGGCAGCGCCTGGTCCAAGAAGAAGAGGTTTCTCGTCGACAAGCCCGTTCCGAACCGGTGCGCGAGCGATAGTACCGCGTTTAAGTCGCCGGCGAGCACGGCATACGGTCCCGATCTCACCTCCGACGGCGCGATCCCCGGAAATTCGAAGATAGCAAAGTCCGCATTTTCCAAGAGAAGCTTTGCGTGCTGACGGATCAGCGCTTGCCGCCACTCTCGGTACCACGCCTCATCTCCGATGACGTCGTGCTCCAATGCGATGTATCGCGTACCGACGACCGATGCGAGCGTTCGCGTGTATTGCGGCCCCGCGAACTTAATAAAACTGTAGAAATACGTGAACGGGTTCGTGAAGTGGTAGACTGCGAAGGTCGGAAGCGGGAACGACTTCGGGGTGACGGAGCCGGCCATATTTTGCGACGCCCATGTAAAGATCGCCTCACCGGAGTTCCATTGGCCGAGTTTCTCGTAATCGGCAATCAGCAGCACTTTCCCCGGCTTATTCTCGAGCTCGTTCGACATTTGCAAATACGCTTGCGGAATCTCGACGGGAACGTAGTGGAACAGGAGCGTCGAATAGATGACCGGGAAAAACGCGACGCCGGTGACGATTGCCGCGCCGCATGCCAGCGCGGTGACGAGCCGCGGACGTGCCAGCGATAAACGGTCCGCTCCGAGCGCGATGGTCCAGGCATAGAAAATCCACAGAAATGCGCCGAACTTCTCGGGGGCGCGGATGATCCATCCGTATCCGGGGACGACGTGGAACACCATGAACTTGTACATCGGCGCGATCGGACCGTGCGCGCCTTGCAGCAGCAGCACCAGCCCGAGGATGATCAGGAAGGCGTAGACGAAGAAGTGCCTTCGCCAGTTGAGCAGCGCTAGACCAATAGCAAAACAAAACGTCGACGGGCGCAGCACGTTTGCGATCGTGTCGAACGGTCCCGAGGCAAAAGGATTGAGAGCTTGCCACCAGACCACCCAGACGTCGAGGCCGGATATGACGTTGAAAAACGTCGAGTTTTGTGAGAATCCGACGACGTCTTCCCAGCGCAGCGTATACCCCGGCGTCAATTGGCTCACGCTGTTGATCTCGAAGAACGCGCCGATCCAATAGAGATTGAGAATGCCGTACCCGGCGAGAATAGCGACGTACCGCGATAAGAGGCGTCCCCACGAAGGGGCTCCGGCACATTGGTGGACCATCGCGAGAAAGACGAGAGACATCAGCGCGCTGAAGATCGTGTATTGCGGGCTCCCGCTGGCCAGCGTCCAACAAACGATGGCCGCGGCGGCGTAGCGCATCGCGCCCGTAAACAAGTAGCGAAGCTGCAGCGCGATAAACGGGGGAGCGAAATTGTACGCCATCTGGTAATAGGGTGCCTGAACGCGAAACAAAGCCCACGGGTTCAGGGAGAAAATGACGACGGCGAGGATCTCGACCGCGAGATTGGGCGGTCCTTCCAGACCCAAGAGAGTCGAGCGCAGGACGCGGACCGAGTAAACGATTCCCAGCGAGCCGCACAACGAGACGAGGAACGGGAACAGGCGTGAAAACGGTCCGACCCCGATGTGTAACAGCTGCGCGATCCACAGCAGCGGCTCGATGATCAGCAGCCGGTCGATCTCGTCGAAGTTCGACATCGACGGGTGCTGGTTCCAAATGGGATAGAAGTCGGCTTTGAGGTTTTCGAGCGTGGTGTTGTACGCCAGGTCGGCGTGCATGATGAAACCGGGGTGGAAGAGCACCGGCGCCCAGGAGCCGACCGTGATCATGACGGCGGCGACGTAACCGCCGTTCTTATTGAGGAAACGCGATAGCGTCATCGGCTTGTCCGTCTTGCAGCGATCGCGTCGGCCATTCCCGAGCGAAGGTCGAAGGCCGCAGACCAGCCGAGTGCTTGAAGTCGCGCGACGTCAGCCGTTACGTCCGGAGCGGGGGGGGCCGTCTCGTGCCGTTCTGGTCCGACGTCGGTTCTCGTCTGCGCTGCAATCTCGGCGGCAACGTCCCAGATCGAGACGTCGCGGCCCGTCGCGAGGTTGTACGCTCCGTTTGCGTTTGCGGATCCCAACGCGACGAACGCGCTCGCCACGTCGTTCGCGTGAACGAAGTCCAATCGGCGATGAGGTTCGCGCAAGACGAGCGGACGCCCGTCGAGCGCTGCATCTATCAACGATGGAATCAACTTCGGCGCCGGTTCTCCGGGACCGTACGCGAAGAACACTCTGCCCCAAGCGCAGCGCGCGTTGCGGTCCAAACACAGGCGCGTAAGCGATGCGTACAGCGCGGCTTTGGCACGGCCATACGGCGTCGCGGGGACGAGCGGCGTCGCGTCTTCGCGACATCGGGAGCCGTTCCACTCGTACTCCGCGCACGAGCCGGCACCGACAATCGCTTCGCCGCCGCCGCGCACGAACGCTTCGGCAAGCGCTTGCGTCGCGAAGAGCCAGTCGTCGTTTGCCGCATCGTTCCAAAACTTACCATGTTCGGTCGTCCACGCCAGCAGCATGAGGTGTGTCGGCTCGGCGCGCTGCAGCACGGAGACCGCCGCCGGCACGTCGAGCAGGTTCGCGTCTTTGCGCCCGATGCCGAGAACCTCGTCTCCGGCCGCTGCGAGCAGTCGCGCGACGCGCGCCCCAATGAAGCCGCTCGCGCCCGTAATCAGCCAGCGTCGCACGTAAAGGCCGGAAATCCGTCGTCCCGCTCCGAAATTTCGCTCACGTCCAGCGGCCACGCAATAGCAAGACGAGGGCTGCGCCAATGGATACCGCGTTGTAAATCGGGTACGAACCGTGCCGAGATCAAATAATCGACGATGCTGCGATCGTCGAGCGTCTGATACCCATGCGCTACGCCGGGCGGTGCGTAGAGCATGATGCCGGATTCGGAATCGAGCTCGAAACTTTCCCATTGCCCGTACGCCGGCGAGTCCGCGCGCAAGTCGACGAGAACGTCATAGATACGGCCGCGACTGCAGCGAACGACCTTTGCTTCCTCGCACGGATTCGCTTGGTAATGCAGGCCGCGCACCGTACCCGCGCGTTCGTTCTCCGCCCACGCGGCTTGCGCGAACGCATCGCAGAGGCCGGCGTTGCGGAAGAGCTCCGCATCGAAGTATTTAACGAACGCACCGCGCGCATCGGTCGACCGGCGGCATTGTAAGCGAAACGCGCCGGGAAGGGTCGTCCTTTCAGTCTGCATCTTCCGTCGGTTTCTCGAATGCTGGTGTGCGGCCTCCTCAAAGCGAACCGGAGTACGACCGAGGTCGTCGAAAAGCGTGAGACTCATGGGCGACCCCGCCGTTACCACGGTAATTGCGACCTATAACCGCGCCGCGCTGGTAACGCGGGCGATTCGCAGCGTTCAAGCTCAATCGTACGAGAACGTCGTGATCGCCGTGTACGACAACGCCTCTACCGACGAAACGCAGGCGGTCGTCGAGACGCTCGCGCGCGACGATCGAAGAATTCGCTATCATCGTCGAGCGAGCAACGTCGGAGCGGCAAATAACTTCTTGTTCGCGCTGCGCGACGTCGCCACGCCTTTCTTCCATATGCTCTCCGACGACGACGTGATCTTTCCCGACTTCATTTCCGAGGCCGTTTCGTGGCTGGAGCGTTTCCCGGACGCGCGATTCGCTGCGGGCGGAACGCTCGAGGTGTTCGATAACGGCGCGCTGTTGTTTGCGCCGCAGGCGTTTTGGCCCCGCGACGGGTGTTACGTGACACCGGACGGATTGACGCACATGTTGCAAGGATTTCATCCGTCCTGGACGACCGTATTGTTTCGCCGGCAGGTCCTCGAAGAAGCCGGAGAGTTCGATCCCGCGCTCGGCAACGTCGTCGACCTCGAGTATACGCTGCGCGTTGCCGCTCAATATCCGTACGTCGTCTTCCGGAAACCTTCGGGCGTTTTTAGCCGGCACTCGGCGGCCGGCGGGGAGTTCACCAGCGCCGCGATCGTCGATCAGTTCGAAGATATGACGCAGCGCCTTCTCGCGCTGCCCACGCTCGACCAGCCGACGAAGGCGATCGTCGAGTCCGAGCTCGCCGGGATGCGTCACAAGCGCGCGATGCAAGTCGCGGTCAAAGAACTGCTGCGCGCGCAACCGGTGCGTGCCGCCGAGACGCTGCGCTACTATCACCAGCGATATCCCAGGACCAACCTATCGCGCTTTTTGTCTTTGGTGTCCGCCGCGGGCGCCGTCTGTCCGCCGCTGCTGGCGACGATGCGGCCTCTGGAAGCCTTACGCCGCAGCGTTGTTGCGCGGAAATCGCGTATGGCGGCGCGCAAGCACGGAGTCGATCTGGGTCCAGGAGAGGCTTCGGCCCCGCTCGAAAGAGCCGAGCCGCACGCCAGTCGATAGAAACCAGAGGCCATACCGTGACGAACCGAACCGAAGCGACGCCCGGTGACGAAGCCACCATCCACGCTATGTCCGAAGATCCGGCTCTCAAGAGTGTCGCCCAGCAGTTTTTCGAGCAAACGATTCGCTTCAATTACTCCTACAATTTTACGTGGCTCGGACTGCCGATCATTCAATATCCTCAAGACGTGCTGGCCCTTCAAGAAATTATCTGGAAGACGAAACCGGATCTGATCGTGGAGACCGGGATTGCCCGCGGCGGCTCGATCGTTTTTTCGGCTTCGATGCTGCAGCTGCTCGGCGAAGGCAAGGTGATCGGTATCGACATCGACATCCGCGAGCACAACCGTACCGCCATAGAACGGCACCCCCTCTTCTCGCGTATCGAGATGATCCAAGGATCGTCCGTCGATCCAACGGTCGTCGCTGAAGTGAAGAAACGAACGCAGGGTGCTCGGCGCATCATGGTGATTCTCGATTCGAATCACTCGGCCGCTCACGTGACCGCCGAGTTGGAAGCTTATGCGCAGCTGGTCACACCGGGATGCTATCTCTCCGTAATGGATACCGTCGTAGAGCGGCTTCCGCAAGAACTGTCGTTTGGGCGTCCGTGGGGTCCCGGGGATAGTCCGATGACGGCGGTCGACAGCTTCCTCGCCGAGAATAAGCACTTCGCCATCGACGCGTCGTACGACCGAAAGCTTCTTATTTCGGTCGCGCCGCGCGGCTATCTCATCCGCACGCAATGAACTGTAAAGTGTGTGGGTCGGCCCACACCCTTCCCTTCCTCGAACGACTCGGCGTACCGGCCGGCCAGAACGAGGTGCTTCGCGACGAGCGTTCCGCGAAGGCCGTCGTTCTAGGCGACTTGCGCATGTTCGTTTGCCGCGACTGCGGCTTCGTCTTCAACGCCGCCTTCGATCCGAAAAAGGCGCCGTACGGCCCCACCTACGATAATAACCAACTCTGTTCGGGCGTCGTTAGCGGCTACGTGGGTGAACTGGTACGCCATATCGTCGAAGACCGCAAGGTTAAGGGCTGCCGCGTCGTCGAGGTCGGTTGCGGAAGCGGCGCCTTCATCCGGCAGCTCGTCGCCGATCCGGCTTACGGAAACACGGGAATCGGTTTCGATCCGAGCTACCAAGGACCCGATGCCGATCTCGACGGTAGGCTGCGATTCGAGCGCCGCTATTACGGAGAATCGGAATCGGAATACCCGGCCGACGTGGTTCTTTGCAGGCACGTCATCGAGCACGTCGCGGAGCCGATGCAGCTTTTGGACGGCGTACGCAGAGCGTTGAAATCCGCCGCGGAGCCGCGCGTATTTTTTGAAACGCCCTGCGTGGAGTGGATCCTGCGCAACGGCGTCGTCTGGGATTTTTTCTACGAGCACTGCAGCCTATTCTCGGCGGATTCGCTGGCGACGGCCTTCGAGCTCAACGGCTTTAACGTCGATCGCGTCGGCCACCTATTTAACGGACAATATTTGTTGCTGGAGGCGACTCTCGGCGCGAGCGAAGGCAAGCGCAGCGCGAGCGGCGGCGCCGTTGCCCGCCTGGCCGTAGATTACCAGCGTGAAGAGCCGCGGCTGCTCGGTGAAGTGGAGCAGCGCATCCGATCGTTGGCCGCCGGATCGAAACTGGCCTTATGGGGCGCCGGAGCGAAAGGCGTAACGCTTGCAAACCTTATCGATCCGGAGCGAAAACTCGTCGATTGTGTCGTAGACATCAATCCCAACAAGGTCGGTGCGTTCATTCCCAAGACCGGCCATCCGATCGTGTCCTACGAGCAACTGCCTTCAAGAGGCGTTACGCGCGCTTTACTCATGAATCCAAATTACGCCGGCGAATGCCGCGACTTGGTGGCTAAAGCCGGCGTCGACGTGGAGCTCTACGTCTAGTTAGAAGACCTCGATCGCAGGAATCGGCACGACGAACTTTCCGCCCCACTTGCGAATGTGGGCCATCTGCCCGGCGATCTCTTCGCGCAAGTTCCACGGCAAGACCAAAAGAAAGTCCGGCCGCGTCTGCTTCACGCGCTCGACGTCGTAGATGGGAACGTGGCATCCCGGCATGAATTTGTTCTGCTTGTGCGGATTGCGGTCGACGACGAAATCGACGAGGTCCGTACCGATCCCACAGTAGTTGAAGAGCGTCGTGCCTTTGGCGGCCGCCCCGTACGCGGCCACGCGCTTGCCGTCGTCGCGGGCTTGGATGAGAAACTCGAGAAGCCGGCGCTTGACGAACTCGACGCGCTCGGGGAACCTTTGGTACGTTTCGAGACGATCGAGTCCGCCCGCACGTTCCTCACGAAGCACGTCATCGACGCTCGATTCCGGTTCGATTCCCTCGGCCTCGTGCGCTACCCACACGCGCAGCGAACCGCCGTGCGTGGGCAGGTGCTGCACGCGAACGATCTTCAATGCGTGCTTTCGAAAGATTTGCGACGCCGTAAGCGCGGAGAGGTACGAGAAGTGCTCGTGATAGATCGTATCGAACTGGTTGAACTCCATCAGCCGCAGCAAATGCGGAAACTCGAACGTCGCGCGTCCGCCGGGGGCTAAGAGAATCCTCACGCCTTCGACGAAGTCGTTGACGTCGGGTACGTGCGCGAGAACGTTATTGGCGGCGACGAGGTTGGCGGAGCCGTGCGAAGCTGATAATCGTCGCGCGGTCTGCGTGCCGAAGAAGTCGACCTCGGTTGGAATGCCCTTGGCTACTGCGGTCGCGGCGACGTTGGCGGCGGGCTCGACGCCTAAGACCGGCACGCCGCGTTCGACGAAATACTGCAGCAGATAACCGTCGTTACTGGCTATCTCGACGACCCGGTGCCCGGCGCCGAGGCGCAGCTCGTCGGTCGCTTCGTTTGCGTAGCGCTTGCAGTGTTCCAGCCACGTCGTCGAATACGACGAGAAATAGGCGTAGTCCGAAAAGATCTCTTGCGGCGATTCGAACTCTTCGAGCTGCACTAAAAAGCAGTTGGAGCATACGAACGCTTTGAGGGGATAAAAGCGCTCCATCTGCGTGAGGCGCTCTGCCGTGAGCAGTGCGTTCGAAGGCGGCGACATGCCCAGATCCACGAAGACTTGATCGAGCGAACTCGCGCAGAAGCGGCAGACGGGCGCGATCACCGGCGTTCCGTCGCCAGTGCCGCGAAGCGGTCGATGGCGCGTTGCGTGAGCTCGCGTGCCCCGGTGCCGCCGTAATACCCGGTATACCAGCCTGCGAGTTCCTCGATCGCCTCGGGGGTCGCGAAACGATCCGTCCAACCTAAACGGCTGCGCGCCTTCGAGCTGTCGAGTTTGAGCAGTGCGGCTTCTTTACGAAAATCCTCGCGCGAGACCGCAACCCAACGCGCACCGTTACCCCAGGCGTCGCGGAAACGATCGGCAATCGTGCCGACGCGATACTCCGACGTGGGGCCGAAGTTCCACGCTTGCGAATACTCGCGCGGACGTTCGTAAAGACGTTCCGCGAGCGTGAGATAGCCGTCGAGCGCGTCGAGCACGAACTGCCAGGGCCGCACCGCATCCGGATTGCGGATTTCGGCCGGAACGCCGGAACGAAACGCGCGCACCATATCGGGAACGATCCGGTCTACCGACCAATCGCCGCCGCCGATAACGTTTCCGCCGCGCGCGGTCGCGAGTCCCGGACTGGAATCGCCCGAGAAGAAGCTTCTCGAGTAAGCCGAAGCGACGATTTCGGCGCAGGCTTTACTGCTCGAGTAGGGATCGCGACCTCCCAGCGCGTCGGACTCGCGGTACGGCCACACCCATTCGCGATTCTCGTAGCATTTGTCGGTGGTGACGCAAACGATCGCGCGCAGCGCATCGTTGTGCCGGGCCGCCTCCAGCACGTTCGCGGTGCCCATCACGTTCACGGAGTAGGTGTATAACGGGTCGTCGTAAGACGCGCGCACGAGCGGCTGTGCGGCCAAATGGAAAACGACGTCACAGCGCGAGGCCAGTAGGGCTTTGCCGACGGCTTCGCGATCGCGGACGTCGTCGATGTCGTTCGCGACGAGTTCTTCTAGGGCAAGCGCTTTATAGAGGTTCGGGTTTCCTTCCGGCGCGAGCGCGAAGCCGCGAACGTCGGCGCCCGCGCTGTGAAGCCAATAGCAGAGCCACGCGCCTTTGAAGCCGGTGCTGCCGGTGACGAAAACGCGCTTGCCGCGCCAAAAGTTCGGATTCAATCCCAAACCTTCCACGGCGCTTTGTTCGCATTCCACATCTCTTCGAGCGCGATTTTGTCGCGCAGCGTATCCATCGGCTGCCAAAAGCCGCGATGCACGAACGCAGAAAGGTTGCCTTCGGCGGCGAGCCGCTCGACCGGCTCGCGCTCCCAGGAAGCATCGTCTCCGCTAATATAGTCGAGCACTTTGGGTGAAAGCACGAAGTACCCGCCGTTGACCCAAGCGCCGTCGCCCTGCGGCTTCTCGTTGAACGACGTAATCTTTTGCTGGTCGAGTTTGAGCTGACCGAATCGTCCGGGCGGCTGCACCGCGGTGACGGTAGCGAGCGTGCCGTGACGTTGATGAAAAGCGATGAGATCGGCTACGTTGACGTCGCTGAGGCCGTCGCCGTACGTAAAGCAGAAGTCCTGCCCGTCGAGGTATTCGGCTACGCGCTTGAGGCGGCCGCCGGTTTGCGTGGCGTCGCCGGTATCCACCAGCGTAACGCTCCAAGGCTCGACGTTCGACTGATGCACTCGCAGAGCGTTCTTCGCCAAATCGATCGTGATGTCGGACGAGTGGAGCGAGTAGTTTGCGAAGTATTCTTTGATCATGTAGCCCTTATAGCCGCAGCAGACGATGAATTCGTGCACGCCGTGCGCGGAATACGTCTTCATGATGTGCCAAAGAATCGGCCGGCCGCCGATCTCGATCATCGGTTTTGGTCGCACGAGGGTTTCCTCGCTGATCCGTGTGCCGAGACCGCCGGCCAAAATAACGGCCTTCAACGCGTAAACTCCATAGCGGGAAAGAGCTTATAAAGGCATCCAATTGACTCCTGGCGTAGGGGAAGGGATGCCTGACCTGCAGGACACTTCGAAATCCAAGGTTTGGGATTTTGGAGCGGTCGTATTAGGCCTTTGCGCGTTGTTCATCGTTGGCGCGTTTTGCGCCCTCGTGATCGTCAACGGCCTCACGGCATCCCACGTCACGACGACGATCGTCGACGCGAAGACCACGCCCAGCCCGTCGCCCCATCCTGCGGCCCTCGCCGATCTTTCGGCATTCGAGGCTCGTCCGGATGCCGCGCATTGGACGCCGCTGCATCAGGACTTCGTCGTCGGGCCGTTTACGCCGATCATGGGCTCGCGGCTGGTCAACGTGCTGGTATCGCGCGATCTTCCGCGCCCGCTCGTCAACGCCGTTGCCGAAGATCTCTCGTCTTTCGACGAAGGGAACGCTATCCACGACCTGCGTCTGATCAACATCGCCTCGCGCGTCGATGGCGACCCCGGTACGGCAGCCGAGGTGCGCCGCTCCTCGCTGTTTATCTGGCTCATTCTCGCGCTGCGATCGAGCTACGATTCGGGCGGAGTCGATCTCACCCGTACCGATCTGCGCACGGGCGGCAACTTCGTCGGACAGGGAATGAATCTGCAAAGCGTCGATTTCACCGGCGCGATGATGGGCGGCGGTGAATGGCACGGTTCCAATCTCACGTTTGCGCAGTTCACGGGCGTGCAGCTCGAAAAACCGTTGACGTGTACCGGCTGCAGCTGGGGCAACATACGCGTTGCCGGACGCGCGAAACTCGCGGATAACGGGTGGGTGCTTCCGTAGAGCGGTTTTTCGCCGGCCGCGTGTGCGGCGCGGCGATCGTGCTGCTGCTCCTGGCCGAGCTCTGCTTCATGCCGTTCACCGGGCATCTCTTCGATACCGGCGTGTTTTTGACGCTTGCCGACTACGTGTTCTTCGCGCACACGCCGCTGGCCGGAAACTGGTCGTTCGGATCGTTGTCGTTGTTGGCCGTGCTGCTTTCGCAGGTTCCGGTGCTCATCCATCCGGCATTAGCGACGGCGTATCGCACGCGCCTCTTCCTATTGAAGATGCCGAGTTGGTTTGCCGATCTGGGAACGGCCGCGATCGTCGCCCGCTGCGCGGGCGATCCGGCGTACCGGTATTATTGGGCGCTGCGCTATTTGGCCGACCCCGCCGTCGTTTTCACGACGGTGTTCCACGGCCAGTGGGACGCGCTGCCGAACCTCGGAGCGGTCGCGGGCATCGCGTTAACGGCGTTCGGCAGATACGATCTTGCCGCCGTCGCGCTCGGTTTGGGAGCGGGAACGAAGTTCTATCCGGCGGCGTTCGTGCCGCTGCTGTTCGCCTCGGCATTCCGCGGCGCGTCGCCGCGCGCGGCCCTTCGATCGATTGCGGTCTTTGCGGTGACGGCGGTCGTCACGCTCGCACCGGTGTTCTGGGGACGGTTCGATTACGTCGTCCACTCCTACACGTTCAACAGTTTCGGACCCGGGCTGGGCGTCTTTACGACCTCCGTTTGGTCGTTGTTGCCGCCGCAAGCGTGGTTATCGACGCGCATCGAACAGTTGACCGCCGTTGCAGTGACGCTTGCGCTGGCCGCGGCCGCGCTGAAAACCGCTCCCACGCCGGTTACGGTCGCGCGTAAAGCGATGTTCTCCGCGATGGCGATCGTTTTTCTGAATCCGGGCGGGCATCCGCCGTTTTACCTTTGGGTCGCGGGACCGATCGTGTTGTACGCGGCGATTGCAAACGACGGGTTGGTGAGCTTGCTCGGCGTCGTCCTTTCGCTTGCCGGCGTATTGACGCAGTTCTGTCTCGAAGGATCCGACGAGTACTTTCTCGTGAGCATCGGCATCGCGCCGCGAACCCACGCCCTGGCGTGCGCCGGTTCGACGACATCGCTTCAGGGCGTCGTGCTGGTGGCGAGCATCGTGCTCGCGTTCGTTGCGTACCGGCCGCGCAACGGCGCGTGGTCGACCTGGTGGCGCGCGGCGGCGCAAGCCGCCGTCATCGCGTGTACGTGCGTCTTCTTCGCGCACGTGAGCACCGACGCGATTTCCGCGGCGCGCCGTCCGCATCCGGCGAACGCCGCAAATCGCCTGTCGCGGCTGTTCGATACGCTTGCGATCGTGCCGGCGGTCAAACTCGCGCGCGACGGCAGCTGCCGGCTCTATTTCAATTCCTACGGCGCCGCCTCGTTCGCGAACGATCCTTTTGCGGAGCGCTTCGTCAAGGCATCG
Source organism: Candidatus Baltobacteraceae bacterium (assembly GCA_036488875.1). Taxonomy (NCBI): domain Bacteria; kingdom Bacillati; phylum Vulcanimicrobiota; class Vulcanimicrobiia; order Vulcanimicrobiales; family Vulcanimicrobiaceae; species Vulcanimicrobiaceae bacterium. Next base: position 36,231 of record DASXGW010000012.1, on the reverse strand, counting down.
CTCGGCTATTCGCTGTTCTCACCGGAAACGATCGACGTTCGGGGCAGCGTCGTAAGCGTGCAATCGCTGCCCGCGCGTCGTGAAGGCGTCGAGATTATGGCGTATGACGAGGGACCCGTGCGCGTTACGCGAGAGTTCGACGTTACGCCGCTTCTCAAACCGATCGTGCCCGGCGAGACGATGATCGAACGTCCGTGCGCGCTGGTCGCAAAGAACCCGCTGTTGATATATAGGTTCGACCTGGAGGCCGCGCGCGCGGCCGCGGCCCGGGAGCCGCTCCTGCAGCGCCTCGACGTCTTCAGCCAGGAAACGCCGGGGCAGGCGTCGATTAAGGCGGGATATCATGCCTGACGCGCCTGGACGCCCGACCAGCGTCGCGGTTGTTCCATGCTATAACGAAGACCGCAACCCCGCTAATCTCGTTTCCGTCCTGCTCTCCGTACCGGACCTGCACGTTCACTTTCTCGACGATGCCAGCGACGGCGCAAGCAGCGCGGTGCTGCGCGATTTGGCGCGTTCGAGCGATCGCGTCACGGTCGAGCGCAACGAGACGCGTCAAGGCAAGGCAGCGTCGCTCGTCGGAGCCATGCGCCGGCTCGATCCCTGGGTGCAACGGCTGCTGCTCGTCGATTGCGACGTGCAGCTGAGCGAACGAGCCCTCCCGGCCGTTCTCGACGAACTGCAGCGCAGCGACCTCGTCTTGGCAAATCCGAAGGCGCTCGCGCGCGCGGGAAGCTTTTGGGAGCGGGGCGCCGTGTTTAGCGCCAATCGTCACGATCGTCTGAGAGACGCGCTGGTCGATCGTTATCCGGCGCGGTGTGCGAACGGCCGTCTCTTCGGCATGTCACGACGGCTCGCCGGCGCAATCGCCGAAAGCGACGTGCCTCGACATACCGAAGACTCACATTTCATGTTGGTGTGTTTGAGCCGCGATTTTCGCTACGCATACCGGCGCGACGCAGTGCTGCACTACCGCGCACCCCAAACCTTGGGCGACTATTTGCGTCAGTCGAACCGCTTCAGCGAGGGGCGAGCGCTGTTGCGCGAGCGCTGGCCGGAAGAGATGCTGGAGCGCTACTACGATCTTGCCGGCGCCGACGTGGCACGCACGTTCGCGGCGCAAGCCTTTGCCGATCCGCTGGGAGCGTGTGCGTTCCTGACGATGCTCGTCGCCAAAGCCGTGCAGCGGCCGGGTTCGCGAACGCAGGGCGCCGCCTGGGCCGTCGCCGGAAGCACGAAGGCGCTCCAATGAAGATCGGCGTCGTCACGTCGTTTCCCGAAGCGGGAGCGAATAAGAGCGGTATCGCGTACTTTGCCAAGACCGTGCTCGATCCGTTGATCGGAAACGGCGACGATTTCGTCATCCTCGCCGACGCCAGCACCGGCAAGCGCGGTGCGACGGAGCGGTATGCTTCCAACATGACGATCCGCCGCTGCTGGACGTTCGGCTATTTCGCGCCTTTTCAGATTTTTCGCGAGGCCCTGCGCCACCGGTTCGACGTGCTGCACTTCGAGTACGACGTCTATCTCTACGGCGGCGTCGTGGCGGCCCTCATTCTGCCGTTTCTCATGCAAATTCTCCGCATGCGCGGCACGAAGATCGTCACGACCCTGCACGGCGTCGTCTCGCAGCGCGTCGTTACGCGCGAGATGCTCCGCGAGAACGGGTTCGTGCTGCCCTATTCGCGCATCGGCAAAGCCGGCTTTTACACGATCTACTCGCTCTTCAACTGGGCCAGCGACCGAATCATCGTTCTCGAGCTCAAGCTGGGCGACATTTTGGAAACCGAATACGGCGTTCCGCGGCGCAAGCTCTTCGTCTGCCCGCATCCGCTCATGTACGAGAGCGCGCGGCCGTCGCAGCCGCAGGCGCGAGCCCGATGCGGAATCGGCCCCGGCAAGGTCGCGCTGTTCTTCGGTTACGCCTCCTATTATAAGGGTCTCGATGTGCTGCTCGACGCGATTGCGATCGCGCGCAGGTCCGAGCCGGATCTCGCGCTGCACCTCGTCGCCAGCCGCCACCCGCGCTTGGCGGGCAACGATCGGTATGAAGAGTTTTACGACGCTTTCAAAGCGAAAGCGGCTTCGGTCGGCGCGACGCTTTACGACTTCGTTCCCGAGGAGAAGCTCGTCGACTTGCTGGCGGCCGCCGACGTCGTCGTGCTGCCGTACACGTCGGCATACGGAGCCAGCGGCGCGCTCAACGCGGTCTTTGCGGCGCGCCGTCCCGTGCTCGTTTCACATTACGTGCGCTTCGACGGCGCGATCGATAGCCAGGTATTCGATCCAACGCCGGAAGACTGCGCGCGCGCGATCGTCAGCTTTTTCGAAACCAGTGAGGATCTGCTCGAGGCGAAAGTCGAGGAGATCGCCGCGCTTCGCGGCGTGAACGTCATCGCGGCGCAGATGCAAGACGTGCGCTGCGGGCGCACGCCGGTAGAGATGCGCGCCCCGGCAGCTATCGCATCGTGATGAAGGCCTGGAACTCGTTGAGCCGGCTGCGTTTGTACGGCCTGCTGGTTGCGGCATGGCGCGCGATCTACCGGTATCCGTGGTTACTGTTGCTGCTGCCCCTGGCGATATTCTTCCCGCTGCTCGATAACCGCGGCCTTTACGAGTTCGGCGATGCCAACTTTCCACTCAACCCGTTCTGGCTCGACTACATGCTTCCGTGGAGCGGCGCGGCTTCGGCCGGCGCCGACAACACGTTCATCGGGGTTCCGCGTCTCGCGTATCACGTCATCATCAACGTGCTGATCGCGTCGACGCACAATCTGCAGGTCTCGCAGTGGATCTGGTACTCCGGCATGACCGCACTGGGATTGGGCGGAGCGTATTTGCTGGCGCGGCGATTGGGTGCCGGAATCTACGCGATCCCGCTCGCGATTTTCTACGCCTGCAATATCTGGTCGTACGACCGGATCGCTCAGGGCTGCATTTACCTTTCGTACCAAGCCCTTCCGCTGGCCATTTACCTGTTCTTGCGGTATCTGGGCCGCCCGACGGTCGCGCGCGCGCTGTACTTCGCTTGTGCGCTGCTGTTCATCATCCCCGCGCTGCAGATTAGCTATCTGGCCGCGCTCATCTGCGGGTTGATCGCGGTACGGCAGCTCGTCATCGGCGGATGGCGCGTGTTGCTGCACCTGGCGGGGATCGCCGCAGCGGTCGTCGCCGCCAACGCGTTCTACGTCTTTTCGATGGTCGCCGACGCGGTGCTCAACTCCGGCGGCAACATCGCGCTGGTCAACTCCCGGTTCAACCTCGGCGTTTTCGAACATTACGCGGCTCGCGTTACGATTCCCAATACGCTCGCGATGGCGAGTTTCTATTACTCCTCGATCGACCAGCAATGGCGGATCGTAGCGATAGCGTCGACGCTCGTTCCTATCTTGCTGATCGGCTTGCTCTTGCTCGCGCGGCGCCCGACCCTGCGTTCGAAGTTCTACGCCGGTCTCGGGCTGACGCTGCTGGGCGTTTGGCTCGTCGACGGCATCGTCATCAATCCCGGACTCTACGATTGGTTCCGCACCGTCGTACCGGGATTGCGGTCGTTCGTGGAACCCGATTACTTCTCGCCGGTGTATATCTTCGGAGCGTTCGTCATGCTAGCGGCTTGGGCGCGGCTGGGCGCGCGGGCGTACGCGCCGCTGTGGAACGCAGCGGTGTGGATCGTGGCGTTGGGCGGCGTCGTGGCGTTCCTTCCGATCAACGGCCCGAGCTCGGGCATGCCGCAAACGGGGCAACCGCGACAATATACGGAGTTCTCGCGCGCGCACGTGCCCGGCTATACGTTATGGATGCCGCCCGACCGCGGCGTGAAGTATCGCTGGTCGCCGTACGTGATCAACGGATTTACGTCGTTGAACTCGCCGACGGACGCGCTGGGCCCCTCGATGGCGGAATCGCTCGCGCCGGGAACCGGCCGCATCGAGGGACGCCTTTCGCAGGCGTTTCTCAACACCGAAGTGCGCACCGTCAAACGTTTGGCTCCAATCATGAACGTTGGAACCGTCGCGATCTCCGCCGACTCACTCAGCCCGTTCTTCGAATGGCCGAACTACGAGGTCGTCGGCTCGCTGGACACGCTGTCGCGTTTGGAAGCTTCGGGTTTCTTCAAACCGCGTTCCGACGAAAGCGACGTCGGCGTTCACTTGGTCACCGCGACGTCAAACCACGACGTTCCCGAACTTGGCGTCTACGACGCGCCCGTTGCGATCGACGGCTTCGACGACTTCATGTGGCGTTCGGCGGTCGACACCAACGACGACTATCGCCCGATCGTCATGGACCTTTCGCCGGCGGACGCCGCCAAGCTCGGGCTAAGAACGCTCGAAGCTCCGAACGTTTCGTCCCGTTACGTTCCGATCACGCAGTTCGACGGCACGACGCATTGCTCGGGGAGCGATCCGCTTACGCCCCTCGACAAGCCGGCGCAGCCGATGAAAGCCGAGACGTCGAGATTGCAGCTCTGCTTCGTGCTGAAGCTTCGCGATATTCGGCACATCGCCGCGCTGCAAATTCTGCCGCGCGGAGCCGGACAGTTTTTCCCGCAGCTGCGCTATCAAGGCAACCACCGGCACGACTGGGACGTCGACCCGACGGTGCCGGCACTCGAGATGCCGCCGTGGCCCGATACCGCGTGGGTTCAGCTTCGCCTACCCGAGTTTTCCAGCGCGCTGCTCGACGGCGTCGAATATAAGTGGGTCGCCACATCCCAGATGCGCCGTCTGCCGCTACCCGCGGGAACGTGTCGCGCAAGCGACGTGACCAGCAGTGAATCGAATCCGATGTCGTATGCCGTGAGTGCGAATCTCTCCGGGCGCTGTACGGTGATCTTCCGCCAGTCGTTCTCGCCGATCTGGTCGATATCGGTAGCGAGCGGAAATGCGAAGATCGGCGGCCACCTGCAGGTCGACGGTTTTGCCAACGGCTGGCTCGTCGACGGTTCGGGCCCGGCAACGTTCCGCATCGTCAATCGCGCGCTCTATCCATACGTTTGGGGAATGGCGATTACGATCGCTTCGTTGCTGCTCGCGCTCGGATTCGCGATCCGATCGTGGCTGCGCGCGGCCGCCGCCAAACGCCGCGCTACCGTACCTTCCCCGGCGTAAGATGCGCTTCGCTCCCGTTGGTCGCACGACGGTGGCGTATTTTTTGTTGCTGCTGGCCGCGTGCGTAGCCGCCGTATGGCCGGTTTTATGGTCGGGAACGATACCGGCGTTCCAACAGGATTGGACGTGGCCGCTCGCACGTCCGCAGGCGCTGCAGTGGCTGCATTCGTTCGCCGGCTTGTGGGACGATCGCTCGTTGGGGCACGCCAACGCGCTTCCGTGGCAAAGCTACGCAGTCGTTACTCAAGCCGTAAGCATTCTCGTTTTCGGACCCTCGGCCGGTCTGGCGGTGTGGCTGTGCGCGGTGCTCTTTGCGGCCGCGTGCACGTGCACGTGGATGCTTGGATCGCTCGGCGTGCGTTCTCGGCTTGCCGCATTCGCGGGCGCGCTGTTTTACGCGACGACGCCGGTCGTGTTCACGCGGGTTGCCGCCGGGCATCTCGCGTATCTGTTGGCGTACGCCCTGTTGCCGGCGGTCGTGGTGCTGGCGCGCCGCACGCTCGAGCAACGGCGCTGGTCTGCGGCGATCTTGCTCGGTCTCGCGATCGGTTTTGCCGCCAGTCAGATCCAGTTTTTAGCGATCGTATGGCTTGCCATCGTGCCGCTCGCGTTCTTCGCGACGCGCGCGGAAGGCTGGTTCGCTCGACTGGCGGCCGCACTCGGCATCGCGATTGCCGTGCAGCTCCAGTGTCTGCTGCCGCTCGCCCTGGGTTCGACGGCGAATCCGTACGCAGCGCAGCGCGCGCTGCTCAGCTTCGAATATAATAACAGCTCGCCGTTTGCCGACGCCGTCGTCATGCTCGGCTACTTCACGCACTACTACGAAACTGCGGCGCCGCCGTGGGCGTACGCCGTTCTCTACGGTATCGTCGCAGTCGCGATCGTGCTGGGCATCGCTGCGGCGCGCCGCTTCGGTTCGTACGCGGTCGTGCTCTTCGCGATCGGCGTCGTCCTGACCGCGGGCCTCTACGGTCCGCTCAGTGCGCCGCTTGCCTTTGCTTTCGGTCGCTCCGCGCTCTTTACGGTCTTTCGCGACCTGCATTACTTCGCAGCGATAACGGCGATCGGCGTCGCTTTGGCGATCGGTCTCGCGCTCGAACGCTTTCGTCTCGCGGCGCTGCCGCTGCTGCTCGCGATCGTTTGGACGGCAGTGCCGGTACTGGCCGGAAAGGATCTTCGCGGACTGCTCGTGCCGCGACACGACGTTGCGGAGACAGTCGACCAGATGCAGTTCGTGCACGCGCGCGGTGCAGGCCGCGTGCTGTGGCTGCCGGCGGAGGAACCGCTCGGAATCAAAGGCGCCCCCAACGTTGGACGAGACTTCTCGGCGTACGGTCTTGCCGGAAATCCGTCGGTAAGCGACGACCTCGACAATCCGCAGCTCGCGTACGCGTTGGCGACGTTGCGCGACGGGCGCCCGAACTGGAAGGCCTTTGCCTCGGTGGGCGTTCGCTACGTCGTGTATCGGTCGTACGTGCGATCCGCTCGCGAGCTGGATAATCTCGGTACCGGTTTTAGGCTCGCATACGGTACGGTGGACGACGCCGCGCTGGGCAGATTGCTGGGCGGCGCCCGGCGCCTGATTCCGATTCGTCGCGACGACGATGCAGTCGTTTACGAGCTAACCGGCGCGCTGCCGGTTGCGCGCCCCGCGAGTGCGGACTCCGGCGCGCTGCTGTATTCCGAACTCGGCGCGGATGACGTCGCGGTCGCGCGCACGCCGGCGAACGTTCTGAGCGTGGCGCCGTCGCTCATGACGGCCGATCCGCGGCTCGATTGGGTCGAGGGCCGGTTAGGATGGCGTTATCGCGCGTGGCTGCCCGACAGCATCTATCCGTTCGTGTGGACGGTTTCTAAGCAAACGCTCGCGTTCGCCGTCCCGCCTGCGGCGAAGTGCGTCCTGGCGGCATCGATACCGTATGCCTTTTTGCAAGTGGCCAACGCGACGGACATCGTTGACGGACCGTGGCAGCGCGTCTCGGTTTTAGGCAAACCCGCAACCGTGGGGGCACGCGTGACCGCGTCGGGCGGCGTGACGGCGATCGGTTCGCGCGGATGTCTTCAGAACGCGGCTTCCGACCCGGTGTTCGTGATGGCGAGCGGATACGACACGGGGTGGCGGGCTCTGGACGGTACGTCGTTGGTCGCACCGGCAATCGCCAACGGCTGGATGATGGCGTGGCCCGCGAGCCTCGCGAGCAGCCCCAAGATCTATCTGCCGGCGATCGCGCAGGTAATTGGAACGATCGCCGGGTGGGCGGCGATCGTTGCGAGTTATCTAGCGGCGCGTCGTCGCGACAGGGTCAGTCCAGAGGCGATCAGTATTGACGAACGTTCCGCAGTCCCGCAGCTTTGAACTTCGCCGCGACGTCGCCATCGGCGTCGGAATACAGAATGACCGCACGGCCTTCGTCGACTGCGCCGTTGAAGTTGTCGACCTCATCTTCGGGAATGGCCCACGCGGCGAAATAGCTCGGACGGGAACTATGCCGAAACGCTGCTAGCGTCGGACCGCGGCCGCCTACGCCGGGGACCTCGGTTCCGCCCGAGTCGCCCATGATGCCTTTGCCCTTGGTCATGTCGTCGGAGAGGCTGTTGTGCTCCATCGCTTCCTCGACGTCCATAAAGTGTAGGGCCGAGTCGTCCCGCTGTTCGGTTCTAGCGCGGCTCACGACTTTGACCTTGGCGAGGTCGAGCTGCTGCCCGGAGAGCGCGCTTTCGATCTCCGTGGGATCGGAGCCGGGGAAGATGCCAACGACCAGAGCTTGTGACACGCGGGACTCCTCCTAATTACCTATGATTTGGCGGAAATGAGGTGATGGCGTGGCCGAGACGTTCGATGCCCACCTTGATCATCTCTTCCGACGCATTCGAAAAGTTCAGACGCATACCGTCGTGAACGTCACGCGCCGGGTAGAAACTCACGCCGGGCACGAAGACGACCTTCAGTTCGGCGGCGCGGCGCAGCAGTTCGGCCGTATCGACGCCGGGCAGCTGAGCCCACAGAAACATGCCGCCGGCCGGGCGCGAGAAATCCAATCCCGGGAAATCCACGTTCGCTAACGCCGCGCTCATGACGTGACGCCGGCGGCCGTACGTGTGCGCGATCGCGCGCACGTGTTCGAGGAACGCCTGGTCGTCGCTGACGTACTCGTGGAAGACGTACTGCGCGAACGTGCCGCTGTGAAGATCCGCACCTTGCTTGGCAAGAACGATCTTCTCCCGTATATCGTGATTCCGAATGACCAGCCAAGCGACGCGCATCCCGGGGGCCATGATCTTGCTGCCCGTTCCCGAGTAAATAACGGGTGCCTTGCTCTCGAACGAGACCAGCGAAGGCAAATCCTTTCCTTCGAATCGGAGCTCGCCGTACGGATCGTCTTCGAAGATCGGAAGATCGAAATGCTCGCAGATGCGCACGATGCGCTCGCGCCGGTCGGCGGCCAACGTGCGCCCCGTCGGATTTTGAAAGTTCGGAACCAAATAGAGAAACTTCGGAAACGGATCGGCGTGCTCGAGCACGCGCTCCAGCGACGCCGGAACGATGCCGTCGTCGTCGGTTTCCACCGTCAGATAGCGCGCTTGATAGGCGTCGAAGGCTTGAATCGCGCCGAGATACGACGGATTCTCGAGCACGACGTGATCGCCGGGATCGAGAAAGATCTTGCCGACCAGATCGAGGCCTTGCTGCGATCCGTTGACGATCGTGACGGTCTCGGCATCAAAAGCTTTTCCGGTGCGCTTGGTCAGCCGTTGCGCCACCCAACTCCGCATCTCCGGAATGCCTTCGGTGACGCTGTACTGCAGTGCCGCGGCGCCGCGGCGCTCCATCACGCGCTTGGTGGCTTCGGCGATTGCATCGGTAGGAAAATGTTCGGGGGCGGGAAGTCCGCCGCCGAAGGAGATCACGTCGGGTTGCTGCGTGACCTTGAGCATCTCGCGAATCGTCGAGGCGCGTAGATGCGCGGTTCGCTCGGCGAACTTGGCGAGACGGGAGACGGTGGTCATCCCGTCTCCTTAGCCGACAACCATCGGGGGTCCGCTCAGCGGGGGCCGCGACCTGCTCGACCCGGGCGGTCCAACCAAGGTATCGCCCGTAAAGGCCAAGATGCTCGCACCGAGACCGATCATCGCGACGAAAACCATCACCACCGTTCCGATGATGGGGACGAGCTCGGCCGCGGTAATCAACGCGAGCCCGACGATCAGCGCCGCAAACGGCGACGGCGTGGTTCGCGGGCTGAGCACTTCCCACAAGCGGCGGCCGACCAGCAGCGCCAGCGCCGCCTTTCCGAGGAAGAGCCCGGCGATGACCGCGACGGCTTCGACCGCGATGAACGGAATCAACAGGATCGTGCAAAGCAGCAGAATCGCAAGCGGGATGACCGCGACCCACCCCACCAAGCCGATCGCAGCGCAGAGTCCGGGATGGTTCTCCAACCGGTCGATGGCCATGCGCGCGCGCATCGGAAAGATGAGGAAGAAGAGCACCGCGACCAGATCCCACACGATGCGCCAGATCAAGCGGTAGTCGCCCGAGGTATCGCGATACGATGCGGTGCCGGCCCACGGTACGACGGCGCTGGCGACGTCGCCCCCGACCATGTTGACCTGTCCGGTGATGGTCGCCCCGGGCCGAACGAACGCCGTGCCTCCGACGACGTTGACGTCGCCGTCGACCGCGCCTTCGATCGTAGCGTCGCCCGCGATCACCGTGAGATCGCCCCGAACGACTTGTCCGGGCTCGACGATTACCGAACCGACGTAGGTTCCGCCGTGATACACGCTTTGCACGCTAGCCAAGATGAGGACTGCGAGAATATGAGCGATCACGATACGCTTTCCGAAGCTGCGAGATGGTCGTTGAGGCGCGGCCGGATCGTGCGGTAGAAGACGTAAATACCGGCCAACAGCAACGCGTCGACGGCGAGCACGCTCACCACGATCGAGAACGCGATCGGCGCCACGGGCGACATCGCGTGGACGCCGTGCGCGATCGCCTGCCATCCACTCGAGCCGGCGGCGGCGATGACGTTCGTCGCGAGGTGCGCGCGCGGCCACGCGAACGCCAGCGTGATTGCGGCCGTCCACGCGCATATTAAATAGAAGAGCGCGACGATCCACAGGGAGCGGTGCGGCGCGTGGGGGACCGGCATGATACGGACCTGCGCCATGACCGACTTGCTGAAATCGGGTTCGACGTCGAGCATCTTGCGCGTATGGAGCAAACCGTCGACGATGCGCAGCTGCCGATGGAGCGCTTCGCAGTCCGGGCACTGCTGCAGATGGCGTGCCACCGCCAGCATCTTGCGCGGCGGCAGGGTCGCGTCGACGTATTCGTCGAGGACGGCTTCACACCACGAGCAGCGCACGGTGGCCCCCCTTGACGGCGCCGTGGAACGCGCCGCGCTCTTCGCGTTCGCGCATTTTCTTCGCCAGCGCGAGCTTGCCGCGATGGATCAGCGTCTTCACGTTGCCAAGCGAAAGTCCGAGCGTGCTGGCTATCGTCGCGTATTCCATATTATCGAAGTACCGCAGCGCCAGGACGGTGCGCGAGCGCTCCGGCAGCTCGGCGAGCGCCTCACGCAGTTCGCGCTCCGCTTCTTCACGCAACACGCCGCCCGAGGGGTCGCCCTCGCGCGAAGGATCGGGAAGCGCGTTTTCCAGCGTTTGATCTTCGGGGAACTGCTGGGCTTGCGGGCGCCGCAGGGATCGTCCGAGGTGCGTGCGCACCACGTTGCGCGCGATCTGGTAAATCCACGTCGAGAACTTGCCCAACTGCGGGTTGAAGGTTCCCAAATGCGCGTAGGCACGCATGAACGTCTCTTGCGTGAGGTCCGCGGCCTCGTTGGCGTCGCGCAACCCCGCGCTCACGAAGTTGGCGATACCCCGGCGGTAGCGTTCGACGAGCACTTCGAACGCTTCGGTTTGGCCTTCGCGCACTCGGCGAACTACCTCCTCATCGCTTAGATGTTGTAATGCCACCGGCTTACAGCATTTCTCTTAGCATGACGTACCGCCCCGAGGCGGCTTTGTTACGCCTTGTGGGCGATGAGGTCCGCAAGCGGCGGGTTGGCCGCGTCCCGCTCGGAGAGGATCGGCGAGCGTCCTTCGAGGGGCCACCGGATTGCCAGGTCGGGGTCGTCCCACCTCACCCCGAACTCGGCGGCAGGATCGTACAGCGCGCTCTGCTTGTAAAGGAAGACGACCTCTTCGGAAACGGCGAGAAACCCGTGAAGGCACCCCTTCGGTACGTAAACCTGCTGCCGCTCGCTCGCCTTGAGCAGCGTCCCGAACCAGCGGCGGTACGTCGTCGAGTCCTCACGCGCGTCGGCGATCACGTCGTACGCCTCCCCCGCGAGAACTTGCACCAGCTTGCTCATGCGCGGGTCGCCGTGCAGGCCGCGCAGCACTCCCCGGCGCGAGATCGAAAGATTGTCCTGCACGAACGCATCGTCGATGCCCGCGTCCGTATAGCGCGCGCTCGCGAAAATCTCAGCAAAACTTCCGCGAAGGTCCGTATATACTTTAGGTGTGACCAGCAGTGCGCCGGCAATTGGGAGGGGCTCTACGGTCATAGGTCCCAGTGCGTTCAAGAGGAGGCCGAGCGGCCCTCCCCGCAATTTGAGGTGCCCATGAATCGACGACTGCTCTCGGCGACAGCTTTTGCCGTCGCCCTTTCGCTCGCTGCCGGCTGCGGCGGCGTTCGTTCCGCATCGCCGCTGCCGTACGCGCCCACCTCGACCTTCGATTCCAACGCCGCATCGCCCAACGGTGCGGGACAGTACATCAAACACGTGATCGTCGTCATTCAAGAGAATCGATCGTTCGATAGTTTGTTTGCGACGTTTCCCAACGCGGCCGGTACGACGATCGGCAAAACGCCGCACGGCACGATCAAACTTCATTCCGTTCCGCTCGCGAGCCCGAAGTTTACGCCGCACAATGCGTATTCGGACTTCAAGAGAGAATGGGACGGCGGCAACATGGACGGCTTTTGGAACGAAGCCATTGCCGAAGGCAAGCCCGGTTCGTACCTCTACCAATACGTCGCTCCGAAAGACGTCGTGCCCTACTGGACGCTGGCGAAGCAGTACGTGCTCGCGGATCACATGTTCCAAACGCAGGGGAGCAGCAGCTTCACCGGCCACCAAGACCTGATTCGCGGCGATACGGCGGTCGGCAAGACCCAGAGCGCGATCGACAATCCGAGCAATACGCCGTGGGGTTGTAACGCGGCGACGGGAACGACCACGGGCCTCCTCACGCTTTCCGGGAAGTACTCGTCCGCGGGGACGGCCGGCAATCCATATCCGTGCTTCGGTTCGACGTACGAAACGCTGCGCGATACGCTCGACGCCAAACATATTGGTTGGAAGTATTACGAGCCGCAATACGGCGGTGCGTTCTTTTCGGCCATTTGGAGTGCGTTTGCGGCGGTCAAGGTTGTCTACAGCGGACCGGAATGGAACGCGAACGTCTCGTCTCCGGAAACGAATATCTTTACCGACATCAAGAACGGCAGGCTGCCGTCGATGTCGTGGATCGTTCCCGACGCCAATAACTCCGACCATCCCGGGACGTCGGGCGATACGGGACCTTCGTGGGTCGCATCGATCGTGAACGCCGTTGGGAAGAGCCAATACTGGAAATCGACGGCGATCGTCGTCGTGTGGGACGACTGGGGCGGCTTTTACGACCACGTGCTTCCGCCGGTGCCGGGCAAGGTGACCGTTTCGAATCTCGGTGGGCCGGGTTTCCGCGTTCCGATGATCGTCGTGTCCGCATATGCGAAGAAAGGCTACATCTCGCACAAGCAGTACGAGTTCGGCAGCGTTGTGAAGTTCGTCGAGACCGTCTTCGGTCTGCCGAGCTTGCACACGACCGACGCGACGACGGCCGGATTCGTGACCGATTTCTTCGACTTCGCGTCCCCGCGCGGCTTCACGCCGGTTCCCGCGAAATATTCGCAGTCGTTCTTCGAGCATCAAGCACCGTCGAATCAGCCGGTCGACACGGAGTAGCATTATGAAGCGTTTGCTCGCATCAGTGGCTTTGATCTCGCTCGCCGCGTGTAACGGAGGTTCGTCGCCGAGCACGAGCGCCGGAATGCTGCCGATGGCCGCCGATGCGGCGTCGCCCGGCTCGGTGCCGCCCGGCAAACGCATCAAGCACATCGTGATCATGGTTCAGGAGAACCGGTCGTTCGATAATCTGTTCGCGACCTTTCCCGGGGCGACCGATGCGCCCGTGACGTGCGGAAAGATCTCGAGCGGTGAGTGCATTCCGCTCAAGAAAGTTTCGCTCTACAATCCGCTCTTTTTGAACTACGCACACCAGTACTTCGTCGCCGATTATGACGGCGGCAAAATGGACGGGTTCGGTGCATCCAGCGGACAGGGCGCTTATCAGTACGTCGATCCCGCCCAGATCGCGCCGTATTGGACGTTGGCAAAGCAGTACGTACTCGCGGATCATCTGTTCACCACTCAGGGCAGCGAGAGCTACACCGCGCACCAAGCACTGATTCGCGGCGGTACGCGCCTCGATGCGAGACGGACGCTCGTCGATATCCCGAGCGACGGTTCGGACGGCGCGTGGGGCTGCGACGCGCCAAAGTTCAAGGGAGATAAAACTTCGGTTCCATTTCTCACCAATAGCGGGCAGCTGGTCGTAAACGGCCCGTTCCCCTGTTTCGGCGCAGCGTACCCGACGCTCCGCGATACGCTCGACGCGAAAAGCTTGAGCTGGAAATACTACGTTCCCGGGAAAATCAAAAGCAACTTAGACGCCAACGCTTGGAACGCGTTCGATTCGATAAGAGCCGTACGTCGCGGTCCGGAGTGGGGCACGAAGGTCGTTTGGCCATCGACCAGCGGGGGGACCAGCCTCATCTTCAACGACATCAGCACCGGTCAACTTGCAGCGGTTTCGTGGGTCATTCCCGACGCCTGCAACTCCGACCACCCAGGTAACTTCGTATCGGAGAATTGCGGCGGAAGAGTCGACACCGGTCCGTCGTGGGTTGCTTCAGTCGTCAATGCGATAGGGAAGAGCCAATACTGGGATTCGACTGCCATCGTCGTCGTGTGGGACGACTGGGGCGGTTTATACGATCACATTCCCCCGCCGCAGACCAACTCGCAGGCAGAAGTCGGCGGTCCCGGTTTCCGGGTGCCGATGATCGTCGTCTCCGCCTACGCGCATCATAGCGTCGTGCTGCATCACGTGTACGGGTTCGGCAGCATCGTACGGTTCGTCGAAGATACGTTCGGATTGCCGAGCCTCAACACGACCGACGCGATCTCGCGCGACTTCGCCGCCGACGCGTTCGACTTCAAACACAAGCCGCGCGCGTTCGTGCCGATCGCAGCGAAATACTCGCAGAGTTTCTTCGAGCATCAAGCGCCTTCGGGCTTGCCGGTGGACACGGAGTAACGGCTTGATCAAACGTTTAGCCGCCGCAGCCGCGTCGTTCGCGCTCGCGGCGTGCGGCGCAAGAGCGACGACGGGTGGCGCAGGCGGATTGCTTCCGGCGCAAGACGCAGTTGCCCCCGGACACTACGTCAGCCACGTCGTGATCATGGTTCAAGAGAACCGGTCGTTCGATAACTTCTTCGCGACGTATCCGGGTGCCGATGGACCGCCGGTCAAGGGTGGAACGCCGGTCGGAAACACGCCGCCGCGGAAAACCGCGCACGGAACGTCGACGACGTATCCCTTGAAGAAGGTCGATTTGCCCGAGCACTTGCAGCCGGTGTACCGCTACGCGAACTATCGCGCCGATTACGACGGCGGCAAGATGGATGGTTTTTGGAATCAGAAAGTTCAGGGCCGTCCCGGTTCGGTGCTCTACCAGTACGTCGATCCCAAGCAAATCGCGCCGTATTGGTCGATGGCCGACCAGTACGTGTTGGGCGATCACATGTTCCAGACCGTCGGCAGTTCGAGCTTTCCATCGCATCAAGATCTGATCGCCGGATCGACGTCGATCGACAAGACCAAAGAGGTCGTCGACCCGCCCGACAACATGCCGTGGGGGTGCGACGCACCGTACGGGACGACGACGACCTTGCTGAGCACGTCGGGTAAGTATCCGCTGCCGGGTCCGTCACCGTGCTTTCAGTACCGCACCCTGCGCGATGTGCTCGATGAAAAGGGCGTGAGCTGGAAGTACTACGTACCGGCGCTGCATGGGCCGGGCGGCCAGGTATGGAGCGCGTTCGACGCCATTCGCGCGGTCCGTTACGGTCCGGAATGGACGACCAACGTCTCGAGCCCGCAAACCAACGTGTATGCAGATATCAGCAAAGGCACGCTCCCGGCGGTGTCGTGGGTGATTCCGGATTTCTATAACTCCGATCATTCCGATACGACCAAAGATACCGGTCCGTCGTGGGTCGCTTCGGTCGTCAATGCAATCGGCGAGAGCCAATATTGGTCGAGCACCGTCATCATCGTCGTCTGGGACGACTGGGGCGGCTTCTACGATCACGTTCCGCCGCCGCAGTACGGCCCGGGAAGCCTCGGCTTCCGCGTTCCGATGCTGATCGTTTCGCCGTACGCAAAAAAGGGTTACGTCGCGCACCACGTCTACGAGTTCGGAAGCATCCTGAAGTTCGTCGAAAGCACGTTCGGCCTGGAGAGCTTGGGCACGACCGACGTTCGGGCGCGCAACTTCGCCGGAGACGTCTTTCAGTTCTCCAAGCCGCGTAAGTTCGTTCCGATCGCGGTGAAGTATTCGAAGGCGTTCTTCGAGCATCAAGCACCATCCAATCTGCCGGTCGACACGGAGTAGCACTGGTGAAACGCTTTCTCGCGATTGCCGCCCTCGTCTCGCTCGCCGCGTGCGGTGCGTCCGGGTCACCGAGCGCGGGCGTCGGCGTGCTGCCCGCGCCGAACGCGCCGGTGTCGCCCGGCAAGTACATCAAGCACGTCGTCATCATGATTCAGGAGAACCGGTCGTACGACAATTTCTTCGCGACGTATCCCGGCGCGAACGGAGCGACGATCGGCAAAACGCCGCCGCGCAAAACCGCAAAGGGTACCGTCTCGACCTATCCGCTCAAGAAAGTCGGGCTCGCCGAGCACATTCAGCCCAACTACCGCTATTCCGATTATCTGATCGATTACGACGGCGGCAAGATGGACGGATTCTGGAATCAGAAGGTCGAGGGACGTCCCGGCTCGTTGCTCTATCAGTACGTCGATCCGGCGCAGATCGCGCCGTATTGGTCGATAGCCCATCAGTACGTGCTCGCGGACCGCATGTTCCAAACCGTCGGCAGCAATAGCTTTCCGGCGCATCAGGATTTGATCGCGGGAGCGACGACGGTCAGTCGCGGCAAAGAAGTCGTCGATCAGCCGACCGGCTTTCCATGGGGATGCGACGCGGCGCTCGGTACGGTGACCAACCTGTTGACGTCGTCGGGGAAATACGTCATCGGCGGCGGTCCGTTTCCCTGTTTTACGTACCGCACGATGCGCGACGTGCTCGACGAAAAGGGCATCAGCTGGAAATATTACGTTCCCGCCGTGACCAGTAACCAGGACGGCGCCGTGTGGAGCGCATTCGACGCGATCAAAGCGGTGCGCAGCGGCCCGGAGTGGACCACCAACGTTTCGACGCCGGAGAAGAACGTGTACGACGACATCGGCAAAGCGACGCTGCCGGCGGTGTCGTGGGTCATTCCCGACTTCGTCAACTCCGACCACTCCGATACGACGACCGACACCGGACCGTCGTGGGTGGCATCGGTCGTCAACGCGATCGGCAAGAGCCAATATTGGAATAGCACCGCGATCGTCGTCGTATGGGACGACTGGGGCGGTTTCTACGATCACGTCGCGCCGCCGCAGTACGGCCCGGGCAGCCTCGGCTTCCGCGTTCCGATGCTGATCGTTTCGCCCTATGCCAAGAAAGGCTACGTCGCGGATAACGTTTACGAATTCGCAAGCATCTTGAAGTTCGTTGAGAGCACGTTCGGCCTGGCGAGTCTCGGAACCACCGACGTGCGAGCGCGGAACTTCGCGGGCGACGTGTTCGACTTCTCGAAACCGCCGCGAAAGTTTACGCCGATAGCCGCCAAATATTCGAAGGGATTCTTCGAGCACCAAGCTCCGTCGAACATGCCCGTGGATAGCGAGTGAAAAACGGCGTCGATAGGTTTGATTTGTCGCGGAAGCCGCGGGCGTTCGTGCCGGTCGCGGCGAAATACGCAAAAACGGAGTGAATGCAATGAAGAGTTGGCTCGGCCTAGTGATATTGCTCGCCGCCCTCGCGGCGTGCGGGGGTTCGCATCCGTCAATGGACGGGGCGAACGCCGGTATGCTGCCGCAACGGATACCCGACGCGAGCGCCGCGCCGAAGTTCGCGCACGTCATCGTGATGATTCAAGAAAACCGGAGCTTCGATAACTTCTTTGCGACCTACGGTCACGGAGCCGATGGAGCGACGTCGGGCCCGATGATCGACCCGACCACCGGCAAGCTCGAGACCGTACAACTCACGATGCATCCACTGCTCGGCCGCGACATCGGACACACGTGGCAAATCTACGTGAAGGAGTACCATCAGGGGAAGATGGACGGCTTCGGCTATGACGGCTGGGGCGGTTGGGGTGGCGGCGGGGCCATCGGCGCGTACGGATATCAGTACGTGGATCCGTCGCAGATCGCACCCTACTGGACGATGGCAAACCAGTACGTGCTCGCCGATCATTTCTTCGAAACCCAGGCTGCAGGGAGTTTTATCGGCCATCAAGATCTCATAGCCGCCGGCACTCCGCTCAGTCCGTGGGAGAGTCTAACGAACTACCCGAGTAATCACCCGTGGGGTTGTGACGCCCCCCTCGGCACTGTCACGACGGTGCTAACGAATAAGGAGCAACTGCATAAAGGGCCGTTCCCCTGCATGGGCTACTCGACTTTGCGCGATCTCCTCGATGCGAAAGGGGTTTCTTGGAAGTACTACGCGCCGCCGTTGAAGTCGCATGCCGGCGACTTATGGTCCGCGTTCGACGCGATCAAAACGGTGCGCTATAGTTCTGAATGGCATACGAACGTCGTTCATCCGAATACGGCGATCTATGACGACATTCGCAACGGCTCGCTGCCGCAGTTCGCGTGGGTGTTGCCCGATCACGACGATTCCGACCACCCCGGCTCGCCCAAGGATACCGGTCCCTCGTGGATCGCGTCGGTCGTCAATGCCGTCGGCAAAAGCAAGTACTGGGACTCGACCGTCATTCTCGTGACGTGGGACGATTGGGGCGGATTCTACGACCACGTCAAGCCGCCGCATCTCGACTATCAAGGGCTAGGCTTTCGTGTCCCGCTATTGGCCATCTCCGCGTATGCGAAGAAAGGTTACGTGGCGCACGACCAGTATGAGTTCGGCAGCGTCCTGAAGTTCGCCGAGGACAATTGGGGATTGGGGACGCTGCACCACACCGACGAGCGCGCCGCCGATTTCGTCAACGACTTCTTCTCATTCTCACAGAAGCCGCGTACGTTCGTTCCGATCTCGGCGAAGTATTCGCAGAGCTACTTCGAGCATCGTCCGCCGTCGTACCAACCGGTTGACGATCAATAAGAACGTGGCCGCTTCGAAGGCCATCGATCGCGGACTAGCGCGCCTGCAGGGCAGCATCATGCTGCGTCAGGGGGCGCTGGTCTTCTTTGCGATGATGGTGCTCAACGTCGGCGGATTCGTGTTCCATGCCGTCGCGAGCCGCCGTCTGGGCGTCGCGGAGTACGGCGTGCTGTACACGCTGATCTCCGGCTGCACCATCGCGGCCGTTCCGGCGGCCCTTGCGGTTCCGGTCATCGCGCGGTTCGCGGCGGAGTTTCGCGTGCTGCACGACGACCGGCACGTGCGCCGCCTAATCGTCGACGTGGTGCGGCTCTTCGGAGCGCTGGCGCTGCTCTATCTGGTGCTGGCGTTTGCGACGATGAATCAGGTCGGCGCGTTCCTGCACGTGCCCGCGTGGACGGTGCCCTTCGTCGCGCTCATGGGCGGCGGCTTGCTCTTTAGCTCGGTCCTGCGCGCCGTCGCGCAGGGAACGCAAGATTACCGCGCGTTCACGATATCGTGCGTGACCGACGGCTTCTCGAAGGTCGTGGCACTGGTCGTTTTCATGGTGCTCGTGCTGGGATTGCTCGGCGGGGTGCTCGGGTTCACCGCGGGGATCTTCGGCGGCGCGGTCGCGGTGGGCATCGCGCTCTCGCAGCGGTACCGCTCGGTGGGCGACTGCGAGATTCGTTACGACTGGCGGCGTATCGTCCTCAGCGGCGTCGGCTCGGCGGCGATTACGATTGCGGGCGCGCTCATGGGATCGATGGACGTCGTGCTCGTGAAGCATTTCTTCGACGCGAATCAGGCTGGTATCTATTCGGCGGCGTCGCTGGGCGGGAAGGTGCTGCTGTATTTCGTGGGCTTCATTCCGACGATTTTGCTGCCGCAGGCGACGGAGCGCCACGTGCGGGGCGAGCGTACGCGCTACGCGCTGGCCGCGTGCGTTACGGTTTTGGTGGCGATCGGCATCGCCGGTGTTATCGCCCTGAAGTTCTTCGGCATCGTGCTGCTGCACGCGCTGGTCGGCCACGCGTTCGATGCGGCCGCGAGCCTGTTGCTGCCGTACGGAACCGCAATGGTGTGCTTGGCGCTCGCCGGTATGCTGGGCTCGTATGGAATCGCGACGCACCGTATCGCCTTTGCGGTGCCGCTGGTCTTTTGTGTGCTCGGTACGCTGCTGAGCATCGCGCTCTTCCATCAAACGCTTGCGCAAGTCGTGACCGCCGTCGCGATCGGAAACGCGGTGACCGTCTGTGCCGTTGCGATAACCATCGGCGTGCAGGCGGCCTTGGGCGAACGCTCGGCCAAAGCCGCGTGAGCCGAGCGCTCCTCATCGGCGGTTCGGGACAGCTCGGCACGGAAATCCGTCGCAGCTGGACGCGATGGGAGATCGTCGCACCGTCGCACGCCGACCTCGACATCGAAGACGGCAACGCGGTCGATGCGTTCGTCGCGCACGAAAAACCCGACGCCGTCGTTAACTGCGCGGCGTTTCACAACGTCGATCGATGCGAAGCCGAACCCGAACGCGCGTTGGCCGTCAACGCGATTGCGGTCGAACGCCTCGCGCGCAGCGCGCGGGATCGCAATGCGATCTTCGTGACGATCAGCACCGACTACGTGTTCGACGGAACGGCGACCGTGCCGTACACGGAGCGCGACTGTCCGCGACCGCTCTCGGCGTACGCGGTTTCAAAACTCGCGGGCGAACAGCTGGTCGCGCGTCTGGATTCGCGTGCGCTCGTCGTGCGCACGTGCGGGGTATACGGCGTTCGGCCGTCGGCCGGCAAAGGGCATACGTTCGTCGATCGCGTGATCGCGCAAGGCCGCGCGAAGGAGACGATCCGCATCGTCAACGACGTGACCGCGTCGCCGACGTTCGCCGGGCATCTCGCCGAAGCGCTGTTGTCGCTAGTCGAGTCGGGAGCGACAGGTCTTTTTCACGCCGCCGACGTCGGCCCGGTCACCTGGTACGACTTTGCGGTCGAGGCACTGCGCCAGGCCGGCGTCGATCACCCCGTCGAGCCGATTGCGGCCGCGTCGTGGAAGGCGCCGGCGCGGCGCCCGGCGTTTTCGGCGCTGGACAGCGGCAAGCTGCGTACCTTAGGGATCGAGATGCCGGGTTGGCGCGAGGGGATCGCCGCCTACCTGCGCCTGAAAAACCAAGCTTAGGGCTTGAGGCCCCGCGCGGCGAAAGAAGCCTCCACCATGGAGTTAAGGGTGGATCGCTCCCGGATCGATCGTTGCCGGGAGCTGGCGCAAGCCATCGTCTCGCCGGTCGAAGAGTTCATTGCGGCCCACTCGACGGTTTCGGTCGAGCGCGCCGTCGTACGCCTGTTGGGCGTCGACGGCATCGGCGCCGACGAGGTACCGGTTCCCAACCTCATCGTCGACGCGCTGTCGCCGGCTCAGCGCCGCGACGGGGTCGCGCTCGCGTTCGGTAAGGCGCTGGCCGAAACCGGTCTCGAGCCGCGCGCGCTGGGCGAAGCGATCGCAGCCGGTAAGCATCGTCTCGACGAGTTTTCGCAGACGCCCGACGCGGCCGCGCGCGGCGCCTTACGGCCGTACGTCGAGAAGGCGATGACGCAGATTCGCGGCCGGCGTGACGAGCGAACCGAACGGCTCCAGCGCTTTGCGCAGTTGCCGCCCCCGCTGCTCTACGTGATCGTCGCCAGCGGCAACATCTACGAAGATCGCACCGCGGCGGTTGCCGCGGCCGAAGCCGGCGCGCAAATCATCGCGGTCATCCGCTCGACGGGTCAATCGCTGCTCGATTTCGTTCCGTTCGGGCCGACGACCGAAGGTTTCGGCGGCACGTACGCGACGCAAGCCAACTTCCAAATCATGCGTGCCGCGCTCGATGAAGTTTCCGAGCGCCTGGGACGCTACGTGATGCTAACCAACTATGCGAGCGGCCTGTGCATGCCGGAGATTGCCACGATGGCGGCGATCGAACGTTTGGACATGCTGCTCAACGACTCGATGTACGGCATTCTCTTCCGCGACATCAACATGAAGCGGACGTTCGTCGATCAGCATTTCAGCCGGATGCTCAACGCCTACTCCGGCATCATCATCAACACGGGTGAGGACAACTATCTCACGACGGCCGACGCCGTCGAGCAAGCCCCCGCCGTGCTCGCCTCGCAGTTCATCAACGAGGAGTTCGCGCACCGCGCCGGCATGCCGGACCGCCAAATCGGTTTGGGGGACGCGTACGAAATCAACCCCGACCTCGAAGACGGGTTCCTCTATCAAGTCGCGCAGGCGCAACTCGCGCGCCAGATTTTCCCGAACGCTCCGCTCAAATATATGCCGCCGACCAAACACATGACGGGCGACATCTTCAAAGGGCATTTGATCGACGCGCTGTTCAATCTGACGTCGGTCATGACGCAGCAGACGATTCATCTCTGCGGAATGCTGACCGAGGCGATTCACACGCCGTTTTTGGGCGACCGCGTGCTCTCGCTCGAAAACGCGCGCTACATCATGAGTACGGCGCGGCACTTCGGCGACGAGATTTCGTTCAAGCCGGGCGGCATCGTCGAGCGGCGCGCGCAGGACGTCCTCGAGGGATGCGAGCAGCAGCTCGAACGCGTGGCGTCGATGGGACTGATGCACGCGATCGATGCGGCCGTCTTTGCCGACGTTACACGCCACCCCGACGGCGGACGCGGATTCGACGGCGTCTTCGAGCGCTCGGCCGCGTACTACAATCCATTCGAAGAATCGCTGCGGGGAGTGCCCGCATGACTAAGTTAGTGAAGCCGTACGGCGATACGATGAACGACGGCAAGATTCAGCTGTCGTTTACCTTGCCCGTCGAATGGAGCGAAGCCGCCGACGAAGCGGCGCGGCAACTCGTCACCAAGATGGGATTCACCGACGCCGCGGTTGCCGAAGGGCGCCGCATCGCCGCCGGTTTTTCCTTTTTCGTGGTGTACGCCTCGACGCCGCAGGCGGTCGACGTCGAGAGCATCAAGGCGCCGTCGGCGCGCGAGCACGCGATGACGATGGAACAAGTCGACGACTTCGTCATGACGCAGATCGGCCGGAAGATTCGCATTGCCGGGGCCTGCATCGGGACCGACGCCCACACCGTGGGCATTGACGCTATTCTGAACATGAAGGGGTACAAGGGCGATTACGGGCTCGAGCGCTATCACTCGTTCGAGACGTACAATCTCGGCAGCCAAATCGCTCCGGAAGATCTCGTTCGCTACGCTAGGGAGAACCGCATCGACGCCATTTTGGCCTCGCAGGTCGTCACGCAAAAAGGCAGCGACGTCAAGAATTTCACCGAGCTCGTCGAGCTGCTCGAGGCCGAGGGCTTGCGCGACGCCGTCGTGGCCATTTGCGGCGGTCCGCGCGTGACCAACCTGATGGCCAGCGAGCTCGGCTACGACGCCGGCTTCGGCCGCGGGACGCTGCCCAGCGAGGTCGCGGCGTTCGTGGCCGTCACCTTAGCCGAACGTTTGAAGCGACAAGAAAAAGTAACCGGGCGGGCGGGCGTCTAAGTTCACGGACCCCGATGCTCGACGAACTTCTCGGCTGGTTCACCGGCAAGGAGCCGAATCGCCGTAAATATCCCCGCAAGCGCAAGCCGTACCGGGCGACCGTGTCGGTCGACGGCGGCGTTTCGCAGCGCCCGGCCATCGGCTTGGACATCAGCGGCGGCGGCCTCTGCCTGCTGACTCAGGAGCCCACGGGTTTGGAAGAGTTCGAGGTGCGCGCTACGATCGATACGCGCGTCCTGCGCCTGCGCGCCAGATCCGTGTGGCAAGACACGGTGACGCACCAAGGCAAATCGGTCTGGCGCTACGGCATGCGGTTCACCGGCATCTCGGCCGACGATTGGGACTCGATCATCCGCTATACCACCGATAAGCCCGTACAAGAAGTCAACAAGGCGCAAGAGGAGCTCGTCTCCGTTCGCATGACGCCCGACGATGCGAACCGCCTGCTGCCGATCCAGCTGCAGCGCCGGCTTCTGGCGATGCTCGTCGAGCGCCGCCGGCTCGCGCCGATTCAGGAGAGCGTGACGCCGCTGGTTCAGTATTTTTACTCCGGCGTCGTTCGCTACAACAACGAGCTGATGCATCGCTTGACGATCCAATCGAAAGTCGTTGGAACCGAGGGCGCGGAAATGTACGAAACGCGGTTCGTGTTCGACGATCAAGGCACGAAAATAGAAATGTTGAACTAACTTGGCAGTGAAGAAAACTGCGCTTATTACCGGTATCACCGGCCAGGATGGTTCCTACCTGGCCGAGTTGCTTTTGACGCAGGGTTACCGCGTCGTCGGAATGACGCGCCGTACGAGCACCGAGGTGCACGAACGCATCGAGCACATCGTCGATAACATCGAAATCGTGTCGGGCGATCTGCTCGATCAAAGCTCGATCCAGTCGATCATCGCTCAGTTCCAACCCGACGAAGTGTACAACCTCGCCGCGCAGTCGTTCGTTCCCGCATCGTGGGAGCAGCCCGTGCTCACGGGCGAGTTCACCGCGCTCGGCGTGACGCGTATGCTCGACGCGATCCGCCACGTCGATCCGAAGATCAAGTTCTATCAGGCGTCGAGCTCCGAGATGTTCGGCAAAGTCGTCGAGGTTCCGCAAAAGGAAACGACGCCGTTCTATCCGCGCAGCCCGTACGGCGTCGCAAAAGTCTACGGCCACTGGATCACCGTGAACTATCGCGAGTCGTACGGCATGTTCGCATGTAGCGGCATGCTGTTTAATCACGAAAGTTTGGTAGGCCAAGCACCCGTTATTATTCGCCGAAACGGTGAAATAGACGTTCTTCCGATTAAGGAAGTCGTTCCGGTTCAACCAAACGGTAGCGTTTACCAAAGCTTCGGGCCGGAACCCGGATTGGAAGTCTGGGACGGTGAGCGATTTGTTGACGTGCTAGGGTCCACGGCATACAAACACCGCCCTGTTGTCGACAATAAGGGAGTTCGCCGTATTGAGGCGCGCTGCGGCGCAGCGAGTGTAACGGCGGATCACGTGGTGTTTATGAACGACGGCGAACGCTCCGCTCGCGATGTGTCGATCGGACAGCGCGTTCTAAGAGCAAAGCTTCCAGAGGTCCCGAACGCGACCGACTGTTCTATTGAGTTGGCGTGGATGTTGGGCGCTTTCGTGGGCGATGGTAACGCTTCAATAAGCCCGAGTGGTCAGGTCCACGGGCGTTTTATAAACTCAGATGCGGGCCTACGGGAGCAGTTTTCGAAGCTTTGGAAGTCGGAGACTTCAGGATACACGACCTACGCGCCGGTGCAATCCGGGTTTGTCCCCGGTAAAGTAACTGGAGCTCTCGCCTTGAATGGTGCTCCGCGTTTTATTGAGTGGCTGCGCGCGGAGTGCTATACAAGCGAAGGCCATAAGCGCGTGCCGCGATTGATCCTCAATGGTGACGAACTGCTGTGGCGAGCGTTTCTGGAAGGTTACAACGCGACGGACGGCCTCAAGGCCAATCCAAAGATAAAACACCGCTACAAAAACTTCAAGACGAATTCGCCGACGTTGGCAATGGGGCTCTGGTGGATGGCGCGCAAGGCCCTCAACCAGGAGTGCGTTCTCAACGTCGACGTGGGGCCTCCCGACCGCCCGGGGCCGTTTTATTCCATCAATCTTCGTTCGCCGAATAGAGTTGGCGATAAGGGCGCGCACTTGCGCAAAGAGCTTGGCGAAGTCAAGCGGATCGTGGAGCAACCGCATTACGATGGCTGGCTGTACGATCTGACGACCGAAAGCGAGCGATTTCATGCCGGTGTCGGCGAGCTCATCATCCACAATTCGCCGCGCCGAGGAAAAGAGTTCGTCACGCGTAAGATCACTTACGGCGTGGCGCGTATCAAGATGGGACTCGCCAAAGATCTGCGCTTAGGAAATCTCGAAGCGCAGCGCGACTGGGGATACGCGGGTGACTACGTGCGGGCGATGTGGATGATGCTGCAAGCGCCCGAACCTGACGATTATGTAATCGCAACGGGCCGCACCCACAGCGTACGCGAGTTCGTTCGCATCGCGTTCGAATCTGCCGGGCTGGGTTCATATGAACCGTACGTCATCGTCGATCCACGGTTCGTTCGACCCGCGGAGGTGGACGTGCTCGTTGGCGATCCCGCCAAAGCGAAGGCAAAACTCGGCTGGGAGCCGCAGGTGAGCTTTGAAGAGCTCGTCGAGATGATGGTCAAAGCCGACATCGACCGCCTCGCCGAAAACGCGCGCGTTTAGGATAAGCAACGTGCGCGCGCTCGTTACCGGAGCGTCGGGATTCGTCGGGCGTCACCTGATAACGGCGCTGCGCGACGCCGGCGACGAGAGCTTTTCGCCGGCGTTCGACGTCACCGACGGTGCGGCAATCCGCGACGCGCTCGACGCAACCCGTCCGACGCACGTCTTTCACCTCGCGGCCCAGACGTTCGTTCCCGATTCGCTCGCGTCGCCTGAAGCGACGTATCGTACGAACGTCATCGGTACCGCACGCGTCGCACAAGCGATTCGCGAATACGCGCAAACGAACGGAACGATGCCGCGGCTGATCTTTACGAGCTCGGCCGAAATCTACGGCCCGCGAGAGGCGCGCGAGTTTCCGCTGCGGGAGTCGCTCGATCCTCGGCCGGCCAATCCCTACGCCGCCAGCAAGGCCGCCGCCGAGGCCCTTCTCTTAGGCGAAGCGCGCAGCCTAAAACTCGACGTCGTCGTCGCGCGGGCGTTCAATCACATCGGGCCGGGTCAGAGCGATCGCTTCGTCGTGCCGTCGTTTGCGTCGCAGCTCGCGCGGATCGCGCGTGGTGCTCCGCCGGTACTCTTGGTCGGGAATCTCGAAGCGGCGCGCGACTTTCTCGACGTACGCGACGTCGTGCGCGCCTACGTGTCGCTGGCACGCGACGGAGAGCGAAGCGGAATCTATAACGTCTGCAGCGGTAACGCCGTGACGATCCGCGACGTTTTGCGCGAGCTCGTCACGATCGCTCACGTCCCCGTCGAGATCCGAGAGGATCCCGCGCGGATGCGGCCCAGCGACGTACCGCTGCTGGTCGGAAGCGCTGAGAAACTGCGGGAACGCACGGGCTGGGAACCTGAGATTATGCTTGGACGCTCGCTGGGCGACGTCTACGAGGCGGCGTACGCCGTCGCGTCGTAAGCCACGGCGATGGACGATTCGGAGAGCCTCGAAGCTTTCGTTTTTAAGAATCGCGGCGCGTTGCTCGCCGTGCCGGCGGTCGCGCTCGCCGCACTGGGGAAACCGAGTGCGTTCAGCATCACCGTCGGTCTGCCGATCGCCATCGCCGGCGAGCTGCTGCGCTGTTGGGCGGTCGGGTATTCGGGCGTGACCACGCGCGGCGACGCCGTCGAGGCGCCAAAGCTCGTGACCGCGGGACCGTATGCGTACGTGCGCAATCCGCTCTACGTCGGCAACTTCATCACCGCCGCCGGTTTTGCGATCGCGTTTACCGGCAAGAACTCGGCTCTCGCGCGGCTCGGTCTCATCGCCGGCGCGCTGGGCTCGATGATCGGCGTCTACGCGACGATCGTTCCGCACGAAGAGCAGTTCTTGCGCGAAAAATTCGGTGAGAAGTTCGAGCGCTATTGCGAACGCGTTCCACCGGTGGTGCCGCAACTCGAGCCGATGCCCGACGGCGCGGGCGAGTGGCGCGCCGACGTGATCGCCAAGGCGGAAAGCAACACATTCGCCACGTTCGGAGCGATGCTGGCAACGCTCGCGCTCAAAGCGCTGCGCGCCTAAAAGCGGTGCTTCGGTGACGGTCCGCCGCAGTCTCAGTCTCGCAATCGCCGTTACCGCCTTCGTCGCGCTACTCGAGTTTTGGGGCGGCTATGCGTCGCGCAGCCTGGCTTTAACCGGCGACGCGGTTCACGTAACGATGGATCTGTTCGCGCTTGGATTGGCACTGCTGGCGGCAATCGGTGCGGAGCGGCCAGCCGATCGAAAGCGAACCTACGGCTACGGACGGATCGAAGTCCTAGGCGCGCTCCTCAACGGTACGATCCTGCTCGTCGCTACGATCGCGATCGTTTACTTCGCCGCGCGCCGATTCTCCGAGCCGGTTCAGCCGGAGCCCGCGATCATGTCAGCGGTCGCCGGAGTGGGCCTCTTCTGCAATGCCGTCGTGGGTTTCGTCCTCAACGGAGCGCATCGCGACCTCAACGTGCGCGCCGCGCTCTTTCACGTGCTCGGCGATGCGTTGGGCGCCGTGGCCGTGATCGCCGGCGGCATCGCGATCGCGCTCACGCACCACGCCTGGATCGATCCGGCGCTGTCGCTCTTCGTCGCGGTCATTATCGTGGTCGGCGTGCTGCGCGTGATGCGCGATGCAACCAGCGTGCTGCTCGAAAGCACGCCGCGCGGCCTCGACGACGTCGCGGTCTCCAAGCACATCTCGGAGATTGCCGGCGTCACGGGAGTGCACGACTTGCACGTCTGGTCGATCGGCAGCGGCTCGCACGCGCTTTCGGCGCACGTACTGCTCGACGACCGCCGGCTCAGCGAAGCGAACGCCATCCTACGCGCGATCGACGAGTGCTTGCGCGAGCACTTCGGCATAGCGCACGTGACGATTCAGTTCGAATGCGAAAGCTGTCCCGTCGTGGTGAGTCACGGATGACTACCGTACGTTGGTGTGCGCTTGCCGCGCTTGTCGCTTTTACCGGCGGCTGCGCGTCGGCGCCTTTCGTGCCGGTACAGCCCTCGGCGGCAAATGGCGCGCGCTCGCCGGCGGCGCCCCCAAAGAAGATCCAGCACGTCTTGATCCTCATTCAAGAGAACCGCAGTTTCGACAACTTCTTCGCAACGTTCCCACGTGCCGAGGGCACGATGCAGGGGCGGCTGCGCACCGGCACTACCGTCACAACGGTTCCATTGACGAAGGCCGGCCTGCTCGCCGCTGCCGACGTTCCGCACAACTATAACTCCTATCGTATTGATTACGACGGCGGCAAGATGGACGGGTTCGGTATCGTCGCGAGCAACTATGGAAAACCGCAGCTAGCACCGTATCAATATGTGGATCCAAAGCAGATCGCCGTGTATTGGACGTTGGCCAAGCGGTACGTATTGGCCGACCACATGTTTATGACCGCCGGCAGCGACAGTACCATCGCGCATCAAGATCTGATCGCCGGCGGCACGCAAATCAACACCAACGACGCGATCGTCGACAGCCCGATCGGAGGCGGCCCCCCGGGATGCGACGCCTCCAAGAACACGATAACGTCGCTCGTGACTCGCGCCGGCGCCTTCCTGAAATACGGCGGTCCGTTTCCGTGCTACAGCTATGCGACCTTGCGCGATCTCCTCGATCGCAAACACGTGAGCTGGCGCTACTATCACAGCACGCCGTACGATCCCTGGAACCCGTTTGAAGCGATTCGCGCGGTGCGTTACGGCGACGAGTGGGGTACCAAAGTCGTAGATCCACAGACCAAACTCTTCGGCGACATCAAAAATCAAAAACTTCCCAGCGTGTCGTGGGTGATTCCGACTGGGGACTACTCGGACCATCCCGGAATACCGCACGACTACGGGCCCGACTGGATCGGCAGCATCGTCAACGCCATCGGCGAAAGCTCGTACTGGCAGTCGACCGCCATCTTTATCATTTGGGACGATTGGGGAGGGCTCTACGACCACGTGCCCCCACGTCAATTCGATTTTGGCCAACTCGGTTTTCGCGTGCCGGCAATCGTGGTATCGCCCTATGCGCGCAGCGGCTACGTGGCGCACACGCAGTACGAGTTCGGCAGCATTCTGCGTTTCGTCGAAGATAACTGGCAACTAGGGAGGCTCGGTACCAGCGACGTTCGCGCAGCCAGCGTCGGCGACGTTTTCGATTTCTCACAACAACCGCGACGGTACGTTCCCGTCCGCGTCACGCATCCGCCCAGTTTCTTCATCGCGCTTCCACCCTCGAATCTGCCGTTGGACACCGAATGACGTTGCGCAAACTGCTCGCGCTCCTTTGCGTGGCGGCGTTCGCAAGTTCGTGCAGCGCGACGCCGGTAGCACCGGTCGTTGCGCCGGTCTCGACCGTTGCTTCCGGCTCGGTCCTCGGTCCCGGGAAGTATCTCAAGCACATCGTCATCATCGTTCAGGAGAACCGCACGTTCGACAATCTCTTTTACGGTTTTCCGAACTCGGAGTTCGCGAGGTACGGGCGCACGCACGACGGTAGGAAGGTGATGCTGCACCCGGTCGGACTCGTTGGACCTTGCCTGACGAACCAATGGTCGGAGGCGCTGGCAGATTATGACGGCGGCCGCATGGACGGCTTCGATCGAAACCACTACGACTGTACGCGTCACGACGCCGTCGGCGACTACGTGTATTCGTACGTGAATCCCAGCGAAGTGGCGCCGTATTGGGCGATGGCCAAAAGCTACGTCTTGGCCGACCACATGTTTCCGACGATGTTCGGCAACAGCTTCACCGCGCATCTCGACCTCATCGCCGGGACCGCGAGTCTTTCGCCGTCGATCTCCGAAGTCGATACGCCGTTCGCGCAGCCTTGGGGCTGCGATGCGCCGGCCGGCACGAAGACGTCGATTCTCAACTCGGCGCGTCACGAAAGCGTGGGCGGCGGACCGTTTCCATGCTTTACGCAGTTCCGTACGCTGGCCGACACACTCGATGCCGCCGGAGTCTCGTGGAAGTATTATGCACCCGCGGTATCGGTGTTCGGCGGGAACATTTGGTCTGAGTTCAGTGCGATCAAAAACGTGCGCTACGGCCCGGATTGGTCGCGTAACGTCAGCTCACCGCAGACCCGCGCGATCTACGACGCGCGCGACGGGCATTTACCATCAGTTTCGTGGGTGATTCCCGACGCAATCGATTCCGACCATCCCGGATTTGGACAAACGGGCCCGTCGTGGGTGGCTGCGGTCGTCAACACGATCGGCAAGAGCCCCGATTGGAAGAGTACGGCTATCGTCGTGCTGTGGGATGATTGGGGCGGATGGTACGACGACCTGCCGCCTCCGCACCGCGACTACCGCGGGCTGGGCATACGCGTTCCGTGCATCGTCATCTCGCCGTACGCCAGAGCCGGTTACGTCGCGCACACGCAATACGAATTCGGCAGCGTCGTGAAGCTCGTAGAAGAGGTCTTCGGTCTACCCGTACTCGGTTCTACCGCCGGTGGCTACACGGACCAGCGCGCCAACAGCATGCTCGACGTCTTCGACTTCCATCAGACGCCGCGCGCGTTCGTGACGATTCCCGCGAAGAAACCGGCGTCGTACTTCCTCACGCGACCGCCTTCGAATCTGCCTCCGGACGACGACTAACGCCGCAACCGTTTGGGGGGCCAAGCGCCTTTCATTAGAGAAGGACAAAACGCTATGACTCAGATCCATTCCAAGGCCGTCGTGCTGTCGACGGCCCGCACCCCGTTCGGTAAGCTCGGGGGCGCACTCGCACCGTTAGGCGCAACAAGCTTGGGCGCGGTCGCACTTGCCGCCGCCATCGAACGCTCCGGCGTCGATCCCTCCGACGTCGAACACGCCATCTTCGGCGAAGTGCTTCAGGCCGGCGTCGGCCAAAATCCCGCGCGCCAAGTCGTGTTCAAAGCGAACCTCGCGAAGACCGTGACCGCCGAAACCGTGAACAAGGTGTGCGCTTCGGGGCTGCTCGCGGTCGTCGGTGCGATGCGGTCGATCAATGCGGGCGCCAACAACGTCGTTGCCGCCGGCGGAATGGAATCGATGTCGAACGCCCCTTATCTCTTGCGCGACGCTCGGTTCGGCTATCGGTTCGGCGACGGCGCGCTCGTCGATGCAATGATCTACGACGGGTTATGGGATCAATATTTCCCGATGGCGATGTCGACGCAGGGCAGCAGGGTCGCCGGTGAAATGGGCATGACGCGCGACGAGCAAGATCGCTTCGCGTACGAAAGCCACCGGCGCGCGCACGAATCGCACTCGAAAGGCCACTTCGCCGACGAGATCGTTCCGGTGCGCGTCGCCTCGAAGGCAAAAGGCAAAGTCGTCGTCGACAAACTGCCGCAGCGAGGCGACGTTCGCGTTCCCGCTTCGGTCGGTGCCGCCAACCGCATCTGGGATCACGAGCCGTCGGCGCAGTTTACCATGCAGTACGAGCAGTACGCGCCGTTCGTCACGGGCGACGTTCCGAATACCGTCGTCGATCGTGACGAATCCGTTCGCGGCGACGCAAGCCTCGAAGCGATGGGCAAACTCAAGCCCCTGGAAAAGGACGGAACGATTACCGCCGCCAACGCGCCTGGCGTTAACGACGGTGCCGCAGCGTTGATTCTCGCCGACGCGCAGTGGGCCGCACAGCGCGGCCACGAAGCCCTCGCCACGATCGTCGAGCACGCTACCGTCGCGTGGGATTCGCCCTACATCTGTCTCACGCCGGCGATGGCGGCCTCGAAGCTGCTCGATCGCGTCGGGCTTCGTCACGAAGACATCGCGGTCTGGGAGATCAACGAAGCGTTCTCCGCGGTCGCCATCACGTCGGCGCGCAACTTGGGGCTCGATGAAACCGAGATCAACAAGTTCGGTGGCGCGGTCGCAATGGGACATCCGATCGGCGCGTCGGGCGCGCGCATCATCGGGACGGTCATCAATCAGCTGCGCAAGCGCGGCGGCGGTTACGGCATTGCGACGATCTGTTCGGGCGGCGGCCAAGGGGATGCCGTCCTGATTCGCGTCGGCTAAAACGTGCTCAGCGCCGAGCGAACTCAGTTCGAGCTTACCGACGAACAGCGACAGATCGGCGCGCTGGCAGCCGAGATCGCGCAGCGCGAGATTGCTCCGCATATCGCGCAGTGGGATCGCGAGCGCGTCTTCCCGCGCGCGTTGTACGCCAAACTGACCGAAGCCGGCATCATGGGCATCATCATTCCCGAAGAGTTCGGGGGCGCCGGCGCCGACTACGTTTCGTATGCGCTAGCGATCGAAGAACTCGCGCGCGTCGACGCGGGCACGGCCGTTACGGTGTCGGTGCACGCGATGATTTGCTCGGCGGTGGTGCGTCTTGGGAGCGACGAGCAGAAACGTCACTGGCTTCCGCAGTTTGCCGGCCGCGACGTTATTGCGGGGTTCGCGCTCACCGAGCCCGACGCCGGCTCCGACGCGGCGAACATTCGCGGATCTGCGAAACGCGCCGCCGCCGGATACCTGCTCAACGGTCGCAAGCAGTGGTGCACGAACGGGAGCCACGCCGGCGGGATCATGGCTATGTTTCGCACCGGCGGTCCCGGCGCAAAAGGTGTGAGTGCGTTTATCGTCGACGCGCAATCGCCGGGCATCGTCGTCGAAAAAGTGACGGAGAAACTCGGCATCCACACGAGCAATACGGTAGATCTCGCATTTGACGACGTGAGCGTCCCCGGTAACGCGCTGCTCGGAAACGAAGGCGACGGCTTCGGTAACGCGATGCAGGCGCTGACTGCCGGTCGCATCGGCATCGCGGCGCAAGCGACCGGAATACTCGCGGCGTGTTTGGACGAATCGGTGCAGTTTGCAAAAGAACGGACCGCGTTCGGGAAGCCGATCGGCGGTTTCGAAGGCGTTTCGTTCAAGATCGCGCAGATGGCAACGGATCTCGACGCAGCGCGGCTGTTGGTCTATCGAGCCGCGTCGCTGGCCGATGCCGGTAAACCGTTTGCGGTTGAAGCAAGCAAAGCCAAGCTCTTCGCTTCGACTGCGGCGCGCAAGCACGCGGCCGAAGCGCTGCAGATTCACGGCGGCTACGGCTATACGACAGAGTTTCCGGTCGAGCGCCACTATCGCGACGCCAAGATAACCGAAATCTACGAAGGGACCTCGGAGATCCAGCAGCTCATCATCTCGCGGTCGCTGCTGGGCAAGCTAGACTAGCAACTGCGACTAAAGCTACAAGGGGCACCGCGACGGCCTAATCGAATCGAGGGCGGCTATGAATTTGATGGAGTACCAGGGCAAAGAGCTCTTTAAGCGGGCCGGCATTCCCGTGCCGCGGAGCGGGCACGCGCTTACGCCGAACGAGGTTGCGGAGCATATCGAAAAGACCGTGGGCGAATGGGTCGTCAAAGCTCAGGTGCTCATGGGCGGCCGCGGTAAGGCCGGTAAGATCAAGTTTGCCAATACCGCCGACGAAGGGCGCGCCGTCGCGACGGACATCCTCGCGACGCCGATGCCGGGTAATCGCCAAAACCCGCAAGGCGAAGAAATCAAATCGCTGCTGGTTGAAGAGAAGCTGCCGATCGCCAAAGAGGCGTACTGCGCGATCGCCATCGACCGCACGCAGAAGAAGCCCGTGATCATGGTCAGCCGTTTCGGCGGCATGGACATCGAAGAAGTCGCCGAGAAGCATCCCGACTCCATTGCAAAGTTCTACGTCGATACCGCGATCGGGTACTCGCCGTTTATCGGCCGCGAGCTCGCGTTCGAATCGGAGCTCGATCCGGGGTATCGCAAGCAGCTGCCGGCGATCGTCGGCGCGCTCTACGACCTGTTCTTCCGTTACGGCGCGAAGCTCGTGGAGATCAATCCGCTCGTGCTGACATCCGAGGGCCGCGTCTTCGCATCCGATGCAAAGGTCGAGCTGGACGACGACGCGTTGTTCCGCAATCCGGAGTTTGCGGAGTGGCAAAAGCACCTTCCGCTCGACGAAGACGAACAACTCGCCGTCAAAGCGGGATTAGGAATCCGTAACTTCCGCCGCTTCGACGGCAACGTCGGCACGATGGCCAACGGCGCAGGTTTGGCGATGGCCACCATGGATGCCGTGACGAACGCCGGCGGCAAGATCGCCAACTTCCTCGATGTCGGCGGTGGTGCAAACGCCGAGCGCGTGCGCAACTGCTACGAGCTCGTGGTGAACAATACCGGGGCGAAGTCGTTCTTCGTGAACATCTTCGGCGGCATCACGCGCGGCGACGAAGTTGCCAAAGGCATCGTTGCGGCTATGAAGGAGACGACGTCGCGGAAGATTCCGCTCGTCATCCGCTTGACCGGCACGAACGAGGCCGAAGGGCGAAAGATTCTCGCCGACAACAACATGACGCCGGTCGAGACGATGGACGAAGGCGCTAAGAAAGCCGTGGAGCTAGCACAGTAATGTCGATTTTTTTAGATAAGAACAGTAAGGTCATCGTTCAAGGCATCACCGGATCGGAAGGGTCGTATCACACCGACCGCATGGTGAAGTACGGAACCAACATCGTCGGCGGCGTGACCCCCGGCAAAGGCGGCCAAAAGACGCCTCACGGCCTGCCCGTCTTCGATACCGTAAAGGACGCGGTCGAAGCGACCGGCGCGACGCATACGTGTATCTTCGTGCCGCCGCCCTTTGCCGCCGATGCGCTCTACGAGGCCTACGAAGCCGGCATCACGTTTGCGGTTTGCATCACCGAAGGCGTTCCCGTTCACGACATGCTCAAGGTCGTGGGCACGACGCCCGGCATGCGAATCATCGGCCCGAACTGCCCGGGCTTGGTCTCCCCCGGAAAAGCCTCGATCGGCATCATGCCGGGTCACGTCTTCACCCCGGGCAACGTCGGTCTGATCTCCCGCTCGGGCACGCTGACCTACGAGGTCGTCGACCTTCTCACGCGAGCCGGCATCGGCCAGTCGACCTGCATCGGCATCGGCGGCGACCCGATCATCGGGACGACGTTCGTTGACTGTCTGCGCGAGTTTAAGAACGACTCTGAAACCACGGCCGTGGTCGTCTGCGGCGAGATCGGCGGCTCCGACGAGGAGGATGCGGCGGCATTCATTCGCGAGCACATGCCGGGAACGCCGATTGTGGCCTTCATCGGCGGCCGAAACGCGCCTCCGGGCAAGTCCCTGGGGCACGCCGGAGCCATCATCTCGGGCAACTTCGGTACGCCCCAGAGTAAAATCGCGGCATTCGAGGCCGCCGGGGTTCCCGTCGCCGACCGGCCGTCGGAGATCCCGCGCTTGCTTTCGGAACGCCTCGCCGTTACGGCTTAACGGCCCTTTGAGATTTCGTGAATATCTCCATAAAGCTAAGCTAATAGAACTTAAAGGAGCGGACCTTTGTCTCAGGAAAGTGCCGCAATTGCGTCACCCTGAGTTTTGCCTGAGGTAAAGTCTGCCTCCGGCCAGCCCCGGCGTGGCGCAATATCACACGTCACGACCGAGGGTAAAAAATTGAAGAACATTGGATCCCTCCGTCGACCGTTGGTCGCCGTACTGGTGTTGGTGACTATGCTTGTCCAGGGAACATGGGCACTGGCAGGCGTCACCGGCAACATCTCCGGCACCGTGCGCGACAACACTGGGGCACCCGTAGCAGGAGCTAAGGTGCAGGCGGTGTCGCCGTCGCAATCGGCAACAACGACGACGGATACAACCGGTCATTTCATCATGCTCTCGCTGGCCCCCGACACGTATACGGTCAGCGTTTCAAAGGACGGCTATCAGCAGACGTCCTTCCCCGGCGAAGTCGTCTTCGCCGACCAAACACAGCAAGCGACGTACACGATCGGCAAAGCGCTGAAGACGATCGCGCACGTCACGTCCGCCAGTGCCGGAA